>JACJYL010000001.1:920357-1227142 GCA_020636105.1 Lewinellaceae bacterium
TCCCGTACCAAGCGACACAATACTGATTTCACTTTTAGGAACACCCAGTTTTATCGCTTCAATTATTCCGGCAACAACGGGATTATTAAAACCACCCAAAGCCCCATCCCATAACTCATAAAAAACCTCGGTTTGTTTGGCTTTAAACCTGGCTGGAAAATCAAAATACTGAATCGGCGCATTGGAAGAACCGTGGATGGCTTGTGTCAGTCGGATAGAGTCAAAACATTCATCTCCTTCTTCATACCCGTAAGATTTAAAAAATTTGGCCCTGTTATTCAGGGCGTCATAAGTACACACGACGATCCTCAATTGATCCTTTCCGATAAATTCAGGCAGCTCACACATCTGGCGTTTATCAATTTCGGGAAACAGCCGTTTAAAGGCCTCTCCTTTTCTTTTAGCACTATATTTGGGCCCGAAGGCACCAAATAACCGGGTATAATCCGTAGGAAAGAAACGCTCCATAAAACGATTCTTGCTAAAAATGGATTCCCGGATTCCTCTGTTTTCAAATAGAGAAAGGGCCTGCGTCAGCGGCCAGTTCTCGGCAAGAGCTGCCAAAACAATACTTCCCCCGGAATTGGCTATGACAAGGTCATATTCCTTCAACACCTGATGACCTGACCACCCCGGATAACGTTCATTTAAAGTCAATAACTGAAGTATCGCCCAGCTTCCTCCACCATCCAATGATAATATTTTATACATGGCATATATATTTTAAAATCCCAAATCAATCAGGTGGATCATCAACATGCCCTGGACCACAAACCTCACAATCCGGAACAATCCAAAAATCAATAACATTCTGAAAGGGTACTTCAATACGGATACTGCCAACACCACCGTGGCATAAGGAGAAAAAGGAAAAAGGGCAGCAATAGTGATAAAGGCACCGCCCCATTTTCGGGTCAGGTTAATATATTTTTCCAATCTCTTTTCGGTAAATGCTTTGATCTTAGGGCGACCTGAGATCCAGGTACCAATCTTATAGGAAATCACACCTCCCATATAGGACAGCACCCCCAGCAGGGTAAGCATAAATACCGGCGAATTAAATTTACCTGCCCAAAGCATAAAAATATCGGGGGGAAGAGGGCCTAAAATGGCTTCGGAGACAAAAAAAATGGACAGGACCTCAATATTCGTAAATTTATCAATAGCCCCCTGGTACAACTGGTCAAAATCCAGTAAAAACCTTCCCAATAGAATAAAGGCCACAATAACCAATCCGTAAAAAAAAACTATCTTAAGGACATTGGTACCGATAAAAGTGTAATAACCTTTACGCTTGTAGTAAAAAAACTTCCTTTGTAAGTTTTGAATGATTCTGCTTATCTGATCCATTATTACAGTTTGTCAGGGTTAAAAAAAACGCATTTTATTGAGGTATTGAACCATCTGTGACTTGATCCTTATTGAGGTATTTTAACCTTTCTCTGAGATTTGAAAAAGTATTTATCGGGAAATTTGAACTCACCAGATTGGTGACCCATGCAGGGACAGCTCCTCCCGGATCCACCTCAAGGAAATATTTAACTTTAACTTTTTCGGGGCCAATGGGAATCACCTCCAGCACGGAATAGTATTCTTTTATCCTGACAAACCCTTTTTTTTCAGGCAATATGTCCGGTACATTTTCCAGTTTCACCATCAGGTGCCCGGTCTTTGGATCCTTTTTTACACTCAAATGCAGGACGACAAACCGATCCATAATCGGCCAGGGTGCCTTCGCCTCAGTATAATAGATCAATTCCTCCTCATTGATCTTTCTGATCACATAAGGATTAGAAGCCGCATAATTCCAATATTGGTATTCTGCCACGTTCAATACAATGGAAGCATACTGAGCCAAAGTTGTTTCTGCCTCAAACCCGGCCCTTACGGCATTGAAGTCAGAATTTTCACGTTTACAGGAGTATACTTTAATACCGTCCTTGACCGTCTGTAACTCACAATCCGGCTGAGCCGAAGTGCTAAGACTCAAAAAGAGAAACAGAAAGAAAAAAGAACCCGCTTTAAGACATTTTAGATGACACATATATCATGCATATTTTTGCAATAAAAAATAAGTGCCAATTGGATGTTGTCAAAATATCAGCTCAGTTCAGTGGAATAAGCGTGTTCAAAAACCTGCTCACGGTACTGCTTGAGGAAGTAATCAATCGTTTCAATTCTGAGTTTTATAGAACCTTTAGGTTTGTTTTCATCGATATCCTTGAAACTAAAAAACGGAGTTCCGGAAGTTTCGATGATCTCTTCAATGACATTGTAGGTTGGAGCATCGTGACCGCACTTAAAGCTAGACAATTCCAACGCCACCAGGTTGGGGTGCCTGGCAACGAATTTGGCAGCCCACAACTTAATATTTACATTGGAACTCAGAGACCTTTTCCACACATCAGAAATCTCCATAGGATCATTTATCCTTCCTGACCGAATGTCATCCCCGAAAACCTGCTCAAGCGTAGCGTCGTCTAAAGGCAGAATATCCTGGGCCAGCACGGGATAGCCCAATTTCTGGAATTCATCGAAAATCTCGTGATTGATCCCGGGATCCTTATGATAAGGCCGTCCGAGTAATACGATACCTATTTTATGGTTGGCCTCCAACTCATCCAGCACAGTTCTTGAAGCTTTCCTCATTTCATTCCGGTATTGTTCAAGCATTTTCCAACCTGTTTCAATCGCACGTTTATTTTCTTTCCGTGTCAGTCCAAAAATGGGTTTGAACATTTCATACATCTGTTGTTCGAATAACTCCGGTTCCGCCAGATTGATAAAAGGGCTGACGTATTTTATACCTTTTTCAGCAAAAATATCTCCCTCCTTCGTAAAGGCCGCTTTGACAGATTCAGGCGAAGGAGCAATGGAGGGACATGCCCATTTTCCTACCATATCTTTCAACCCGGCATCCAGGTTGCCTATCATGGGAAAGAAAATCATGTCCAGTTTCCTTTTTTCATGCTGGACGTAAAGCAGATCATGCACGTGAGAAAGGGTCACCTTACTGGGGTAACAAGGATCAATGGTTCCTCTTTTCCCGCCTTCCTTAAATAACTTTTCACTGGTGAAATCCGAAAAAATAATATTGCCCTTTTTTACACCCAAACTTTCAAAATAGGCCCGGAACAAAGGAGCAAAGGAATACATCAATAAAGCGCGAGGCATCCCGATTCTCCATTTTGCCCTTCGGGCAAAAGCTTCCTGTCGTTGCCTGGAATCAAATGTCCGGACAGGATCAAATACCCCTTCCGGGTCATAACTTTTAAATAATTTTTTATTGCTCACATTCACCAGGTTAGGAGTAGCTTTTAAAGTAGCATCTATTTCCTTTTTGATGCTTCGCATATCCTTTACATCTTCCACCGATCCTTTGTCACAAGAGTTTCCAACAATAATGCGTTTATGCAATCCGTGTTTGCCATTCCCATTTTGGGAAAAAATTCCATTTGTCTGGATGGGCAGATACGCTTCCCTGGTGTTTTTCCCATTGCTTTTCCCATTGCCATTTAATAGCCCAATTCCTTCCATTCCTGGAGGAGGCAACAGGTCGAGTTCGATGAACGTTCGCAGGCAATTGTTTTTACAAAAATGGCACCGGGTATCTTCGTTGGCCGAAGAGGTATAGTGAATGCCCGAAACCGCATCAAGCCCGATAAAGCTGGTGGTTTTATGCCCGTTTTCCCATAATCGAATGGCTTCCAGTCCGGCTCCGATTGCTCCGCTTTCCCCGCAATGTTCGTGCACTGTTATATTGGGTTTTTCAGTCTTGCCTTCAAAGCGGGATTCGATAAAATCCACCTGGGCTTTGACCGCTGCCAGGTTCTTTTGCGTGCCCCCCTGAAGAACGAAATTCGTTCCCAGTTTGGCAAAATTGGGTATTTGAGCTACATAAAGCCATACATTTTTGGGCAATACGGCGGCCAAACCAGCAAGGATCTCTTCTGGTTTCCAACCCAGCCTTTGGAAGTTTACAATATCCGACTGTAAAAATACGGCGCAACCAAAACTGAAGGTCGGATTCAGACGGGCCGTGAAAGCCACTTCTGCATATTTTTCCACCGGTATGCCAAAACTTTCCACGGTCCCCTGCAAAAAATACCCGTTTCCCGCAGAGCATTGAGTGTTCAACTCAAAGTCTTTCACCTTGCCATCTTTAAGCATCATAATTTTGATATCCTGCCCTCCTATATCACAAATGACATCGACATCTTTATAAAAATGCAGGGCAGAATTGGTGTGGGCCACCGTTTCTACTACAGCCGTATCGGCAGATAAAACCTCCCTGAGTACATCTTTTGCATAACCTGTTGTCACCAGTCCTAGTACCTCAAGCGAAGCCCCTACTGAAATTACCTGTTGGTGGATTTTATGCAGCACCTCTTTGGTATCTTCAATCGGATTTCCTTTGGATAACTGGTAGGCTTTTAATAAAACCTGTTTCTCCGGGCTGAGCAATACGGCTTTGGTAGAAGTAGACCCCACATCCAATCCTATGAACCCACAAACCTTTTCGCCTCTTTCAAATGAAGCCGGAACAAATGGTTTAGGGTTATATTTTTCAAGAAAAGCTGCCAGTTCTTCCGATGATGCCACGAGCCCTTTGTCAACACCGGACCGTATTTGCAAACGTCCTTCGTTAATATAATACTCAAGCTGCCCGATTCCAGTGTATTTTCCAAGGTCTTCCTCTTCTTCGAATCCAAATTCTACCGCGCCAATGGCCGCAAAGTAGAGGGAATTTTCAGGGGCAAAAATGAGCTCTTTAGGATCCATATCCGAAGGCAGGGGATAATTTCTTTCCTGCCATATCAGAGTGATATGGTGCTTCCAGGCTTCCTTGATCCCCCTGATATAATTATTGGGACCTCCAAGCAACAGGACAAGCGGGCGTAACGTGTGCCCCCTGGTCAATACCGTCAGGTTTTGAAGTACGATGGCTTCAAAAAGACTGGCCATGAGCTCGGAGGTCTGAATGCCCTGTTTTTGGAGACTATTGATGTCAGTTTCTGCAAAAACACCACATTTCCCGGCCACATTATGCAATTTAACGCCATCATAACCTTGCTCACCAAGAGCTGTAGGAGAAAGGCCCAATTTAGCATTGATCTTGTCGATGACCGCCCCTGTACCTCCGGCGCATTTATCATTCATGCTCGGAATTTTTTTCTTTTTACCGGTACGTGGATTTTCTTTAAAAATGATGATCTTGGAATCCTGTCCTCCCAGATCAATGATGGATCCTACTTCTGGATACAGCTTTTCAGCGGCCAGGCAAACGGCCGTTACTTCCTGGACAAATTTGGCGCCAATGAGGTGTGCAATATTCATTGCACCGCTGCCCGTCATAAATATGCGCATTTGATCCATAGGAACATGCGAAAATTCGGCCTCTATTCTTTTGAGGAAAGACAATACCTCCTCCGGCTGTTTCGTCTCATGGCGCCGATAGTCCTGCCAGATGATCTCTTTGGAAACTGCATCGATAACCACCGCTTTAACAGTGGTAGAACCTACGTCTATCCCGATATATATTTTAATGTTCTCCATAAGGTTAGTTTTAGAGTGAAATGGAAACTATAGTAATGACGATAAAATAATTCCTCGTCAAGTCCTCTGAGTTTTTTGAATCAGGTCATCAACATGGTAAATAAAGTTTGCAGCCATACTGACTACCCCTTTACGTCGCGGAACGATATATAACGGATTTTTTAACTCGGCGTGGTTTTCGACGTAAGTTCTCATTTCCTCCATGCTGGAAGTCACGATTTTCCGGGCTTCATTAATTTCAGTTTTTACTTTTACCCGGGCATCCCCCAGCGACATCAATACACGACTCTGGGCATTTGTTTCCCCTTCCCCCGCTGTTTCCAGGGGGAGGTAGATCATTTCTTTGTTACTTTCCATGACGGAAGCCTGAACAGCGTCGGACTGGGTACTTGGCATACATCCGAATGGTTTTAAACTCAAAACCATATGCGCCAGATAGTGCTCGTGGTAGTAAATATTCTTGGCTATCTCCATATAACCCTCCCCCCCTTCGATATTGATATTGTAGTAAGGTTCTGCAATTTTTTGTAGTTCATTCTGATCGAGTAACATGTGATAATCGCCCCCCAATGCTTTTAATAAACGGGCGTATTCTCTTCTGAAAAGGAGATTTCCAAGCCACAAGACCAGGGCTTTCTTTTGATAAGCGAAATAATTATTCAAGCGGGTGACAGGATTCCATCGATGGGTCAGGTTTTGCTTTAAAAGCACTTTCCGACGATTGGCATGCCGGAGTTTACCCTTGCTAAATAAAAACTGAACAAGAGAGGCTACCGGTTCGATCAACAAAGCGGAACCTTCTTTTTCAAGAAATTCAAACATATTGAAGTTCCCGGCACCAACGGTAGTGATGGCCCAAAACTCACCGGTTATTTTGACCGTGGTTTTGGCTTTAAACCTATCTACTTCAATGGTTTCAAACATTTTACGGACCTCTTTAAGTGCATCGGTATAATAATTACTACTCAACTGGTCCAAAAACCGGGCAATAAAAGTGACCGGCTCACTCAAATGAAACAGGTTCAAAAACTGGTCCCATCGTTTAGGGAGAACAATTCTCTTTTTATTTTTGAGCTTTTCATATAAAAACCGTTTTGCCTGTTCCAGCACCTCATCCGTTTGTCCTTTATTGACCTCATAAGGCCTGGTGGCATAGGTCAACTCGTTGATTACGTCTGCCAGGTTAAGAGCATTGACCGTAGCCAAAAAGAATTCAGGATCCACATTGATCCCATCCCCTTTGACTTCCTGTTTCAATCCCCCTTCATTCTGAAAAAGAATTACCCTGAACCCGTCAAAACCACAATCTTTAAGAGCCATTCGGTATTCCGTTTCCAACATTCCAAAACGACAAGGAGCATTACATCCTATCGTAAAAAACACATTATTTTCAATAATATCCTCTTTACTCACCCCCGATTTTTCCAAACCTTTCAAATAGCGGATCAGGTTTCCCACGGTAAAATAAGCAGGGTTGCAATAACCGTTATTGCCGTATTCCCTTCCATAGTGGAAGGCTTCCAGATTGGTAGGAGGCAGCATTTTAGCTTTTATTCCCAACTCGTTCAGGGTCGCTTCAAAGAGGAAGTCATGGGTTGGCGACAAACCGCCTACCAGAACCGTCGTGGTCTCCCTTTCGTGGAATAAAAATGGTCGTTCTTTGTGTATTCGAAAGTGATGATCAACAGGAGTTTTAACGGGGGGAGATTCAAAAATCGGGAAAAAAGTACCTGTTTGCGTTGTTGTGTTTTGAAGGTTATCCATATGCAAATAAATTATCCAGGTTAATCAATCAATTAGCCGTGAGATTAATTCCTATTCAATCAAGGAACACGAACTCCAAACGATTTACAGCAAACAGTAGTTATGGAAAGGTATTCAATTAATGCAGCCCGGGTGTGATGGTCAATATTGGGCTACAATTAAAATGAAGAAGAACACAATTTAATATTTTTTGCCTGAATAGTCAATTTTTCAATCAAATATTTTGATTAACTTTGCAATAGTGAGTAATTAAGGCCAGCCGGATTGATTAAAAAAAATGAGTCATTCAACAATAATGAATACCCTTGGGTAATTTTATTATTATAATCTTTAATCAAATGTATAGAGCCTGGTTCCAGATCATTTTACTGAGCATTCTTCCGTTTTTTTCCTTTGCTCAAAACTGTGATTTTACAATTGATGCCGGAGTGGATATGATCCTCTGCGAAGAAGGAATGGTATCCCTCAATGCCTCAACTTCTTCGATCCCTTTATCTGTTACCTGGTCACCCCAAGGGCTATTTTCCGATCCAACCAGCCTTTCCACCATTGCTAATATCCTGACTTCTACAACATTAAGTCTATCTGTTGAAATACTATCGGAGGTTAACCTGGTGGTCAATGGGGATTTTAGCCAGGGAGACACCGGTTTTTCCAGTGATTACATCTATGGCACAGGCGGCGGTGTAGGACTGTTATCCAACGAAGGGCAATACGCGATAGCGGACAATGCCGGAGATACGCATAACCATTTTGATGATTGCTCTGATCATACCGGTGGTGGAAATATGATGGTAGTAAACGCTTCAGGATTACCCAACAATATCTGGTGCCAGACCATAACCGTGGCGCCTGGAACAGATTATGATTTTAGCGCCTGGATTACCTCTGTGACAGATGAGAATCCCGCACAGTTGCAATTCTCCATCAATGGAAGCCTCATCGGGGATATTTTTAATGCAAGTTCCACTACCTGCTCCTGGGATCAATTTGCGGCCCAATGGAATTCAGGGATCACCACCTCTGCAGAAATATGTATTGTTAACTCCAACCTCACGCCCAATGGGAATGACTTTGCCATGGATGATATTTCCTTCCGGCAAATATGTGTTTTGACAGACGAGGTCACCGTTGAAGTCACCACGCTTGATGCTACCTGGAACAACCCGGGCCTCTTCTGTGAAACGGATGCCCCTGTCAATCTAAACAACTGGCTCTCCAGCACCGCCACAACGGGAGGAAGCTGGACCATAAATGAAATTGGTGCCGTCGAATTTGATCCTGGTTTCCTTGGACCAGGCCTGCATGAGGTCATTTATACCGTAGAAGCAACTGATTGCAGTGAATCCTTTTCCTGGACACTAGGCGTAGCGCCCTATTTGGAAGCTGGACAAGCAGAATCCATGACCTTATGTCAGAACGAAAACCAAAATATTCTGCTATCTGACCTGCTGCTGGGGGAAAGTCCCGGTGGATTGTGGACGGAAGTCTCTGATTCCCCTTCCTCAGGCAATGCTTTTAATCCCAATGCCGGCACTTTTAATACCCTTGGGCAGTCGGTTGGCACATACCTCTTTGAATACAACCACGGAAATATTGCCCCCTGTCCTTCGACTTCGGCCACAGTGTCGGTGACCATTGCTCCCGAACCAACGGCTACAGCCGGACCGGACCAAAGCCTTGATTGTTTCAATGAAACAGTCACTTTGGGTGAATCAATTACGAACCCGGATCTGGCCTTTACCTGGCAGGCAGCAGACGGTTCCCTATTGGGTGAAGGGACTTCTGTGTTAAACGTTAGTGAAGAAGGCGTTTACACGCTGAATGTTATCAATGCTGTTACCGGGTGTTTTGCCTCAGACGAGGTAACTGTTTCTTCCAATATTTCGGATATTTCCCTTACGGCCTCCACTACCCCTATTTCATGCAATCAAACCGATGACGGGGCCATTACCATCGAATCGGTCAGCGGCGGTACCGGGCCTTATTTATTTTCTATTGACGGAGAAAACTTCAATTCTTCCCTGGCATTCCAGGGATTGGAAGCAGGGAATTATACCCTGACGGCCATGGATGTTTTTGGTTGTGAAACCATACTTCCGCTTACCCTGGAGCCTTCCAGCCAGCTTTCTGCTGTATTAAATGCAAGCATCTCCGGTAATCCTGTGATAATCAGCCTGGGGGACAGTTTAACTCTAAGTGTTCAAACGAATATTGTACCCGAAAAAATTGACACCATTATCTGGGATCCTTTTGTTTTCCAGTGTACGGGGTGTCTTGAAATGGTAATAACCCCTGTAACCACCACAACTTATTCGGTTACCATTTCAGATGATAACGGCTGTACCGCCTCCGATGAACTTACCGTTATCGTGGAGAAAGAAGACGATATTTACATCCCCAATGCTTTTTCACCAAATGATGATGGAATTAATGACCTCTTTTATATTCACGCCGCAAAGGGTGCGGTTAAGGTAATTGAGTTCATCATTGTGGATCGTTGGGGAGGATTGGTATTTCAAAATAAAGACTTCCTCCCTAATGCCCCGGAGGGTGGCTGGAATGGCAGGCAAAAAGGCCAATTGCTCAATGCTGGGGTTTATGTCTATTCGGCCCGAATTGAAATGTCCGACGGAAGGGTGGTTAAAAAAATGGGAGAAGTTAACCTGATCTATTGATTACAGCCTGACATAGGACATCCCTTATATTTTAATTGGATAATATCTTGATGGCTCTTGCATTGTTTTCAAAAAGAACCAAATAAGGCAGTCATTATTTCCCAAAAATTGAATTTTTATCTTCTATATAGATAATTTTCATAATTTGTGACAAATTTCTTCACAGGTATGACGAAGTTAACGCTTCCATTTTTGCTTTTGGCTATATGCCTATCCTTTGTGCATACGGATGAGAAACAAATTTCAAAATCACAGGGTGAATCAAAAATGTTGAAACAGACATTTTGGGAGGCTCCATTTTTATTACCTCCTGATCTGCCCTACACCTCAAAAAAAAACACCTTTTTTCTTTCTGAATCCGACTTCTTTTCAACCACCACCAATCTAATCACTAGCGAGGTCAGTATTGACTCCATAGCCCCCATTTGTCTTAAACCCTCTACGAATGCATTTGAACTTACTGCAACCATAACAGGAGATCCTGGAACCGGAACATGGAGCGGAAATGGAATAACCGATAGCGTTTTCGGTATTTTCGACCCCCAAATAGCTGGTATCGGTACCCATATTATCACCTATACTTTTAGCAATCCGGATACCTTAATCATTGCGACCACTGAGATACAAGTCATTCAGCAACCCGATGCAACATTTTTCACTGATGACGTCATTTGCGAGTTGGACACCCTTGACATCCTCTTTTTTGGGGAAGCGGGCCCGACTGCTCAATTTGAATGGAATTTTGACGAAGGAAATATCCTTTCCGGAACAGGCGAAGGGCCATACAGGATTTACTGGGACACTTCTGGCGACAGGCTGGTGCAATTACTGATCGTTGATGGGGTTTGTATGTCCGATACTTTCGAAATGAATATACAGGTGGACCCAAAACTGGACACCCCGAATATTGTATGTGAAGAAACTTTCACCAGCATTTCTTATGAATGGAACCCCATTGAACACTCGACTGCCTACGTGGTCTCTGTAATAAACGGGCCCTTGGGATTAATAACTTCCGATACCAGCTACCTTTTACAAGGATTAACCCCGGGGCAATCCATAGGAATTAAAATGGTTGTAGTAAGTGCAAACTCATGCCCGGGCAGTATTACCCTGCCAGTCTGCACCACCACCTATTGTCCTGAAAATGTTGATGCCATTGTTCCTTTTGGGCCGGTATGCATTGCTCCCGGACAAACAGACACTATCACTCTGGAACACAATATTGATGAAACACTGAGTGATTTTTCCATTTCATGGTTTGGACCCGGCATCATTGATTCTATTGAGGGCAAGTTGGTGATAAACGATCAAATGTTGGGAGTGAATGAAGTCTATCTTTTCCTGGATAGTGATGTTTGCACCGCATATGATACATTGACATTCGAGGTCTTCCCGGGTCCGATTGCTGATTTTTCCCTGCCCGATACGGCTTGTTTTACGGAGGAAATTCCTCTGGTTTTTACCGGAACAAATGTAACCGATTCGATTTTAAGCTGGGAACTTGACGGAGGAAACATCCTCAGTAATTCTCCCAATAATGACAGCCTCACCGTTCATTGGACGACTCCCGGCTCAAAAGTGGTTACCCTGCAAATCGATCATCCTGAATGTATCGGAAGCAGCGTTTCTTACCCTATCGAAATCCAGGACGCGCCTATTCCTCCCCAGATAAATTGCGAAGCCAATCTTACCGAAATACTCTTTACCTGGCCTTTTGACCCAATAGCTTCGGGATACCAGGTCATTGTCAATGAAGGACCTCCGGGAAATTTAACTTCGGACACTTCCTACCTGGTGCAAAATCTCCTCCCGGGGCAAACATCCGGCATTGAGGTCATTTTGTTAAGTTCCAATGAATGTCCTTCCGTAAGCAATTTTGGCTCGTGTACCACTTTAACATGCCCGGATGTAACCCTTGAAATAGAAGAGATTACCCCTATTTGCTTTGAATACACAGACACCCTTCAGTTGCAACTTGCTCAAAGCCTGGGGATAGATACCGGCACCTTCTATTGGTTCGGGAATGGGATCATTGACGATCAAAATGGTTTATTTGAATTGAACGCCATGCAAATAAACCAGCTCAATGAAGTCATTGCCATTTACGAGGAATCCGTTTGTTTCTACTCCGATACCATTCAAATAGCGGTAAATCTTCAACCGGAAAGTTCTTTTGTCCTCGCAGACAGTTTATGTTTGGGCGACACCACTTCGGTTGTTTATACAGGAAACGCATCCCTAAGTGATAATTTCAACTGGAATTTTGGCAATGCAACTGCTATAAATACTTCAACAGGGCCCGGCCCCATTCAACTCACCTGGAATAGTCCCGGCATTCAAAATTTATCCCTTTCCGTGGAAGCATCAGGTTGTGTTTCTGAAGAAACCATGGATTCCATTATGTTATTCGCACCGCTAAATATCCCGGAACCTGAATGTAATGCCACGGCAAATACTATTGAAGTGAACTGGCCAGCGATACAAGGCGCCGCCGGGTATGAGTTCGAAACAGGGCAAAATTTCGATTTCACCTGGACCTCAGATACCTCTGTTTTAATAACAGGTTTAACACCGGACTCCCTTCTGGATTTCACCTTAATTGCTTTAAACGATAATCTTTGCGGAAATACCGAGACTTCTTTTTCCTGCACTACCCTGCCCTGCTTACCGGTTATTTTTAACTGGGCTGCCGACCAGGAAAACCTCTGTCTTGGCGATCAGACCAATATCCTTTTTGATATTACAGGGAGTGATACTTTTAATATAATAATTGCAGCCGGAAACGATACGACTGCTTACACAAGTATTGTAGATGGAATCGGCATACCCTTTATTCCAGCTCAAAATACGGTTTATCATATCATCAGTATAGAAAATCAAAACGCACCGGCCTGTGTCCCTGAAATCCCTGAGGACATCAATATCGAAGTGCATGAGCCATTAGAAGCCGGGACCTCTACTGATCCTGAAGAAATATGCAGTGGCCTCAATACGTTAGTCTTACTGCCTGATCTCATCCTCGGTTACCAAACGGGAGGCATCTGGTCAGACCACTCTACTCCCCCTTCTCCTCCGGGCGCGCTGAATGTCAACACAGGAACTTTTTCTGTGGACAATTCTCCTGCCGGAACCTATTCGTTCCTTTACACTTTACCTTCGCCCCTGCCTTGTCCGGCAGTCGAGGTCGAAGTTAGCCTGATTATCAATGAATCACCCATTGCGGATGCGGGCGAAGACCTGACCTTAGGTTGTTTGATTGATGAAGGAAGCATTGGAAGCGGTGAGACGAGTACTGGATCTGACATTAACATTCAATGGACCTCGGCTGGAGGCACGCCTATTGAAAATCCTAATGATCCTGTGATAGAAGTTAACCAGGCGGATCAATATTTTCTGACGGTAACCAATAACCTGACGGGCTGCACAAGTATGGATGAAGTAATGGTCAGCTCTGATATATCATTTCTAACCGCCTATACCTCCATTACCCCAATTACCTGTTTTGGAGAAAACAACGGAATTATCCGTTTGGATTCAGTGGCAGGAGGCACGCCTCCTTATCTTATTTCGTTCAACGGTAATCCACCTGTTTCCCAAACGTTTTTTTCAGATTTGCCCTCCGGCGATTACGAACTTTTGATCATAGATTCTGAAGGATGCCAAACGTCAAGCAATATTAGCCTTGATGCCCCTCAACCTTTAACCGTTCAGATTAACGGCAATTTTGAAAACGGAGAACCTTTTATTCAAATTGGGGATGATTTACAGTTAACGGCCATAGTCAACAGGCTGTTTTCCGAGATTGATACCGTCGTCTGGAACCCGAATACACTCCAGCAGCTGGGCCCTCTTTCTGTTTCGGATCAGCCCGGCGTAACCATTACCTATACTATTAGTGTGACTGATGTAAACGGCTGTAAAGCAATGGATGTGTTGACGGTTTTTGTCAGGAAAAACAGCAATGTGTATATTCCGAACTCATTTTCGCCGAATAATGACGGCATCAATGACCTGTTCATGATCTTTTCAGGTAAAGGGGTTGAGGAAGTCGTTAATTTTTCCATCTTCAACCGATGGGGAGAAATGGTCTTTCAACAAAATAATTTTCAACCAAACGATGACATTTATGGCTGGGACGGTAACTTTTACGGGCAGCCTATGAATCCAGGGGTGTTTGTTTATTCAGCGGAGATCAAAATGATCGGCGGTGAGGTGGTCATTTTCAAAGGTGAAGTAAACCTAATTCGCTAATGCCAATCATCGCAGGCCTTATTTCTATTCGCATCTTTTTTTGATTTCGTCCACTGCTGTTTCCATATCGGCAAAAAATACATCCGAACCAATTTGATTAAAAAATCCTCCTTTTCTCAATACATCCTGGCTGACGACTTTCATCCCCTGGAAATAAATACCCCCACGTGTGTTCTTCCATTTTTGGACTTCAGTAGCCAGCCATTCAGCAGCACCAAAGTCAATAAAATTGATGCCAGCGGACATGACGAGAATGCTTTTTACCTCATTTTCTTTGTAAGCCTTATGAAAATATTCAGCCACAGTTTCTATCGAACCAAAATAAAGGGAACCATCAATTCGTATTATTTTACAATTCAAATCCTCTTTCAGATTTTCCTCCCGAATAAGATTGATGTATTTGTTGTCCTCATTTAATCCCATCACAGCAATATTGGGTTTGGAAGTCCTTTCAAGATAAAAATAAAGAGAAGCCAGGATCCCGGCGAGCAAAGCCATCTCCAATGCGAAAAACAAAGTCCCGATAATGGTGATCATCAAAACGATTAACTCTTTTTTACTCGTCTTGAAAATATGTTTGATATGAATGATATCTACCAGGTTATACCCAACAAGCAAAATGATCCCCCCCATAGCGGCTTTGGGCAGATAAGCGGCATAATTTGCCAAAAATAATAAAACAAGCATTAAAAAAAAGGAAGCAAAAATGGCAGAAAGCGGCGTTTTTGCCCCAGCCTGAAAATTCACGCCTGACCGGGTGAACGATCCGGAACTCGCGTAACAGTTAAAAAAACTGGGAATGATATTGGAAAGCCCCTGGCCTATAAACTCCTGGTTGACATTTAGCCGTTGGTTAGAATACAAGGCAATGGCCCGGGCAATGGAAACGGCTTCCACCAATCCCAGAAGTGCCAAAATAAAAGCGCCAGGCATTAATAACTGGATGCGTTCCCATGAAAACTGGGGGACTGAAAATGGCGGCAGATGGGAAGGAATTTGACCCACCGTTTCGATACCTACTGAATCTCCCCCCAAAATCAACGCCAGGATACTTCCCGCAAGCATCGCTATCAACATATTAAAGCGCTTTAACACCTTAATATATTTTTTGATTAAAATCGCAATGAGTAAGGTGGAAACAGCAGTGACAAAAACATACCAGTTAATCTCACTCCAATGCTCAGGTATGTACATCAGGATTTCAACAATTTCGCTTCCCTGGGGCATCTTTAATCCAAAAACGTGCTTTAATTGTTTAAAGGCGATCAGAATCCCTGCCCCGGCAGTAAAACCAATGACTACTGTATTGGACACAAAATTGACCAATTTCCCCATCTTTAAAAGCCCCATAAACAACTTGATAAAACCCGTCATCGTCGTCAATACCAATGCCAGGGAGATATAGGTTTCGAGGTCTGTTTCAGGATGGACAAATTTAGTGATGGTCCCATAAACAACAATAGAGCTGGTAGTAGTAGGGCCTGATATCAGATGGTAGGAAGATCCCCAAAGGGCTGCGATGATTGGCGTAAGCATGGCCACATAAAACCCATAAACCGGAGGCATTCCCGCAATCATTGCAAAGGCAACTGCCTGTGGAATAACGATAATGGTTCCCGTAATCCCCGCAATCAGATCATCCTTCCATGTTTTTTTGGTCATGGGAAGCCATTCGAGAAATGGAAATACTTTTTGTAAGGTGGCTGATCGGTTACTCATCGAAAACGCTTTGTTATTGAATCCTAAATATACAAAATAAAAAAAACAGGACCCCATTTAATCATGGAGCCCTGTTGGTTTATCTAAAAATGATTTATTTCAAGGTTGATGGACAAACATACTCAGTTCTCGGAATGTTCGTCTTTTCGAAATCTTCTATATTAGCCAGCACATTTACAAGGTTATTAAATCCTCTTGCTTTCAGGATGGAAGCAGCGATGGTCGAACGGTTTCCACTACGACAATGAACGTAGTAGGTTTTATTCCTGTCCAATGCACTCATATTGGCATTGATATAATCCAATGGAAAGTTTTCCGAAGCAGCAAGGTGCTCTGCCTGCCACTCACCGGGCTTACGAACATCGAGAAGATTGATCTCTTTATTTTCAACATAAGCTTTTTCAAGACCTTTCGCATCAACCGAAGGTAAGGTGTCTATTTCTCTTCCTTCGGCTTTCCATGCGTCAAAACCACCTTTCAGGTATCCGATCGCATTGTCATAACCTACACGGGCCAGTCGCATAACCGCTTCCTCTTCTCTTCCTTCAGTAGCAACGATCAAAATGGGCTGCTTCAGGTCAACGATTAAGGCACCTACCCAAGTGGCAAAACTTCCGTCAAGACTGATGAAAATAGAATTAGGAATAAATCCGTTTCCAAACACCTCCTGTGCACGGGTATCCAGGATCAATGCTTCATGCTCTTCTGCTGCAGCTTCGAAGGCTCTTGGTGAGAGTGCAACAGAACCACGTTTCAACACTACATCAACACTTTCATAACCTGTTTTATTCAACATCGCATTTTTGGGGAAATACTGGGGAGGAGGAGCCAAACCATCGGTCACCTCTTTAATGAACTCTTCCTTTGTCATATCCGCTCTCAAAGCGTAATTGGTTCTTTTTTGGTTGCCAAGGCTATCCACTGTATCGGTGCTGAGGTTCTTACCACAAGCAGAGCCGGCACCATGTGCGGGATAAACGATCACATCGTCAGCTAATGGCATGATCTTGTTCCGCAAACTGTCAAAAAGGAAACCTGCAAGATCTTCTTTGGTAATTGCCCCCTGCTTTATGGCAAGGTCCGGGCGGCCTACATCCCCCAGAAAAAGGGTATCTCCCGTAAAAATGGCATAATCTTTTCCTTGTTCATCCTTCAGCAGGAAAGTTGAACTTTCCATGGTATGCCCCGGAGTATGGAGAACGGTCATGGTGACATTTCCTACATGAAAAACTTCACCATCTTTTGCCTGGTAAGATTCATAGGCAGTTTCAGCGTTTGGACCATAAACGATTGTGGCCCCTGTTTTTTTGGCAAGGTCAACGTGCCCGGAAACGAAATCCGCATGGAAGTGAGTCTCAAAAATGTATTTGAGTTTAACGCCATCATTTTCCAATCGTTCGATATAAGGACCCGTTTCGCGAAGTGGGTCAATGATAAGGGCCTCGCCTTCGCTTACAATATAGTAGGCAGCCTCAGCCAGGCAGCCTGTGTATATTTGTTCAACTTTCATGGTACAATTTTTAGTATTTATAAATTATTTCTGTGCAAATGTATGAACATGAATTCATATGTTTTGTAAAATAGATCACAAAAGGGAAAATTTTATCCATTTTCAGCATTTTCAGCATTTAAAATTGTATTTCAACCATTATCAGAAATAATAAAATACCTGCAAATACTAAGGATCTCCCCCATGCCAAATCCTTTCGGAAGATGAAAATAAAAAAAAAAAGAAAATGCTGGAAAACGAAAAAGGAAATTTCGCAAAAAAGGTTTTGAGGCAAAAAAAAAGCCCTCTAACCGTTAAAAGTTAGAGGGCTAAAAAGTCATCCCTATGATTATAAATCTTTATTTTCATTTAAATGTAAGGCTAAGGTATAAAATGATTCCCGAATCTCATAGAAATTAAAGCATTTTTTCGGAAATTGCACCCTGCAAAAACATCCGGGGGAAAAATAGTCCTGAATTGCCATCAACCAGATTTCCTGCCTATTCCGGATCAAGATTATCTTTCAATATCCAACATTGGGGTCAAAAAAACCTCAATTCTGAAAAAACCTTAAAATATTAGTTATGAAAAAAGCGATTCTTTTTTTTCTCCTCGTTTCCTTTTTTTCGATAAAAATTACGGCACAGGGAGGCATGTGGATTCCCTCCCTTTTAGCTGATCTGAATGAAAAAGAGATGCAATCCCTGGGCATGAAAATGACTGCTGAAGACATATATAGTGTAAACAGCAGCAGTTTAAAGGATGCCATTGTCCATTTCGGCGGGTTTTGCACCGGGGAAATCATTTCCAAACAGGGACTCGTACTCACCAATCACCACTGTGGTTTTAGTGCCATTCAAACCCATTCCACGCTTGAAGATAACTACCTTCAGGATGGATTTTGGGCCGCTTCGCTGAAAGATGAAAAGCCTAACGAAGGCCTTTTTGTAAGATTCATTGTAAGAATTGATGATGTTACCAATGCTGTTTTAGCCGGGGTAACCGCTGACATGAATGAAAAAGAACGGCAATCCGCGATTGATAAAAATATCGACGCAGTCACAAAAAGTGCCGTTAAAGAATCCTACCAGGAAGTTTCGGTCAAACCATTTTACAAAGGGAATCAGTATTTTCTCTTTGTCACAGAAACTTACAGGGACGTAAGGCTGGTAGGTGCTCCCCCTTCTGCCATTGGCAAATTCGGGGCCGACACCGATAACTGGGTATGGCCCAGACATACGGGTGATTTCTCTATCTTCCGGATCTATGCTGGTAAAGACAACAAACCTGCCGAATATTCCCCGGACAACGTTCCCTTCAAACCAAGACACTACCTGCCCGTTTCTCTGGATGGAGTTTCCGAGGATGATTTTACACTTGTTTTCGGTTTCCCAGGAAGCACAGACGAATATCTTACTGCATCAGGAGTGGACCTTCGCGTCAACAAATTGAATCCTGTACGCATTAGCGTTCGGGATGAGTCACTGGATGTGCTAGGGGAAGTCATGAGGAAAGATCCTGCCCAACGATTGAAATATGCTTCAAAACAATCAAACATTGCCAATGGCTGGAAAAAATGGATCGGAGAGATACAGGGCGTTCAAAAATCAAATGCCATTGAAAAGAAAAAAGCTTTCGAGGATGAGTTTATGGCAAAAATTAAAACCAATAAATCATTTAGGGAGGCCTATGGTTCAGTCATAATGGATCTTGACGGGCTGTATAAAGAAATTGAGCCTTACGCCATCAGCCGTGATTATGTGAGCGAGATCAACAGCAGAAACATTGAAATGTTTTACGTCGCTGGCGTCCTGGCCCGATATGCAAAAATGTATGAAAACAGCGGACTGGAAGGCATTCAAGACAGATTGCCTGGCCTGATAAATTTCCTCGAAGGGTATTATAAGGACTTTAGCCCGGATGTCGATCAGGAAATTTTCAAACGACTTATGAAAATTTATTTTGACAAAGTCGACAAAACCCATCAATCCACCTATGCCAGGGATCAGTATTCCTTTGCAGGAGGCAATATGGACGTGCTGGCAAAGACCATCTATACCCAAAGTATCCTTACAAAGGGAGACAGGGTAATTGCCACCCTAAAAGAAAAACCGGAATCATTCTTTAAAGCCCTGGCTGGCGATCCCGGGTACATGCTGCGGCAATCAATTCAGCTTGCCGCTGATGAAAAAATTTCACCCGCCTATAACCGTATAAATGACAAGATCAACCTACTGAGCAGTAAATACATGAAAGCCCAGATGGAAGTTTTTCCGGATAAACGGTTCTTTCCTGATGCGAACAGCACTTTAAGGGTAACCTATGGCCAGGTCAAAGGCTACCAACCAAGGGATGCCGTCACTTATGACCCCGTCACTTACCTGGACGGCATCATTGAAAAGTATGTTCCGGGGGATTATGAATTTGATGTGCCTGAAAAATTAAGAAAATTATACCAAACCAGGGATTACGGCCAATATGCCGATAAAAATGGCAAGGTTCCTGTATGTTTTATTGGCACCAACCACACTTCCGGTGGAAATTCAGGTAGCCCGGCCATCGATGCTTATGGCAATTTGATCGGCCTCAATTTTGACCGGGTGTGGGAAGGAACCATGAGTGATGTGAACTACGACCCGAATATTTGTCGCAATATTATGGTGGATGCCCGGTATATTTTATTCATCATTGATAAATACGCCGGCGCTACGAGGCTCATCGAAGAAATGGACCTGGTGCATCCGAAAAAGAAATAGGAACTAGGCGGACAATAATAAACGGATGAAATACTTAACCTGTCTGATGACGTCAGGAGACAGGTTAAGTATTTTTAACCCATCAACATGAGATCCAATCCAAAAAAGCAACTCGGTATTCTTCGCTCTGTTTTTATATACTATTGGAAACCATTTAACCGGCGTAGGTTAAATCGTTTTTATAGCCAGTTCATTCAAAGCGGAGACCTTTGCTTTGATATTGGTGCCCATCTTGGCAACCGCTCTGATAGCTGGCTTCAACTGGGCGCAAAAGTGGTTGCAGTGGAACCTCAGCCAGCCTGTATTGACTTTTTACACAAAAAATTCCACGGGGAGGATCGATTTACCCTTGTTAAAAAAGCCGTAGGCCGCCAATCCGGAACCGCGACTTTACACATCAGCAATCTCACCCCAACAGTAACCACACTGGCCGATGCCGGCTGGAGGGATATGATTAATGAAGATACTGCTTACCAGGTAAATTGGGATGAAACCATCACCGTGGAAGTGATTACCCTTGACGGCCTGGTCGAGAAATATGGCCTGCCTTCCTTTTGCAAAATCGATGTTGAAAATTTTGAATTTGAAGTGCTCTCCGGGTTAAATTTCCCAGTGCCGGCCTTGTCTGTCGAATTTTTCCGGGAAACGCCTGATATTACCCTTGCCTGCATCCGCAGGTTAAAAGCCCTGGGCCATTACGAATTCAACTGGTCTTTCGGGGAAACCCAAAAAATGTACCTCACCAACTGGGTCAATGCGGAAGAGGTTATTGTCATGCTTCATGGAATTCGCCCCGACCAACCGGCAAGCGGGGATTTGTATGCCCGCCTGGTGGATCCCATCAAAAATATTTCGTAACAACATACCAGCAAACGACTCCTGTAAGAAGAATAATTATCCCCCATTGTTTGAATAATGCCTTCCGGGGATAAGCAGGAATTGGCGGTATCCACTTCCTCTTTTTAGGCTTAGGTAAATGGCCGGTCATTTTCCATGTTTTTTTCAGGTTTTCAGTAAAATTGCTTTGATGTTGAGGTTCAATAATACGAACTCCTCCCGGTCCTCTATAACCAGGCCAAATACTTCGTCTTTTCATTTTCCTGTTTTTTAAAGGCTTGTGATTTCCTGAAATTAATTTTTCTGAGGCTATTGGTTAAATTTTATCGACTAAAATATTTTTTTTTCGCCTGAGCCATCCTTTTGGCGTGAGCTGTACAAAGTTGGTATTTTAAAATGCGGCTTATTTTGTCAATTATTTGTAGTTTGCATATCAAACTGAAAACACGTACACCATGAAAACCTTTTTCGCTGCTCTGCTGATGACTGTTTCTGCTTTTCATTTCTCGTTTGCCCAACAACATTTCACCAAAGGCACTCCCCTGCCCTGCCTGGATAAAAAATTCAGCGTAGTCGTCCATATCGTGCGGGACACCTTTGGAGATTTAGGAGTTACTGAGTTGGATGTACAAAATGCCATTGATTCTCTCAACTTTTATTTCGCCCCCATTTGTGCGCGCTTTGAAATTTGCGAATTTCGCACCATTGATAACTTTCAATATTCAGATCCCCTGAATTTTAATGAATGGGAGGCCATGCAGGTCAAATACCATCAACATAACCGGATCAATTTATTCCTGGTCAACAGGGTTACCTGGAGTGATGACATTTGTGGATTTGCCACCTATGAAGGGATAGCCGAAATGGAAACGGGAGGTATTCTGCTGAATAAATTTTGCAGCATCAGCAATTTTAAAGGCCTTCCCCATTTGATGGGGCATTATTTTGGCCTTTACCATACCAGTCGTGGAGGAGGCACAGAACATGCCAATGGGGACAACTGTGAGACCGCAGGGGATGAAATATGCGATACGCCTGCAGACCCTTACCAGCTGTCTGACGATCTTTTGGATTATATCGATCCTGAAAATTGTCGTTTCATTTACCCGGGCTATGATGGCAATGGCCAATTCTATTTAACACACACCTCAAACATAATGTCTTTTTACCCCCAGGCTTGCCAATGCGGTTTCACGCACGGTCAATTTGAAAGAATGGCTGAGTTTTATATGACTGCGGCCTCCAAGATGTGGTAAACCTTTAAACCGGATGATCCACCTCTACGAGAATTCCATCGAGAATGAAATGAACCAGTGTGCGAATCCGGACAGCTCCTTTGAGGGATTTCAAGGCCTCTTTGCAAAGGCCAAGTTCGGCGGAAAGGGCCAATGCTCTTTTTTTAAGCAACTTTTCCTCTCCCGACAAAAAATCATTCTTTATGACCACAAAACCGTCTTCGGTTTCTACAACAAAGTCGATCTCTGTTGCGTATAATTGCTTGTGGATAAAATGCCGTATGGGATAATGTGCCAATAATTGAACCGGGGCAAATTTTTGTTCCAGGTATTTTTGGAAAGCTGCAGATCGTTCCATTATGGAGGAAGGCTCCATATCTGCCGCTAGATCAAAATTGTCCAATAGGCGTTCCGCCATTTCCAACCGTTCCGGATCCTCCATTGGATTTAAATCCCCTACAAAAAACGCAGAAACCACCTGGCCGATATCCTGTGTAGAAAGGGCTTCGTCATTCAGAAAAGGTTTTTCATAATGATGGATAGCCAATACGCTTCCCTTGCTCTCCAGTTCATTCAGATCCACCTTATAGGGCAAAAAAGGTTCTTTGCCTTTGTTTTTGTCAAAATAAACCGGATCATTTTCCTGGGCGGTGCTCCCTGGCTCAAAAGTCCGGGGCATTTCAAAAATGGTGGTGTCCACATTGAGGAAGCGGTTATCCCACTCCCAGGGACTTTCGTTGCTTTCCGGATCCAATACCGGATAATCTTCTCTTCCGTTATGCCAGACCCTGTTCAGCCACTTTGTCGGGTAAGCATTGGATGGGAAAATGATATAATCCCTCGCACGGGTAATGGCCACGTAGAGCAATCGCGCTTCTTCCTGAAGTGCCTGTTGTAATTTTTGGGCCTTGGCTTCACTTTCATTGATCCGCTTATCCAATGCTGTATTCCTAAACTGGTCACCGTAGGGATTTTCCCAAAACCTGAGCCATCTGTTTCCCAAAACATCCTGAAGATCAACCGATTCATTTTCCGGAATGATATCAAGCCCCCATACATCTGACCTTAATGAATCATCGAGGTTATGGCAAATCACGATAGGCCATTCAAGCCCCTTGCTTTTATGATAAGTCAGCACGTTCACGGCATCGGGACCCGTTCCAGCCCCCTGGAGGTCCTTACTGTTCCGCTCCAGGTTATCGAGCCAGAGATAAAATCCGCCCAACGAAGCAGCACTATGCAATCTATTGCAGGCCTCCTCATAGTCCAGGGCAAACTTCCTGAGCGTTTCCACATTTTCCATACGCTGACCTCCCTGCCCCCAGGAAATAATGATCCTCCTTAAATCCAGTTCTTCCAGCACATAATTCAGGATTTCAGCACTGGACAACTCTGAGGTTTCCAGGCGGAGTTCATCCAGTTTTTTAATATAATCCTGATCCGCAACCCAATGATTAAAATGAGTATCCTGTTGTTTCTTTTCCAGCCAATCAAGCCTGTTTTCAATGATTTCTTCCACAGGCACATTGGCAGCAAGCAATAAAATTTCGGCAACCGATAAGGAATCCTTCGGGTTGAGCAGGTATTTCAAACAGGCCAGGATAAGTTTAGCCTCTGCCGTATTCAACAAACCACTGCGGGCAATGGCGACCCTTAATCCCGCATCGCTCAGCGCCTCTGCCATGACCTGGCAACCTGCATTGGAGCGACACAAAATAGCCACATCTCCCGGAACAGCCTTCCTGCACTGGTCCGATCCTTTGGGAAGAATATAAACCCCTTTATCAAGCCATTCTGAAAGGCTTCTGGCAAGACAATGTTCCATCCAGGGTTTTCCCGGCTGTCTGCCATCTCCCTCGGCCTTAAAATGCCAATGGATCAGGGCATTTCCCATTTCTATAGGTTCATCCTGGTTGTTCGCACTTTCAGGTGTTGCCTTGATCCTCCGTTTCGGGATTAGTGCCACCTGTTCTGCCGGCATATTGGCAAAAGCCTTGGTAAAAATAGCATTTGAAGCGAATACGGCATCTTCCCTGGAACGCCATGAAAATTTTTGGATATCCTCAGGTTTGACGCCCCCACTTTGATTAACGATTGCTTCCATCAGCCGTGGTTCTGCCCCTCTGAAGCCATAAATAGATTGTTTGGGATCTCCTACCCAGATAGATATTTCGGCCAACCGGGCCAGCTTGATAAAAATAGATAGCTGGATAGGGCTGGTATCCTGGAATTCATCCACCATCAGCAGGCTCAATTCTTTCTTCAAAACAGCTTTTACCTGTTCGTTGTCCAGCAATTTATTCACAGAGGCTTCCATATCCGTATAATCGATAAGGCCTCTTTTGTTTTTATAAGCACTGTATTCGCTCATCGCTTCAATAGCGATGGTAAACAACAGATCGATGTACGCTTTAATATCTTTATGAAAATCCGGGTGGGCATCATGGGTCTCGGCAAACTCCCGCAAAGGGGCTACATCTTCCCTGCTTTTGGCGCCCACGTCGGTTTTGGAAATTTTAGCCCACTGGTGCCAGTATAAAAAACCGCGCAGGCCTAATTCTCTCGCCATTAATTTCAGATCGTCCACCACTCCGGCGGTCTTTTTGGTGGAATCCTCATTGGCTTCAAGTGCGGAAAGGGTGGTTTCCAACATTTCAGCCAATTTCGTATTGAACCAGGGAGCTTCTTTATCAGATACCGGGTTTAGAAATTTTTCATAAGTTTCAAAAGAGCGGTTTTTACTCCGTTCAAGGACTTCAATAGAAAAATCATTGGCTCGTGCCAAAGCCGTAATTTGATGCACCCTTTTCCGCCAGTCAAAAAAATCTCGTTTGTTCAACCCCAGTTTACCCGACAATTCATCCATCATTTCAACCCGATGGCTGGTCAGTACGGTGGCAAGGGATTGGTTAAACATCAGGTGTTCATCCTCTTCGGCAATAATGCTCACTTCCGGAGAAACTCCCGCTTCAAAGGCGAACCGCCTCAATAACTTTACCCCAAGACTGTGCACCGTTCCAATAAGCGCATTGGTAAGTTCGTCAGCCTGGGCACTAAATCCTTCTTCCAACAAGCTTACCCGAACCCGTTCCTGCAACTCGGCAGCAGCTTTTTTCGTGAAAGTAGTGGCTATAATACCACTGGCAGACATACCCTCTCCGAGTAATTTGACCAATTCACGGGTAAGTCGGTACGTTTTCCCACTCCCGGCACCAGCTGATATTATTTTTAGATTCATGATTTAAAACTTATTCTTCCACATCATGCTTTCCACAGGTCTTATGGTACGGGTATTGTATTTTGCCCCCTTCTTTTTGTTGTAATAATTCTTAATTTCTCCTTCCACCAGGAAATAAATGAGCTGACCAATGGGCATGCCGGCATATACACGGACGGGATGAGTACAGGAAATTTCAAGCGTCCAGGTATTGCAAAAGCCAACATCGCCTTTTCCTGCCGTGGCATGAATATCAATGCCCAATCTCCCGACACTGGATTTTCCTTCCAGGAATGGAACTGAATTATGGGTTTCTGTATATTCCTCCGTTACGCCCAGGTAAAGTGTGTTGGGATGTAAAACAAATCCCTCCTCCGGAATGTCAAAATGAACGATCTCATTATGCTTCTTCGCATCGAGAATATGGTCTTTATAAAGAGCCAGTGATTTCCCTAAATGTACATCGTAGGAATTGGTTCCCAAACAGGAAGGATCAAAAGGCTCGATCACAATTTCTCCGTTCTCAATGCCTTCCATAATTTTCACATCGCTAAGAATCATATATTTTTGCTGATTGTTTTTTTGAATATCGAGGCCGCGGCTTTTCGTTTGTTTTACAAAATGCCTTTACGCAAAGATCAGGCCCCGACGGTTTAAGTTCTGTTAAATTTTCTCCGCCAAAGATAACATTTGATTCTAAAAACAATACCATTTTCCATATTACCGTTTAAGGATCGTTGAGTTATGCAACACAAAAGGAAAACATGAATAAAAGAAAAATGGTAACCACTAAATATTTTGGAATTTTACTGGCACTTCTGGTGGTTTTCGGGCTGAAAGGTCAAACGGCCGGACCATTACAGGCGGCAGACAGGGAGGAAATACATACTTATGAAGATACTATTGCAATAATGGGTTATGCCATTGTTAATGACTCCCTGCAATCCAACCGTTATGCGGCCTGTAAAAAGATGATCCTTACGCTTAAGGAGGCCTTGAAACATGAAAATTCCTTTAATTACCCTTTCGAAAGGGTAAAAACTGTTTCCATTCAATATCCTCAGGACAGCAGTTTCAGAATTTTCACCTGGCAGCTTTATATGGATGAAAACCATTACAGGTACTTCGGAGCCATACAGATGAACACACCGGAACTTACTCTTTTTCCATTAATAGATCGCAGCGGGGATATTGAAAGTGCCAATATAGAACAATTTGAACTGACGGCCGACAAGTGGTACGGTGCGCTTTATTACAAAATAATCGAAACCGACAGCCGGAATGGGAAATACTACCTTTTATTCGGATTTGACGGGTACGAATTTTTTCATAAACGGAAACTCATCGATGTGCTTACCTTTAAAGGAGGGCAACCCGTTTTTGGAGCACCCGTTTTTAAATACGACGATGATACAGAACCGGTCAAAGTAAAAAAACGATTTTTGGTAGAATACTCTCCCGAATCAAGTGTAACGGTCAATTATGACGTCATTCGGGAAATGATCATTTTCGACAATCTTACCATGGTTACAGGTCAGTATGGTGAAGGGCCGACAAAAATTCCGGATGGTACTTACCAGGGATTTGAACTGAAAGACGGATTTTGGGTACATGTAGATAAGGTATTCCATGTAATAATGGATGAACCACCAGTCCCTCACCCTGTACTGGATCACAAAGAAGGAGAAAAGAAAAAGGATTTGTTCGGGCGAAATAAGAACCGCCCCTAATAATGGATCATTATTATTGGGCAACCTGCCATTTTTCGACTTCCCGCCAGGCAAAGCTATCGTCCCGCCAACCAATGAGTTCGACCTGGCGGTTTCCTTTGTAATGGGTAAACCATTCCTCAATGATTCTTTTTGCCGCATCGTACTCGATAAAAAAGACCTGGTAACTTCGGGCGTCGATCACGTTTTGGAGGGTATCCAGCGGAACGGCTACTATCTTGGTATCAATCTCCCCGTTATCCAGCAAAAGAATGGCCCCGATCGGGATGACTTCAGCGACACTTCCTGTGGGTAAACTTTCAGAGATGAGTAAAATATCCAAAGCATCTCCGTCCCCTCCCCTGTCTTTGTCCATCAGGGTGGAAGGGATAAAACCGTAATTTCCGGGGTAAGGTAAAAAGTCGACCACTCGCTCATTCCCGTTGATGGTTTCTATCCTGAATTCCTTCGCGCCATAATCATATTCGTATTTATGGTTGGTTCCCGCAGGAATTTCCACCACCATATTCAGCGTTCCATTTTCATTGATTGCGGGAAGTTTAGCATAATCAGGCTTAACAATGTTAACCTCTTTACACGAAACCAAAAACAAGCCCAAAACACAGGAGATAAGCAGAGGTCGTATTTTCATAAATAAATTATTGTTGTTTCACTTTAAGCCCAATACTTTTTCCTTTTTCGATCATAAAATCATACGCCGCCTGGTATTCATTTTCGATTTCGCCATCGAGTATGGCTTCTCTTATGGCGTTTTTAATTTCTCCCACAGGTCTTGAAGGGGATATACCAAAGGTCTCCATGATAATTTCCCCTGAGATGGGAGGCTGCCAGCTCCTGATATGGTCTTTTTCTTCTACTTCAATCAGTCGTTCACGAACCAATTCATAATTACTCAAAAAACGCTTTACTTTTTGTTCATTTTTTGAGGTAATATCAGCCTGGCATAATAACATCAGATCATCAATCTCCTCCCCCGCATCGTAGAGTAACCTGCGGATAGCTGAATCGGTAATATTTTCCTTGGTCAAACTAATGGGGCGCAAATGAAGCCGGACCAATTTTTGTACATATTTCATTTTATGATCCAGGGGCAGGCACATTTTTTTAAAAATGCGAGGTACCATTGTTGCGCCAAGGGCTTCATGCCCGTGAAAGGTCCAGCCGACTTTTGGCTGAAAGCGCTTCGTTGCAGGCTTGGCAATATCATGCAAAATAGCGGCCCACCTCAACCAAAGGTTTTTAGTGTTTTTGCTGAGATTATCCAAAACCTCCAGCGTATGATAAAAATTATCTTTATGACTGATGCCATTCTTTGTTTCGACCCCGTGCAAAGCCACCATCTCCGGGAAAATAAGTTTCAATAAGCCGGAATCAAATAAAATTTTGAATCCTTTGGAAGGGACATCTGACAGGATAATTTTATTGAGTTCCGTGATGATCCTTTCCTTGGATACAATATTGATCCTGTTACGATAAACAGAAAGGGCTTTAAGGGTTTCAGCTTCTATTTCAAAATCCAGCTGGTTGGAAAACCGTACTGCACGCATCATACGCAAGGGATCATCTGAAAAGGTACGCCCGGGTTCAAGCGGTGTTTTTATTATTTTCTCTTCAAGGTGTTTCAGTCCGCCAAAAGAATCAATGATCGCACCAAAATCCTCTTCATTCAGGCTTACTGCCAAGGCATTGATGGTAAAATCGCGTCTGTTTTGATCGTCTGCCAAAGATCCTTCCTCTACAGCAGGCTTGCGTGAGTCCTCGCGATAGGATTCTTTCCTGGCACCTACAAATTCTATTTCCATTCCTCTATACATCAGCATAGCTGTACCAAATCGTTGATACACCGTGACCCGGGGAACAGGTCTAAGACAGGTAGCTACGGCTTGAGCCAATCTTATTCCGTTTCCCACACAGACGATATCAAGGTCTTTTGAAGGTCGTCCCAGCAGCCGGTCACGAACATACCCCCCTACTACGTAAGCAGGATACCCCAGTTCTCTGGCGTTTTGGCTGACCAGGTCAAAAACTACTTTTTCGTCTTTTTTTATTTCAAAAATCACGTATCAATATTTGGTGTGGCAATTGCATGGACAATTTAAATCAAAACCTATTTCCAAAAGGCAGAGGAGCAGGTCTATCCTACCCACTTTCCTTCGCCTGAAAATTTCAGCCAATTCATTTTGTCACCATGCTGAATTGGGTTAATTAATCTTAGTGTATTAGCTTTTTTTTAAAAGCACAAAGAACGGTCCGCATTTCACTGGTTTATTTTATCTCCAAATTCATACCCGGCATATACCTGTGCTATCTGATCTAAAATTTCAAATAATAACTCCGGTTCTTCATGGGTCACCAGGGCCTGCCGGTAATGTTTAATATTTGGCAAAGAACGGAAATAATTGGTATAATGGCGACGCATTTCCAGGATTCCCAATTTCGGACCTTTCCACTGGATGGAATGCATCAAATGTTTCTTAGCTGCAGTTACCCTTTCTTCAATGGTTGGGGGGTCCATTAACTCTCCCGTTTTAAAATAATGTTTGATTTCCCGGAAAATCCATGGATAACCAATACTAGCCCTACCTATCATCAGGCCGTCAACACCAAAACGATTGCGGTATTCCAGCGCTTTTTGAGGGCTGTCAATATCACCATTGCCAAAGACAGGAATATTTATTCTTGGGTTTTCCTTCACCTTGGCGATCAGGCTCCAGTCTGCCTGGCCCTTATACATTTGTTTGCGGGTACGGCCATGAATACTGATGGCTTTGATCCCTACATCCTGAAGGCGCTCGGTGACCTCTTCAATATATTTGGAATTATCGTCCCAACCCAACCTTGTTTTTACGGTAACCGGCAATTTAGTCGACTTCACTATGGCGTCTGTCAGTTCAACCATCCTGTCTATATCCTGCAAAATACCGGCACCGGCCATTTTGTTCACAACGTTCTTAACCGGGCAGCCATAATTAATATCGAGGACTTCGGGGTTTGCCGCTTCCACCATCTCAGCAGCCTGTCGCATCGAATCCAGTTTAGCCCCAAAGATCTGGATCCCGATCGGGCGCTCTTCATCATAGATATCGAGTTTCTGGAGGCTTTTCTCCGCATCCCTTATCAGACCTTCCACACTAATAAATTCGGTATACATCATATCACACCCCTGCTCCTTACACAAAGCACGAAAAGGAGGATCGCTGACATCTTCCATGGGGGCCAGCAAAAGCGGGAATTCTCCCAATTCTACATTTCCGATTTTAATCATGGTGCAAAGATAACCGCCGGGGTAAATTTTAACAATGGATTGAAGTTGTTTTTTTCAAAGCATTGGTTATTTTCGCGACTCCACCAGTTACCAAAGGATTTTATTAATCTAAAAAAGTGCCATTTTATTAAAAAAGTGTTGTATTTCAACACGTTAACTTGTTCTTTCTTACGTTTAAAACATAAAAATTACTCCATGAAGTATTTAAAAATTATTTTGATATTTTTCACGGTTCTCGTGTATTCCGGTTGTAGTGATTTATCCAGCAGTGATTTAATTGGCAGCTGGGAAGCGGTGTCCGTTACAGAAGCCGGGCTACCTCTCGAAGTAGATTACCCCCTCATCCGGTTGGATATCATGAAAGACGGAACCTATAAATACCAGGGAACGCTCAATTATCATGAGGCTGGTCAGTGGCACATCAAGGCACATCATCTCTACACCATGGACACGCTCAAGCCGGGTGCTGGCGAAAAAGCTGTATTGATCTCATCCTTGACAAGAGATTCCTTTGAATTAAAAATGTCAGAAAACGAGACAGAAAGGATCATGAAAATGGTGAGAGTTGCTTCGAATTAAGCACATCATTAAATTTTCAAACAAGTTCTAGCGTTAGTATTGTCAGAAAGTTAATGAATTTCCAAGTATCTTCATTTCCATAAGTGTTGCGATTTGCAGAGCTCTGCTTTTGGCAAGCGTTGCTTTTTCTCCCTCAAAACATTCATCCACGCTATTGGAGAAATGTGTCAACCATTTTTCAAAATGTATCTTCATTAGAGGATACCAATCGTTTAATTCAATGTGTTTTAACATCGCATTGTTCTTATAGGCTCCTGTAAAAAATAAAATATTATCCCAAAAATCGACCAGTATGTCAAAATGATGATCCAGCCCCTTTTTGATCACTTTCTCAAAAATCGGTACCATTACCGGATCGTCCAATAATTTATCGTAAAAATAGCGCATGAGTCGGTCGATATCTGCCCTGGTTTGTATATCTGTTTTTTCCATTATTAGAATGCCTGATTTTGTCTGTCAAATGTACCATTTTACTCCATTTTTTGGGTGAGTGAGGTATAAAATGAAAAATAATTAGAAAGAAATTTTTAACTGAGTAAAAAATAACATTAAAATACATTTAGACCTTCTCACTTGAGCCTTTGCCCTACTCCCCCAAAATCCCTTTCACAAAGTTTTCGGTTCACTTTTACATTTTACATTTATCATTTTACATTTTACATTTCCTACCTTTGTCCTATGCAACCATTAGCAGAACGCATGCGGCCGAAAACATTAGATGATTATGTCGGACAGGAACACCTGGTCGGCAAAGGAGCTGTATTACGTAAAGCGATTGAATCGGGAAAACTTCCTTCATTTATTTTATGGGGCCCGCCGGGTGTAGGCAAAACGACATTGGCTAAAATTGTAGCCAATACGCTGGAAAGGCCTTTTCATAGCCTGAGTGCTATCAATTCCGGGGTAAAAGATGTACGTGATGTAATCACCAGGGCCAAAAGCCAACGATTTTTCGATGCCCCCAACCCCATTCTGTTCATCGATGAGATCCATCGTTTCAGCAAGTCCCAACAGGATTCCCTTTTGGGTGCCGTTGAACAAGGAGTGGTAACCCTTATTGGAGCTACCACAGAAAATCCTTCATTTGAAGTCATTTCCGCCTTATTGTCCCGATCCCAGGTTTATGTTCTGGAGCATCTAAAAAAGGAACAACTCAAATCCCTTGTCGACAAGGCCCTCATTGAGGATGAATTTTTAAAGAAAAAAAAGGTCATTGTTAAAGAATACGAAGCCTTGCTGCAATTTTCGGGTGGGGATGTCAGGAAACTATATAATGTACTTGAGTTGGTGACCAACTATGCCGGGTCAGATGAACCTTTTGAAGTGACCAATGAAAGTGTTACCACCAATATCCAACAAAACATAGCACTTTATGATAAAGGAGGAGAGCAACATTACGATATCGCCTCAGCACTGATCAAATCCATTCGGGGAAGTGATCCTAACGGAGCTGTTTATTGGCTGGCGCGGATGATCGAAGGAGGTGAAGACCTGAAATTCATTGCCAGAAGGTTGCTAATCTCTGCTTCTGAAGATATCGGTTTAGCCAACCCCAATGCCTTGTTGATGGCCAAAACGGCCTTTGAATCGGTGCAGATGATCGGTTATCCAGAATCCCGAATCATCTTGTCACAGGCAACCATTTACCTGGCTACTTCTCCTAAAAGCAATTCTGCTTACCTGGCCATCAATGAAGCCCAGGCGCTGGTTCAGAAGACTGGCAACCTTCCTGTACCGTTACATTTAAGGAATGCCCCCACAAAACTGATGAAAGACCTGGACTACGGGAAGGGGTATCAGTATGCTCATGACCATCCCGGCAATTTCGTCAATGAAGAATTTCTGCCCGAATCGATAAAAGGCACTCCCCTCTTCCACCCTCAGGCCAATCCGCCTGAAGAAAGTATAAGACAGCGACTTAAACAATTTTGGAAAAACAAATATGGATATTGAATTTATTTTCAATGGTCCATTTTATAAAAACCAACCAATTCAAAAGAGTCAAAAGCGATCACAAAACCTGCTTTGCCCGATATTGTCTTTTTTTTGATAACAAACTTTAACAACCTTTTGTGATAATCTTCACATTATTTCCATCTTTCAAACCGTTTTACAGCAAAATAATCATTTGTACTAAAACCATAATAAGATGAAACAGTCAGCAAAAATTTTAGTTCTTTTACTCAGCATTATGATTTCAGGTTTTCAGATCAATGCTCAATCCGAATCAAAAGTAAAAATAATTCCAAAAGTTGGATTCAATGTTTCCCGCTTTGATGTCAATTGGGACAACTATAATGAATTTGAAGATCGCGCCAAGGTAGGATGGCAAGCCGGAGTGGATGCTCGTTTTGGAAAATTCCTTTACCTCAGCCCAGGCTTACACTATTCAAGCTTTACCATGAGAAATGTGACCAGAGATGAGCTGGAAGGCGGTTTCCGGATTGGGGATGAAACCACTATTCAAAGCCTCAAGATGCCCATAAATGCGGGTTTGAAAATACCCCTCATCGGGGTAAGAGCACAGGCAGGTATTACACCTAGTTATGTTTTAAACATCAAAACGCCAAACGGTACCAATATTGGAACCGAGCCCCTTAACCGGATGGGATTTGCCACCAACCTGGGTGTAGGAGTAGATATTTTTTTCCTGACTCTTGACCTGACCTGGGAAAAGAGCCGAACCGATTTCTTTAAAAATCTTGAAGGCAAAAACAATATGTTCGCCCTAACGGCAGGTATCAAATTCTAAATTTGGTTTATAAACGTGAGTCATCCCGAATTTCATCTAATCAGATAAAATTCGGGATTTTTCTTTTACAAAAGAGATAAACCGCAAAACCTGCCTTCCGTCGCGGCAGCAGGCAAGGTTTAAAACAAGTAACCGCAAAATTTAGAAGTGTTTGGGTCGTGGGTTAGGTGTTTTGCGACAAAAAATGACTTTTTTCCAAAACCCAAACCTTTTGCCCACTCACTTTTACACCTGCCTTCCTGCGTCTGCAGGCAGGTTTTACATTTAAAAAATACTTCAAATAATCAAAAAATTTCTATTTCAGACAGTTTTTGAAAATTCGGGATGACTCATGTTTATTGTCCTTTTGGTTTAGCGCTTATCTAATGCTAAAACCATCCCCACAACATTCTTTTCTCCAGCATCAGCGGTAAAAGAGACCGTCTCTCCCGCTTTAAAGCTGACATTATTAATCTGCTGGCTCCCCAGGACTTCCTTTAGTTTTGAGGCATAACTGGATTGTCTGCTGTTATTAATAGCCGTATTTAGCTTTTTAAAGTCCAATTCTTTTTTGCTCACCACAACAGCCATATAATCGGTACTTCCTTTTTGATCGGCTACCATAGAATAATCACGTGGAAACAATCGGGTGCCTGTTATTCCACAGTATGCGGAATGTTTTTCCGTATAGGGAAACAAAACATAACTGGAACCATCCGTTTCCTGCCCAAAAACATAAATATAACACTCAATGGAATTGGCGACCAAAACTTTAAACTTATCTCCTTTACTAATAGGGCGAACCGTCTTAAAGGTCATGTCGCCCTGGCGTTCCAGTGTGATGGTTTTTTCTGTTTTCAGATCGAGTAACCCAAACTTCACATCTAGTTTTTTATCATCAAATTTCTCGGAACTTCCCATTGGGTATAGTCCATAAGCCTCCTTAACGAAGGTTTCGAAATCACGATACCTGACCCATCCGAATCCACGATCGCCCCATTTTTCACCCCAACTGTTCATGAGCTGAAAGGCTCCCCCTTCAAGATTGTCATCATAACCGATAACCGACATCGCGTGACCGCTGAATCCTCTTTGGGTATAATCACTTTGCGTGGGTCGCCAGACTTTTTGTCCAACCATTCTGCTCATGAAGGTTCCTCCCACCTGCATACCGATAACAACAGGAGCCCCTTGTGCAATATTTTGTTTGATAGCCAAAATATCAGGAGTGTATTGATCCGCATCAAGAGTAAGGCGATTATACCCTTTGATCTTAAATTGACGCCCCTTGGCTATGTCTCTGTTTTGAGGATAATTTCGGCAAGTAGATTCATCATAACGAAACTCATTAAACGGGAGGCCACCATTATCATACATGGTTTTCATAGCATCAAGCATATAAGCCCCCTGACAACCATCCAATGCAATCTGGTTATAGAGGTAAGCCGGGCTAAATGCTACACTGTTAGGATCTTTACCTGTGGCTTTTGCATGAAGGATTGTTCTGGCGCTATAGGCACTTGCCCAACCCACGCAAGATCCTTGTCTACCTTGCTGGCCCCGCTTTGGAGCATAGGCCTCAAGTGAAACTTTGGAAGGCATGCCATTCCAAGAACCAGCTGCCAGCGGGGCGAAAACTTCTGTTTTATCATATTTTTCCTGGTCAAAATTGGCGCCTAAAGAAAACATACTTTCATCAAAGCCGATATTTTCATCGTTTCCGCTACTAAACATTTGAGATCCTCCAAAAAAGAAATACCAGGCTCCCCCTATGATCAAAACCGGAATGAGCAATTTAGGCCGTTTAAATAAAAACATTAAAAGAAAGGGAAGTATTTTAGTGAGCATACTTCCACCACCTGTATTTTGGCTCCCCGGGTTTCTAGGCTGTTGTCCCCCTTTGTCTTGTTGGGGATCCTTTTCCATTCTGATTGGCATAAAATAATTTTTATTAAATGAGTGAAGACATGGCCTTCCTTTTCAAAAAAATGACAGGAGGAAGATCAAGTATATTTTGATCTTCCTACCCAACCTTCAATTATTAATCAAAGGTAACGCCTAATTCTTTTCACCCCAATAAATTAAGGGTAGTATTTGCAATATTCGACGGCGTTTATCTCATTAAAGTCACATCGCCCTGGAATAATACGACTTCCCCATCAATAAATTCAACCTCGGCAAAATATGTAAACACCTGGGCATTGTACACCTTACCCCTGTCATAACCATTCCATCCAAACCCTGAATCATTTGGTGGAAAATCATACACTTCAAATACATTCTCTCCCCAACGGTTAAAGATCAAAAACGAATGGATTTTTTCAATATCTTTTCCACCCAGTATGGTGAGAATATCATTGTTCCCGTCTCCGTTCGGAGAGAATACATTGGGGATAAATACCTCGTGCGGGCGGTTCACAAAGATCGTGATTTCTTCCGTCTGCGCACAACCGTTATCATCAGTGATCGTTATGCTGTAATTCGTCGTCGTCAGCGGCTGCACCGTAAAGGACAGACAATCCCCGCAGTCAACCACGCCCGGAGCTTCCCATACTATACTCATCAACTCCGCCGGATCTACATTCAGGATCGCATCCACCGCCGCATCATCTCCCAGGTTGATATAAATATCCTCCCCGAGATCCAGTTGAAGGTCATTGCCATCCTCCAGCAGCAGTTCCTGTTCATATTCACAGCCTGCCACATCCTGAACTACAAGGTTGTAAACGCCTCCAGTCAATCCCTGATAACTCGGCGATGCCGTAAACGGACTACCGTTGATACTGTATAAATACGGTGAAGATCCTCCCATAACACCCGAGATCACTATGCTCCCGTCGGCATCACCAAAACACGTCGGGCTATCAAACTCTGCCAGTATGCCCGTCGGGGCTGCGGCATCAAGGGTCACCAACACCTGGCTCTGGGCGCTACAGCCGTTATCTTCATTCTCTACATTCAGTGTATAAACTCCTGGGGCCGATACTTCAAAGATCAGGCTGTTCTCCCCTATCGGGCTGCCTCCATAACTCCAGGTGAACACTATATTGCTGCCCGTACTCGTTCCGCTGGCATTGATCGTCACCGATTCACTGTGACAATCGATCTCCTGGTCGGCACCGGCATTCGCTATCGGCGCCGCGATATCCTGCGTCACCATCACTTCATCCGTATCCTCGCAACCATTCTCCGTATTCAGCACCGTCAGCACATACAAGCCCGGCTGCGTCACCGCCGGTGTCGCCGTATTGCCTCCCGAACTGATCAATCCCTGCGCCGTCGTCCAGCTGTAACTGATGTTCGGCCCTGTCTCCGAGGCCGTTCCGTCCAGCGTATAACTCAATACATTACAGTCCAGGTGACCCGGATCCCCCGCTACCGCCAGGGGCTGATCTATATTCTGACTCACCTCAACGCTGTCCATATTATGACATCCCGTGGCCATATCCATCACCTCCATCGAATAGATATCTGCCTGGGAGACTTCTATCATTGGCTCCGAACCCTCGGCTATCGTGTTCCCCAGACCATCCTTCCAGCTGTATAAAATATCAGGCCCTGACTGCGATCCACTGCCGTCTATCAACACCATCTCCGTTATACAATCCAGCTCATCGTTTACCTCAAGGCTCACCAGCGGCACATACGCCAGGTCTTCCACCCCGATCATCGATACTTCCGAGACACACTGATGTACCGTATCCGTTACCACCAGGCTGTACTGGCCTTCCATATCCACCTCAGGATGAAGCATATTCTCATTGGCGGCATTGATCCCCGGGCCCGTCCACACATAGGTGTATGCCGGTCCTGCGCTCGTCAGGTCACTGCCCAGGACTGTCGTTAACACCTCACAATCAAGGTCCTGGTCCACTCCTGCGGCCGATACCGGCAGCGCGATCTCTTCCACCAAAACCTCTTCGTAGGCCGCACAGTTGTATTCATTCGTTACCGTGACCCCCATTAACCCGGGGCTCGTCACCATTATGGTTGAGCTGCTTGTATTGTCCGTCCATTCAAAACCTGTGAACGTGCCGGTTACTTCCAGCATCGTCGAACTGCCTTCACAGTAATACGTCGTCCCGCTTATCGCAAATACCGGTAGCGGATTTTCTGTCACCATTACTGTGGTGGAGTCCACACATCCAAAGCTGTTGCTCACCGCTACGCTGTAACTCCCCGGACTGCTGACTACCAGATTCTGGCTCCCTGCTCCCGTCGACCAGCTATAACTAGTAAAACCCACGCCCGCATCAAGCGTCGTTCCCGATCCGGCACAGTAATCCAGCACGCCCGTGATCTGGGGAACGGGCAGTGCGTTTTCCGTGACCACGACCGTGGTGGAATCCACACATCCAAAACCGTTGCTCACCGCTACACTGTAACTCCCCGGACTGTTCACTTCCACCTCCTGACTGTTTGACCCCGTAGACCAGGTATAATTGGTAAAACCGGCGCCCGCATCAAGCATCGTCGAAAAGCCCGAACAATAATCCAGGTTTCCTGATATCTGTGGACTCGGAAGCGGGTTTTCTGTCACCGCTACACTGGTAGAATCTATACAGCCAAAGCCGTTGCTCACCACTACACTGTAGTTTCCGGGGCTACTCACCGAAAGGTCCTGGCTCACGGCTCCCGTGGACCAGCTATAGCTCGCAAATCCGGCGCCCGCATCAAGCATCGTCCCTGCTCCCGAACAATATTCCAGTCCCCCCGTGATTTGGGGGGTTGGCAATGGATTTTCAATGACTTCCACCATTGTAGAATCTACACATCCCTCGGCGCTGGTCACCGCTACGCTATACTGACCCGGTGAGGAGACCGTCAATTGCTGGGAGCCTGCTCCCGTCGACCAGTTATAAGCCGTATAACCTGCTCCCGCATCCAGCATCGTTGCTGAACCGGCGCAGTAATCCAGCACGCCCGTGATCTGTGGGATGGGAAGCGCGTTTTCTGTCACATCCACAGACGTCTCTCCTATGCAGCCTCCTGAATCCGTGACCGTCACACTGTACGTCCCCGGGCTGCTCACCTGTAAGGTCTGCCCCGTACTGGTATCGCTCCACTGATAGGTCGCAAACCCGCTGCCCGCATTTAAGGTCGTCGTCGTCGTTTCACAATAGGCCAGCGGACCTGAGATCACAGGACTCAGTTCTGTATCTTCCGTTATCATCACACTGTTTTCCCCTACGCATCCGTTATCATCCGTGACCGTCACCGAGAATGCCTCCGCGCTGCTCACATTGATCGTCGCCGTAGTACTTCCGTCTGACCAAAGGTAATTCGCATATACGCCCGCATCAAGCGTTGTGAAACCGCCAATGCAGTAACTCGTCGAGCCTCCTATCACCACCACCGGCAGTGCATTCTCCGTAACCGCATAACTGCCCGTCGTCTCACAACCATTACCATCCGTTACCGTTACATCGTAATTCCCGCCACTGCTCACCGTGATCTGCTGCGTCGCTTCTGTGCCCGACCAGTTGTAGGTTACATATCCCGGCCCGGCATCCAGCGACACATCTGCCCCGCTGCAAAATTCAGTGTCCCCGGTGATTACCGGATCCGTTACCGTATAAATGGTCGTCAATATATCTGAGGTCGTTTCACAACCGTTGTTATCCGTGACCACCACGCTGTAGGTCGTCGCGGCATCGGCTTCGATCTGTGGGCTCAGGGCGCCGGTTGACCAAACATAAGCCGCAAAAGCATTGCTCACCTCCAGTGTGGTGGTCGTACCCGGACAAAAATCCGTCACCCCGGTGATCTGTGGATCTTCCGTTATATATTCACTCACCGTGACCATATTACTGCCCACGCAGCCATTGTCATCTTCTACCGTCAGTTCATAAATGCCCTCCGCACCTACCTCAAGGGTGGTGCTTGTCTCCCCGCCTGTCCAGCTGTAGGATACATATCCCGTCTCGCCTTCCAGCATCGTCGTCGTGCCCGGACAGTAACTCAGCGTTCCCGTGATCGAAGGTACCGGTAACGTATTTTCCGTTACTGTCATATCAGCACTGCCGACACAGCCGTTGACATCCGTGACCGAAACACTGATCATCCCCGCCGTCGATACCTCCGTGGTCGGGCCTGTTGTCGCATCCGACCAGGCATAACCTGTATAAATATCATCCACGAAGACCGTCGCCGTGGCGCCCGTACAGAAATTATCTGCTCCCTGTATCGATAAAACAGGATTGGCGTTCTCTACCACATCTACACTCGCCTGACCGCTGCATCCATATGCATCTGTCACCATTACCGTTACCTGACCCGGTGCCGTAACCTCCGTCATGGCGCTCACATCACTCGTACTCCAGCTATAACTCGCATAGCCACTGCCGGCAGACAGCGTAGTGGACGATCCTTCACAATATTCAAGTGACCCGGTAATCACCGGACTTAATTCTGCCTCCTCCGTCACCATGATCCCTGCACTTGCCTCACATCCGTTATTATCCGTTACCGTGACCCCGTAGGTTCCTGCCGTGGTCACCGTCAGGGTCTGATTTGTACTGTTGTCTGTCCATAGGTAAGCTGCAAAAACTCCCTCTGCCGATAACTCCGCGGCTCCGCCAGGACAATACGTCGTACTGCCTCCTATGCTTACCGTTGGAAGAGCATTGGTGGTCAGCGTCACCGTACTTTGAGCCGTACAGCCCGAGGCGCTCGTCGCCGTTACCGTATAGGTGCCGGCCTGGGTAAATTCAGGCGTTGCTCCCATCGTTCCATCCGACCATACATAAGTGTCAAAGCCCGGGGTCACCCCCAGGGTCACCGAACTGCCTTCACAGAATTCCGTGTCGCCCGTTATCGCTATATCTGTGGGCTGAAGGACCACTTCAAGAGGCTCACTCACACTCTCGCAGCCCGAGGCCGTAATTCCTGTCACACTATAGATCCCTATGGTATCAACCGTCAGTGTCTGACCCGTATCCCCGGTAGACCATTCATAACTCGCAAAGCCCGCATCCGCCGTAAGTAGCGTGGTGCCGCCTTCACAAACCTCTGCCGTGCCGCTTATCGTGATTGGCGCAGGCGGAAGGATCGTTACATCGGCAGAAGTGCTGCCCGTACAGCCGTTCGCGTCCGTTACCGTTACGCCATAAGTTCCCGCTGAGGTCGCCGTATAACTTGAAGAGCTGCTCCCGCCTGTCCAGGAATATCCTGAATAAATCCCCGTAAGGCTCAGCGTCGTGGTGCCTCCTTCACAGATCGACAGGGCGCCCGTGATCACAGGCGCCGGTGGAGTGCCCTGCGTTACCGTGACACTCGCCTGACCTTCACATCCTGTCGTATTTGTTACCGTGACGCTGTACGTCCCGGGGCTATTTACCGTGATCGTTGTACTGCTCAGTCCATTGGACCACGCATAGGAATTAAAGCCCGCTCCTGCACTTAAGGTCGTGCTGCCCCCGGCACATAACTGCGTATTCCCACTGATCGTCACACTCAGGGACGCGGCCAGGTTTACATCTATCGAGGCCTCTCCCATACAACCATTCACATCGGTTACCGTGACGCTATAGGTCCCAGGGTCGTTCACCCCGAGAACCTGTTGGTTCCAGCTGTTATTCCATGCGTAGGACGCATATCCGGAACCGGCATCGATGAACCCTGTCTCTCCCTGGCATATCGTTGAATTCCCGTTGATCGTCGGAACGGGGTTCCCATGCTGGATCACCTCAACAAAGGTTGATCCCACACAGCCTTCATCATTGGTCACCTCCAGCGTCACCACGCCGGGGGCCCCGATGATATATTCTGTTCCATTCGGCGAGCCCAGCCCGCCCCAATTATAGGAAATATACCCTCCATCGGCCATTAAGGTCGTATATCCATCTTCACAAAAACTCAAATCTCCACTGATCACTGGATTGGGAACCGCCGCCGCCGTGGCCGTAAAACTCCCTGTGGTCTCACATCCGTTATTGTCCGTAACTGTTACACTATAAGTCCCAAGGCCCGCCGCCGTCGTTTGCTGCGTTGAGGCTCCCGTTGACCAATTGTATCCCGAAAACCCGCTTCCTGCATCCAGCGGGGTACTTTGACCCGGGCACAAGGTATTGTCCCCTGTTATCGTCGGGGACGTTACCGCAAAATTATTTACCTGTACCGTCTGCTCTCCTGCACAGCCTTCCCCATCCGTCACCGTCACTGTATAACTTCCCGGACCGTTTACCGTGGTCGTCTGAAGGGTTCCCCCTCCCGTCCACTGGTAACTTACAAAACCGCCCCCCGCATCAAGCGTCGTGCTCGTATTGCCCTGTGGGCATACCGACAAAACTCCTGTTATATTGGGCTGGGGCAGTGCATTTTGGCTCACCGAAACACTACCCGTGCCCGTACAACCGTTCACGTCTGTCACCGTTACACTATAAGTTCCCGGAGCATTATAATTATTCGTCTGGCCGCTCCCGCCGCCTGACCATGCATAATTTACATATCCTCCCCCTGCATCAAGCGTCGTGGTCTGACCCGGACAGATCATCAGATCTCCTGTTATCATCGGTGTCGGGGGCGCTTCCTGTGTGATCGTAAACGACGTCGACCCCATACAGCCATTCGCATTCGTCACCGTTACACCGTAGGTGCCCGGCGTATTATATACATTCGTCTGGCCAGTGCCGCCGCCGCTCCAGCTGTAACTCGAATAACCCGGGCCCGCATCATATGTCGTCGCTATCCCCGGGCATATTGTCATATCCCCACTCACGCTCGGCGTCGGAAGCGGGTTTTCAGTCACCGACAGGGAAGTCTGACCTGTACAGCCGTTCGCATCCGTTACCGTGACCGATACCGTTCCTGGGCTGCTTACCGTCAGCGTCGACCCTGTACTCATATCCGACCATGTATAGCCTGTGAAACTCCCGCCACTTACCGATAACGTCGTACTGTTCCCTGCGCAAAAGGAGGCCGTCCCACTGATCACCGGAGCCAGAGGGGCCGCCTGCGTGACGTTTATCGTGCCTTCGTACAAACAGCCCCCGGATCCTTCTACTGTGACCCCATATGTCCCGGCGGAGCTCACCGTGATCATCTGCGTCGTCTCATTCGTACTCCAGTCGTAATTCATATATCCACCTCCCGCATCCAGCGATATGCTCCCGCCCGAGCACAATACTCCCGAGGGCGTGATCGCTACCGGGGATGTCGTGGCCTCTGTGATCACGATACTCCCCACTCCCGTACACATATTCGCATCCGTGACCGTGACCGTATAGGTACCCGCCGTCGATACCGTGATCGACTGCGTATTGGCATTCGTATTCCAGAGATAACCCGAGTACCCTCCGGGGGCGCTGATCACTACGCTGCCGCCCGTACAAAACGTCGGGCCTCCACTGATCGCTACATTGATTGGTGGAAGTTCTGTTACATTATAAGTCGCCACCCCTTCACATCCGTTGCCATCCGTGACCGTGACCGTGAATATTCCACTTGTGGATACCGTGATCGAAGGACTCGTGGCATTTGTACTCCAATTATAGGAACTCCAGCTGCCGGGGCTCAACGTAACCCCGGTGCCTGAACAGAACGAGGGATTCCCGCCGCTTGGCTGCGGGGGGGCAAGAGTGGTTACTGTAATATTATCCGTTCTGACACAAGTACCATCAGTCATGGTAATGGTGTAAGTAGCATTTACTGCAACACCATCTGGCAATAAGATATCCGGATTTAATACATTGGTGGCACTTAAATAGGAGAGCGCACTGGCAGGATTGGCTGTCCATACGTAGGTTTCAGCACCGGAGTTTCCATTTACTGTGGGAGAAAAGGAAGCCATTCCCCCCTGGCAAATATTAATATCAGGTCCTGTGGAAATGGATATCGTACATCCATCACAAATTATATAATCAGAAGCCTGGTTGGGTGAGGTGCCATCAAAAGTCAGGGACATTGCGCCACCATTGCCGCTATAGTCATTTATAAGAATTAAATACGTTTGTCCCGGCTGAACAACCAATCCTGGCTGGTATCCGCTATTAGACCCCGTATTAGAAAGGCCAGCAATATCGGAGGCTGAAAAATTACAAGTAATTGGACTTCCTAAATTACTGCAATCAGGATTGGGGCCCCACATGGCAAAATCGGTATCAACAGGAGTGCCCACTGATGTTGCCGTAAATTCCAAAACTGAGTTTGGTGGCATTGTGGCGTCAAAGGTAATTTCAAACCATTGGGAATTATCCTCCTGAGACAAAAGACATCCTGAATCGTTATTTGGATTGGCAAAATCATCAATTGGCCCTATGCCTGAAGGATCAAAAACCAATTGACCATCATTACAAATTTGTTCAGCAGTGCTGCAATCGGACTGTGAAAAAGATTTGAAGGAAAGGAACAGGAAAAGAAATACAATAAAAAGGATGTAATTTTTCTTCATAACTGATATAAGCGCATGTTAATTTTGTAGAAATAAAATCACTTTTACTTCTACATGAATAAATTTTAAACTTGAGTCGAAACTCATATAAGCCAACCTTTTAACCAACCTGGATGCGAAATTCAAAAGAAAAATAAGCCATAACTCTTTACTTCCTTTTCCAGGCAGATAGTTAAAATGGTAGTCAAAAAGAGTTTTCGAATGGCGGGAAGGGGTAATTTTTAATTTTATAGAGCGCGTATGTAGTTATTTTAATCTTGTAATTAAGGACATTACAAAATAATGAGGTTTTGGATCGTTATAAACCACGAACTGGCTTAATAAATAACTGTTTGCCAACATTGCACCAAAAAACAATCTAAGCAATGAAATGGGTAGGTTTAAAAGAAAATCTTACAAATTTACTTTAAAATCTAAGCTTTACAATCATTAAATTCAACAAAAATAGTAGTTCCTTCATCTAATACAGACTCAGCCCATATTTTTCCTCCGTAGATATCGACTATTTTCCTGCAAACTGAAAGTCCTAAGCCAGACCCACTGGAATCTCTATTATTAAGCCGTTTAAATGGTTTGAAAATATAATCAAGATAATCTTTTTCAATTCCCTTACCATTATCCTTAAAAGAAAACAGACACCCGTTATTATGAAAATGTTGCCCACGAACAATAATTACAAGGGGTCTTTTTTCTGAGGCAAACTTAATCGAATTATCGATAATATTGAAAAATAAATTTTTTATTAAAACGGGATTGCCTAAAATGTATCCTAGATTCTCCTCACAAATTAAAGAAAAATCTACTTCTCTATCACTGAAAAAATGATTTTTTAACTCATGAAAAATATTATTAATATCCACCAGTTTTCTGGTTTTCAAGTCAGCACTAAGGTTAGCATAATTGAGTAAATCATCCAGAGTTTTGCTCATCCTCAAGCTACTTTCTCTTATAAAAGTGAGGCTTTTATCATTTTCGGCCCCCGCTTTAATGTCCTTATTTTTTGCTCCGAGAATTTGAGAAAAACTAATTACCGATCGCAATGATTCTTTCAAATCATGAGAAGCGGCGAAAGTAAATTGTTGCAAACTATTATTACTCACTTCCAATTGCCTGTTTACAGCGTTTAATTCCTGATTGGCATCGGCCAGTTTTTGATAACTTTCATTTAATTCCTCATTACTTTTGACAAGACGGGCATTTATTTTTTTTCTTTGAAGGTTACTCAAAAAAAGCGCAAACAAAAGTATCAGAATACATACCAAGGCAATAGTCAACCGGGCAATAAATCTGTTTTTTGCCTTTACCTCCAGGAACTGAAATTCCTTTTCTTTTTCATGAATCGCATCAGCACGTGCCAAATCCTGGTTATATTTTGCATTCAACTCCATTAAAAGATTCGAATTAGCCCTTTGTTCAAGACTATCACGCATTGCTTCCGCGCTTTTTAGGGCTTCAAGTGATTTTTTAAACTTGCCGTTTTTTTCGTAAATGTTCGCTATCAAACGAAAAATTTCTTCGCGGTCTTCCAGAGTTGCAAAATCAGCTACTTCTTTAAATTTTTCGGCATATTTTAAGGCTAATGAAAGATCTCCTGCGTCAAAATATGCTTCACTGAGATTGTATAGGGTATGAGCATAAGTTTGGGATTGGGGGTTTTTCCTCCGGGTATCCAGACTTTTTCGGATATAATCAATCGCCATAGCAAAATTACCTTCCTTTTTCTCCAAATCCCCCAAGGCATCATAACAATAGGCGGAAAAGCCCTCATTTTCCAATTCTTCGGCTAACATTAAAGCCTTTTGATAATAAATACGTGCCAATTCAAATTGATTCTGTCCCTGGTAAACTATCCCAAGGTTATAACTACTGGAAAAAACCCCAATAATATCATTCATTTCCTGGCGGATGGACAACGCTCGTTTATAAAATTCAAGGGCGCTTTCATAATTCTCCATATAATTGTAAACCCCGGCAATTCCATCTAGCGTTTTAGCTAAAGAACGCTTATCAATGTGAGCGCTTTTCTCCTTAATCCTCAGGCTGGCAAAATAGTATTCGAGGGCTTGGCTGTAATTCTCCTGTTTTTCACTGATCAGGCCAAGATTCTGATAAAAACCGGCAATCCTGATACTGTCTTTGATCTCTGCTTTTTGAGCAAGTGCCAGCCCTTCCTGAGTGTACTTTAACGCCTCGTCAATATTTCCAAGAACATGGTTGGCATAACCAATATTCATGTAACTTCGGATCAATCCGCTTTCATTGTGAATGGCCTCAAACTTATCTTTTGCCAGCAAATAATATTCCAAAGCTGAAAAATGATCCGATTTGGCCCAATAGGCCGACCCTTGAATCAGGCTTGCTTCCGCTAACAGATTATTATCAGAAGCCTTTTGGGCAAGTATAATGCCTTCTTCTAAAAAAATCAATGCGCTATCAGGATCAGCAGAATAATACAAATCTCCCAAGCGAATAAACAATTTGGCTTTGGCTGTGTCTGTAGTCACACTTTTAATCCGCAATTTCAGGCTGTCAATAACCTGCAGGCGATCCTGGCCATGGGCAACAAAGGCATAACAAACAAGAAAAAGAATAATCGGCTTTTTGAAAAAACTCATAGCAGTTGAATTAACCTGTTTAGGGCTAAACTATTAATTTCCATATTAAAGGTAATAAAAAAAACAGTCTTTCCCCTACCCCTCTCGAATGGGCACATTCTGTTTATTTAATATTCTGCTCTTCATTACCTGGAATTATTTAGAAAATTTTGTCATTTTTTTATTAAAATCACCGCGGGTTTAGCTTTATGATCATAAATTTTCAATGCAATATTTTAATGCCTTCATCGATTAGTGTAATTTTGCGAAAATTTTTCCTCCTATTTTTATTTTCATTTTTTTTTGAAAATTTCGAAATATGGTATTAACTTTGATAATATGAAAGCAATAACTAATTTAAACGCTGTTATAAACGATAAAAAGCTACCTAAGGAATTACGGATAATTGCCGAAAAGGTTTCAAAAAATGAAAGAATTACCACAGAAGAGGGTGTTCTTCTATTTGAAAAAGGTTCTCTTGCTTTTGTGGGCAGTCTGGCCAACTTTGTTCGACAGGAAAAGAACGGGAAAACGACCTGGTTCAACCGAAATTTTCATATCGAGCCCACCAATGTGTGTCTTTATACCTGTAAATTTTGCTCCTATTCCAGAATGATCAAACAAAGGGGTGAGGGTTGGGAATATTCCATAGATGAAATCATGGAGATGGTTAAAAAATATGACGATCAGCCTGTCACAGAGGTGCATATCGTCGGAGGCGTTTTGCCGCAATATGATTTTGATTTTTACACCACTTTATATCGACAAATAAAAGCACATCGCCCTGAATTGCATATTAAAGCACTTACGCCGGTTGAATATCATTATATTTTCAAAAAGGCGAAGATCAGCTATGAAGAAGGGATGAAAGCGATGCACGAAGCAGGGCTGGATTCCTTACCTGGAGGAGGTGCTGAAATTTTTGACGAAGCCCTGAGGGACGAAATTGCAGGAGGAAAATGCAGCTCAGAAGAATGGTTGCGGATTCATGAGATCTGGCATGAAATGGGGTTACGCTCCAATGCAACCATTTTATACGGGCATGTAGAAACTTTTGAGCAAAGGATTGATCACATGAACAGGCTCAGAGCATTGCAGGATAAAACCGGTGGATTTCAAACTTTCATTCCTCTTAAATTCAGGAATAAAAACAATGAAATGTCCCATGTTCCAGAAGTAAGCGTTGTCGAAGACCTTAGAAACTACGCCATCAGCCGTATTTTTCTCGACAATTTTGATCACATCAAAGCCTATTGGCCCATGATCGGAAGGACGACCGCACAGTTATCTCTGGATTTTGGTGTGGATGACCTTGACGGCACCATTGACGATACGACCAAAATATATTCTATGGCAGGATCTGAAGAACAAAACCCGGCAATGAGTACAGAAGATTTGGTCAAAACCATCCGGAGTGCAGGGTATGTTGCAAAGGAAAGAGATACTTTATACAACATCGTCAGGGATTTTACTGATTATCAGTTTGAGGATGATAAGGTCTATAAAGGATACGTTTCCCTGCCTGTGGTCAATAATTAATATATGGACAAAATAAAAGTTACTGCCGTTAGTTACCTGAATACCAAGCCACTGCTTTACGGTATTCTCAATAGTAGTATCGCCGGTCAAATTGAACTCCAACTGGACATCCCTTCAGTTTGTGCCCAAAAACTCAATTCAGGAGAGGCAGACCTGGGGCTCATTCCGGTGGCGGCAATTCCTGAAATCGAACATGCTGAAATTATCACCGATTATTGTATCGGAGCTAATGGCAAGGTAAAAACCGTATGCATTTACGGCGATTGTCCTATTGAGGAAATGGAGGCCATTTACCTGGATTACCACTCGAGAACTTCCGTGGAACTGACCAAATTGTTGTTAAAAGACTATTGGAAATTATCTCCCAAACTTATCCCGGCACCCCCCGGATACGAAACTAAAATAAGCAAAAAAACCGGGGGCCTCATTATCGGGGACAGGACAATAGGACTCGATAGTCAATATCCCTTTATTTACGACCTGGGGGAATTGTGGCAAAAGCATACCGGTCTTTCTTTCGTTTTTGCTGCCTGGGTAAGTAACCGTACGTTGAATCCTGCTTTTATCCGCCAATTCAATGAAGCGATGAAAAAAGGAGTCGCTGCCATCCCGCAACTGATTTATTTACTCCCTACACAGGAATTCGACCTCGAAGCTTATTTTACCCACAATATCAGCTATGAACTGGATCTTCAAAAAAGGGAAAGCCTTGCTTTATTTTTAAATTCCATCAGCGGCGATTCATTGTCTGAAGCAACAAAAAAGAGTCTGGTTTGTTGATTTATGGTTATTTATCCATTTAGCTTTTTTTTTAAAACTGAACACAAACCATAACATTCACAATGAATTTTGAATTAGCTACCCTCGGTGGAGGTTGTTTTTGGTGTCTTGAGGCCGTTTATGAACAACTCCAGGGCGTTCAATCGATTGTTTCCGGATATGCAGGTGGAACAGCAGCTACCGCTAATTACAGAGATGTTTGTTCCGGCACTACGGATCATGCTGAAGTCGTCCAGGTCAAATTCGATCCTGAAAAAATTTCTTTTTCGGAAATCCTGGATGTTTTCTGGACTATTCATGATCCCACTACCCTGAACAGGCAGGGGAATGACGTTGGGCCACAGTACAGATCCGTTATTTTTTATCATAATGAAACACAAAAAAAGTTTGCGGAACAATCCAAATCAGTAATTGCTCCAAAGATATGGGATGACCCTGTGGTAACAGAAATCAGTGCACTCCATGAATTTTTTCCGGCAGAAAATTACCACCAGGGATATTATGAAAAAACAGGGTCACGAAATCCTTATTGTTCCTTCGTTATTACTCCTAAAGTGACAAAATTCAGGAAACAATTTGCAGAAAAATTAAAAAAAGAAAGCTAGTTGATTTTTTTGGGTGATTCAGATTTATTTCAAAATTTAGGTTTCGTAACATAATCACGTTTCATTTTCCGAAGACTTAATAAAGGCGCTGGATTAATCCATTCTAATGCCTTGAATCCAGATAACAAACGCTGTAAAACATTAATATTTATTCATTAAACTTAGTTAGTTTAGATTCTAAAATAAATATCTTTTTTTTGTACCTTTACATTGCAATTTAATTGCGTTTGTGTTACTTTTACACTTTCAATTTTTAATTAAATCAACTTCTTACCATGTCTAAAAAAATTGCGATTAACGGGTTTGGCCGGATAGGTCGTTTAACATTAAGAAACCTTCTGAAAAAAGACGATATTGAAATCGTTGCGATCAACGATTTAACGGATAACGAAACACTGGCATACCTGTTAAAGTATGACTCAGCACAGGGTCCATTTGACGGAACCGTCAGTGCCACCGAAAATTCGTTAATCATCAATGGCAAAGCCATCCATGCTTATGCAGAGCGCAACCCAGAAAATCTTCCCTGGGCAGAATTGGGTGTAGATTTGGTGCTTGAATGTACCGGAATTTTTACTACTAAGGAGGCAGCAAGCAAACACCTCACAGCAGGAGCTAAAGATGTACTGCTTTCTGCTCCAGGAAAAGGAGAAGGCATTCAGACCATAGTATTGGGCGTCAACGGTCATGACCTTGATCGTCGTGCAAATGTTTTTTCCAATGCATCATGTACCACCAACTGTCTTGCACCCGTTGCCAAAATTCTTGAAGACAACTGGGGCGTTGAAACCGGATCAATGACGACTATTCACGCTTACACTTCTGATCAGAACCTCCAGGATTCTCCACACAGAGATCTCCGTCGTGCCCGTGCTGCTGCTTACAATATGGTACTTACCAGTACCGGTGCTGCTGATGCAGTAGGCAAAGTCATTCCAGGTTTTGGTGGCAAATTGTTTGCTATTTCAGTTCGCGTACCGGTTATTACAGGCTCAATGATCGAATTAAACGTGACGCTTAAGAAAGCAGCTACTGTGGAAGAGGTAAATGCCAAATTCAAAGCTGCTGCAGAAAGCGGCCCAATGAAAGGCATTTTACAATACACTGAAGATCCTATCGTTTCCAGCGATATCGTCCGCAGCAAATACTCTTCCATTTTTGATTCGCAAATGACCGCTGTAAAAGGAAATTTACTGAAAGTCATCAGCTGGTATGACAACGAAGCCGGTTATTCAGCTCGTTTGGCTGATCTGGCTCACATGATCTGTACTAAGTAATAAAAACAAACATAAAGAAAGGGATTTCGGAATCGTCCGGGATTCCTTTCTTCTTTTATTCCATTGGCCAGCTTCTGAACCTTGTCCAGCGCAGCCTTCATTCCAATTTCCAAACTCATGAATCTTCCATTTAAAGATAAAAAAGCTTTGGTGCGTGTCGATTTCAACGTACCCTTGAATAATCAATTCGAAATAACCGATGACACCCGCATCAGGACTGCCGTACCTACCATAAAAGCTATACTGGATCAGGGAGGATCGGTAATTTTGATGTCCCACCTCGGTCGTCCTTTGAAAAAACTCAAAGCCGACGGCAGCATTGATGTCGAAAAATTTACCTTAAGACACCTTGTCCCCCATCTTTCCAAACTGACAGGAGTGGCGGTTCAGTTTTGTCCCGAAACAGTTGGAGAAAAAGCGACTGCTATGAGTGCCGGACTTAAACCGGGATCCATTTTACTACTTGAGAATACACGCTTTAACGAGGGGGAAACCAGTGGGGATGAAGATTTTTCAAAAAAACTCGCCGCACTTGGAGACGTTTACGTTAATGACGCCTTTGGAACTGCCCACAGAGCCCACGCCTCAACCGCGGTAATGGCTAAGTATTTCAACAAAGAAAGCAAGTCTTTTGGCTTTTTGATGGAGGCAGAGATCACCAATGCCAATAAGGTTCTTAACCATCCGGAAAGGCCATTGACCGCGATTACCGGCGGGGCGAAGGTGTCTGACAAAATCCTGCTGCTGGATCGCATGCTTGAATTTGTAGACAACCTAATCATCGGCGGCGGCATGGCTTATACCTTTTTTAGGGCACAGGGCGGAAAAACAGGAAACTCCCTTGTCGAAGAAGATAAACTTGACCTCGCCCTGGAACTGCTCAAAAAAGCAAAAGCCAAAGGAGTACAAATTTATCTGCCGGAAGATTCGATCATCGCAGATAAATTCAGCAATGATGCCCAAACGGAGATCAAATCAAATATGGAAATTCCGGACGGCTGGATGGGACTCGACATAGGCCCGAAGGCTATAGAAACTTTTTCTAAGGTAATCCTTGATTCCAAAACGTTACTTTGGAACGGACCAATGGGTGTTTTTGAAATGCCGGCCTTTGCCACCGGAACAAAAACGATTGCCGAAAAAGTAGCGGAAGCCACTTCCAAAGGAGCATTTTCACTGATTGGCGGCGGCGATTCTGTGGCCGCTATTAACCAATTAGGATTGACTGAAAAAGTAAGCTATGTTTCCACAGGAGGTGGCGCTATGCTTGAATTCCTGGAAGGTAAAGAATTACCGGGAATCGGTGCCATTTTGAATTAAGGGAGAGCAGTTCAGCCAGTATTTTTCCTGAAGGAAAATGCTGGCTGAACCCATGTTTTATATTTTGTTTAGCTCAAAATCATAATACTTTTGAAAAGAATTCAATCCTCCATCAAGGTTAAAAATCTCATCTTCATCAAACCCTCCGTTTTTCAATAAGGTACAAACCCTTATGCTGCGGCGACCGGAGCGACAAAAAACGAAAATTTTCCTGTTTTTATCCAGTGCTTCCAACTGATCCCACAAATCACCGGAGGAATAGTTAATATTCAAGGCGCCGGGAAAACTTCCCAGGGTGAATTCTTCAGGAGACCTCACGTCGATTAAAACAGCAGCCGGATCCTGGGAAAGCATAGAGGCAAATTCTTCCGGGTTCAAATTATTCAACTGGGCCTTCAGCAGGGACCAAAAAGAAGTTTTACAAACTGTTTTTTCCATTTAAAAATTGTTCGATTACTCAAAACCGCGGGCCCAAAAAAAGGCTTCCATACAAGAAGTTTTTCCTAAGGCATCTCCATCCCGGTTATTTCATATTATTCAAAATCAATTCGGCGAGGTCATAGACCATCACCTGATCCTGCTTCTCTTTTTCCTTGATTCCATCTTCGAGCATGGTGAGACAAAAAGGGCAATTCGCGGCCACAATTTCAGCCCCGGTATTGATGGCTTCCTCTCCGCGTTCCGTATTGATCCTCCTGTCGCCGGGTTCATCTTCTTTCCACATCTGCGAACCACCGGCGCCACAACACAGGCCGTTGGCTCTTGAGCGTTTCATCTCCACCAAATCGGCATCCAGTTGCTCCAACACGGCCCGGGGCGCTTCGTACTCCCCTCCTATTCTACCCAGGTAGCAGGAATCATGGTAGGTTATTTTTTTGCCGGAAAAAGTACCCCCGCCTTCCATTTTCAACTTCCCTTCCTCGATCAATTGCTGCAAAAGCTGGGTATGGTGCAATACTTCATAATTCCCCCCCAAGGCAGGATAATCATTTTTAAGGCTGTTAAAGCAGTGCGGGCAGGCCGTAACGATCTTCCTGACGTTATACATCTTCAAAGTCTCTATATTCGTCAGGGCGGTCATTTGAAAAATAAATTCGTTTCCCGCTCTTCTTGCCGGATCGCCGGTACATTGTTCCTCACTTCCCAGGATGGCAAAATCCACGCCTGTTTTATTTAAAATTTCACAAAAGGCCCGGGTAACTTTCTGGGCGCGATCATCAAAACTGCCGGCACATCCTACCCAAAACAGGATTTCAGGTGATTTGCCCTCGGCTGCCATTTCCGCCATAGTGGGAACATTCAAATTTTGTGACATTTTTTATGTTTTTTCAGGGAGGAGTCAGGCTTCAATTTTCAACCATTAAACAAAAAAACAGTTTAACCATTTCAACACCTTTTACCCCACCCAGGGTAATTTAAAATGAATTGCTTTATTTACGCCAGGCATCCCTTTCCACGTTCATCGCCCAGGCTGACCCTCCGTTTTCTATACTATTGAACAAAGGAAGCCAGTCGGAAGGCCCTTCGGAAAGTGTCAGGATTTCATACCGCCGAAGTTCCAGTATCGGGTCAACAGGTTTGATCAATACCGGACAAGCCTCGACACAGGCATTACAGGTCGTGCAAGCGTGAATTTCCTCTTTGGAAATATAATCAAACAAGCTCTTCCCGTCATCGAAATTATCCTTACTCAAAGGTTTCTCTTTGTCTTTTGCGTATTCCATGTTACCGCTTTCGATCCTGACGGCCACTTCCTCCGTCCGGTCACGAATATCCATCATGATTTTCCTCGGAGATAATTTTTTGCCGGTGATGCTGGCCGGGCAAACCGAGGTACAGCGCCCGCATTCCGTGCAGGTGTATGCCTCCAGGAGAGTTTTCCAGCTCAACCCGGTAATGTCATTGGCCCCAAAATCAGGCAATACTTCCTCTATGGGCATTTGCTCCCCTCCTTCCACCGAAAGGCCCATCATGCTTTTCACTTCATTCATAATCACCGGCATGTTTTCCATTTCACCGCGAGGTTTCAACGAAGCATACCAGGTATTCGGGAAAGCAAGAATGAGGTGAAGGTGTTTCGATTTTGGCAGATAATTCAAAAAGACAAAAACCATGATCAGGTGCAACCACCAGCCAAACCTTTCAATAACATGCAGTGTTCCGAGGTCAAGATTTCCAAAAACGGCAGGACCAAACCAACTGCTCACCAACAATTTGCCCGTATCCGGGTAATGTTCCGCGTTCATGGATTGAAGGACGGTATCCGCGCCATTCATGCTAAAAATACCGATCAGCAATAAAATTTCAAAAATAAGGATTAGGTTTCCATCCCGGAATGGCCATCCTTTCATCTCGGCGCTTTGAAAACGGGGCAATTTCAGTAAATTTCTACGCGAGAGAAAGATGATGGTTCCCACAAAAGCGAGTACGCTGATCCCTTCAATAAAACTGATGACAAAAGTATAAAAACCGCCCAGGATTGGAGCAAAAAACCGGTGACCGCCTCCAAAGCCATCTATAAATATTTCTATCAGTTCGATCTGTGTTATGAGAAAGGCCACGTAAATAAAAAGATGCATAACACCCGGAACCCAGCGGTTGAACATTTTGCCCTGTCCCAGGGCGATCAGCAGAACATTTTTCCATCGCTGCCCTTTATCCCCCAAAGTCGGCTCAGGTTGGCCCAGCATGATATTTTTCCTGATCCGGAGAAACTGCCAGCCGGCAAAACCCAAAGCCGCAACCGATACTATTCCAAATACAATTTGCTGTATCATCTGTTTTTTATTATTTGCCTCAAAATACAACCCAAATCAATTTATTTAAAATATTCCACTCAAATTTTTTATTATACCTTTGTCAGGATATTTTTGTGCTTAATAAAGCAATTACCCATGAAAGTACTGGATCACCGCACCATCTGCCAGAAATTAAAAAGACTGGCCATAGAAATTCTCGAAAACAACTACGAGGAACAGGAAATCCTTATGGTCGGAATCAACAATAGTGGTATGACGCTGGCCAAACTGATCATGGCGGAATTGGAACAGATGAAATCCACCCCCAAATTAGCCCTGGCCAACTTAAGATTAAATCCGGCTAACCCTACGGGAAATGAGATTACTATAGGTATTACTCAGGATGAAATAAAAGGAAAAGTAATCATCCTGGTGGATGATGTTGCCAATACCGGCAGGACCTTATTTTATGCATTCAAACCCTTTCTGGAAGTGGTGCCCAAAAGGATAGAAACGGTGGTATTTGTTGACCGGACCCATAAATCCTTTCCGGTAAATATCGATTATTATGGTTTGTCACTCGCCACTACGCTCAAGGAGAACATAAAGGTTGATTTGAGCAATCCTGATGATTTGGGAGTATTCCTCAATTGATTTTGGCTATACAGGATCGAAATTTTTTTAACCGCAATGGTCGCAAATGGAGCATCCCGTACCTAAAAGGTCGTGAAAGGCCTGGAATTCTAGAATCATTACTTATTATTCCTGCCGGGAATAAGGGAATGAAGTTTTTTTTTAAGTTTGAGAAACTTCAAGGCTGCACTTTAATATAAAATCTTCCGGAAGGCTGCCTGCTAAACATGCCCTTGCACTTTAGAGGCTTCAATTTTTTCTTTGATCTCTGGGATTAAAGACAAGGTTTTTTCGTATCCTATCTCGCATATTTCTCTATATTTACTAAGCTGAAAAACATGAAAAGGATGCACTTTTTCAGGTTCTATGAGTACATCACAATATTTGAAATTAGGGCGTGTATTGGCAATAACGGAAAGCTGGAAAGAGCGGGTAGCCACAGCAAAGGTAGATTCAAAAGAGCCGCTATCGATCTGAATATCCGGCATTACATTTACGCCGATAATGAAATCAGCCTTTTTCCGCAAACGGTTCATTGGCATATTGTTTAACAACCCTCCGTCGACAAAAACCTGGCCTCCAATTTCAACGGGTTGAAAAACCAGCGGAATACTTGCTGAGGCCACGATCACATCATAAAGGAGGCCTTTGTCGATCTCCTCTGTTTGTCCGGTATTTAAATTGGAAATGGAAACTATGAGTGGTTTGGGCAGGCCCTCAAAAGTATCTGAAGCGATATTCTTTTCCAGGAGGCTCCTCAGGTAGGTCAGTTTTGAAATCCCCCTATTGGGAATGCCAACGGTAAATAACCTCAACAGGCTGCTTTTGCGAACCAATTGAAATATTTGATCGGGCGTCATGCCTGAGGCATAAAACGTCCCGATAATGGCCCCGGCACTGGCCCCGGAAATAACATCTGGGTAGATCCCATTTTCCTCCAGCGCTTTCAAAACACCGATGTGGGCGATTCCTCTCGCTCCTCCTCCTGAAAGACTAATGCCTATTTTCATGGATATTTTATTCGTTCAAAAATACCTAATTACCTGAAAACGATTTATTACCTCAATAGTTATAAATAATAGCTAATTAATTGCAATGAAAGCTCCTTTAAGCCTTATATTCATCAAAGTATAAGCACCTAGTCTTGAAAGAGGGAAAAAGCATCCTGGAAGAACGAAATCTAACCTATTGGTCTTTCAACAACTCGCGGGAGATCACCAGTTTCTGAATCTCTGTTGTTCCCTCTCCAATGGTACATAATTTTGAATCTCTGAAGAATTTTTCAACAGGGTAATCTTTAGTGTAACCATAACCACCAAAGATCTGGATGGCATCTGTGGAAACTTCCACTGCCGTTTCGGAGGCATAAAATTTTGCCATAGCCGAGATCTTGGTCGTCTTTTCTCCGGCCATTTTCATTTTCGCGGCTTTGCGGGTAAGCAACTCGGCGGCTTCTATCTTGGTCGCCATTTCAGCCAGTTTAAAACTGATGGCCTGGAAAGCAGCGATGGGCTTGCCAAACTGGTGCCGTTCCTGCGAATATTGTACCGAAGCATCTAAAGCTCCTTTAGCAATTCCCAGAGAAAGCGCAGCGATGGAAATCCTTCCTCCATCGAGAATTTTCAGGGATTGCACAAACCCTTCCCCGACTTCTCCCAGCACCTGGCTTTCGTGAACACGACAATTGTCAAAGATCAATTCGGCCGTTTCGGAGGCCCGCATGCCCAATTTATTCTCTTTCTTACCGGCCCTGAACCCGGGGGTTCCTTTCTCAATGACAAAGGCCGTCATACCACGGCTATCCAACGGTTCTCCAGTACGCGCAATCACTACGGCCACATTCCCGGATTTACCATGGGTAATGAAGTTCTTCGAGCCATTAAGGATGTAATATTCGCCTTCTTTTTTAGCCACGCATTGCATTCTTCCTGCGTCACTCCCGGTATTGGGCTCCGTTAATCCCCATGCCCCTATCCATTGGCCACTTGCCAGTTTAGGGAGATATTTTTGTTTTTGTTCTTCGTTACCGAATTCCAAAATATGATTGGTGCACAGTGAATTATGTGCCGCGACGGACAATCCTATCGAACCGCAAACCCTTGATATCTCAACGAGAATCGAAACATATGCCTGGTATCCAAGGCCAAAACCACCGTAGGTTTCGGGCACTAAAACGCCCATAAATCCGTGTTCCCCCATTTTATGAAACAAGTCCACAGGGAAAATCTGATCCTCGTCCCATTCCATTACGTGAGGACGGATGTGCTTCTCTGCGAAATCACGTGCGCTATCTACTATTAAATCCAAATTTTCAATCGTATGTGTATCCATTTGTCTAAAGTAAGAAATGATTTATCGTAAAAAAATAGGCCATATTTTCAGGGGTAAAACAATTTTCCCATGGAATAGTTTACACCACAATTATTCAGACCGCGAAGATAATCATATTATTCAGGAACCCGTAAAGTCCTGCCGGCTTTTCACCGCTTCGGGGTTAGCCTTTGTCTTTTTTTTGCAATGCATTTTTGTTTCCCTTCAATCGCTTCCTTAACTAAAATCAAATAGATTCATTCAACAACACAGCATTGATTCCCAACTTTTTGATCAATTCATTGAAGCCGGGAAGGGCCTCATTGCGTATGCGTTCATATTCCCTGATTTGATCGTCAATTTCCCTGGTCAATTCATTTTTGACGTCATAAGATTGTTCCGTTGGCCTGAAATCGCCCATGCTGTTTAAGGAATTCAGGTGTGCCAGTTTATTGGTTAAGCGTATAGGAAAATTTAACGGATCCTGCCCACTCCTGTTTTTTGTCTGGTATAAAGTCTCTTCCACTTTTGACAACTCTTTTTCGATCTCCTTCGCCTGGTCAATAATTTCTTTTTTATCGGCTTCGTCTTTCAGGCGTTTGGTTATATTCGACAGCTGCTCTTTAATATCACGGATATCGATAATGGCTTTGTGCGCCTCCGTCACTTTATCTCCTAATTCTTTTAAAAAGGTAAATTGAGCCAACAAGTCATCGGAGGAAGCTTCGGAAAGAGGATTCTTAATGATTTCAAAAGTCTGCTCCTGAATTTCGCCTCCTACATTTAAAACTACCTTGTAGAAGCCCGGCAAGGCCAGGGGACCGGACATACTCGCCCACCACAGGATCATCCCTTCAAATTTTTTGGCATCGGGATACTTCATATCCCAACGAAACATGTTCCCGCCTTTTTTCAACTCCAGTTGATCTTTCTTTTCCTTTGCTTTATTGGAAAAAGTTCGAATGGTATCCCCTTCCATTTCCAAAAAAGTTAGCGAAACCTCAACAGAATCAGCCGGAGTTTCTTTCAGGTAGAAATTGACCATAACGCCTCCGGGATGATTCAAGCCTTCATGAACATTCTTTTTATTCTGCCCGCCTTGCATCCTGATGGAAGGCCTGGGTTGAAAAAGTTTAATGGCCGTGGATTTATCCTGATCACTCAACTGATGCAAAACCGTCAGGTCATCGATCATCCAAAAACTTCGGCCCTGGGTAGCGGCGATGAGGTGATCGTCCTTAATAGTGAGATCCGTGATAGGGACAATGGGTAAATTCAATTGAAAGGGCTGCCAATTTTGTCCATCATCAAACGAAATATACATACCCGTTTCTGTGCCTGCATACAACAATCCTTTTCGATGGGGATCAGCCCGTAGTACCCGTGTAAAATGTTGCTTATCAATTCCTTTGGTAATCAAACGCCAGGATTTACCATAATCTTCCGTTTTGTACAAATAGGGAGTATAATCACCTGATTTGTAACGTGTTCCGGCAACATAGGCTCCCCCCTTTGTAAATGGATCGGCATCAATACTGTTGATCATCATCCATTCCGGCATATTTTTGGGGGTAACATTTTCCCAGTTTTTTCCGCCGTCACGGCTGACGTGTACCAGGCCGTCATCAGAACCCGTCCATAAAAGATCCTGCTCATAGGGCGATTCTATTGCTGCGAAAATGGTGCAATAATACTCTACGCTGGTATTATCCTGGGTGATCGGTCCACCGGAAGATACGAGTTTGGTGGAATCGTTCCTGGTGAGATCAGGGCTGATAATTTCCCAGGATTGGCCTCCATCATAGGTGACATGAAGGTGATTCGATCCTGCATAAAGCTTTTGGGGATTGTGAGGAGAGAAAAATATGGGGAAATTCCACTGGAAGCGGTATTTCATGCCTTCTGCTCCGTATCCCATTGGGTTGTCCGGCCAGACATTGATTCCCTGGGATTGCTGAGTCTGGTGATTGTATCTCGTAAGAAATCCTCCATAACTGCCTCCAAAAACAATATCATTGTTCTCGGGAGAAACGGCAATATGCGCACTTTCTCCCCCTGCGGTAGATTCCCAATCCCGTTCTTCTATGCTGTTGCCGGTGGTCCTGTGGGCAATCCTTACGGTGGAATTATCCTGCTGTGCTCCGTAAATCCTGAAAGGAAAATGCTCATCCGTGACGACCCTGTAAAATTGTGCTGTTGGTTGGTTGTGATCAGTGGACCAGTTCTCCCCTCCGTCAAAACTGACCTGCGCGCCCCCGTCATCCGCGATGATCATGCGCTGGTTGTCTTCAGGAGCAATCCAGAGATCATGGTGATCCCCATGCGGAGCATTATAGGCGGTAAACGTTTTACCACCGTCTTTTGATTTGTGGTACCTTACATTGACCACGTACACAATGTCCTCATCCTTTGTGTCCGCATATATTCTTGAATAATACCAGGCCCGCTGCCGCAAATCACGGGAGTCATTCACCTTATTCCAGTTTTCACCCCCATCATCCGACCTGAAAACACCTCCGTTTTCATTTTCAATTATAGCCCAGATCCTGTCAGAATTCAAAGGAGATATCGCCACTCCGTTGATCCCCCAAACGCCTTCCGGCAAGCCAGGCTTATCTGAAATATTGGTCCAGGTGGTCCCGCTGTCGGTACTTTTCCAAAGCGCAGAACCTTCCCCCCCGCTGGATAGGCTGTATGGGGTTCTCCTCACCCTCCATGTAGAAGCGTAGAGGATGCGCGGGTTATTGGGGTCGAGTAAAAGATCAACTGCCCCGGCATCTTCATTGACAAAAAGCACCTTATCCCACGTTTTTCCGCCATCCATGGAACGATAAACGCCGCGATCTTCGCTCGGCTTAAATAAATCCCCGAGTACTGCTGCATAAACAAGGTCAGGATTCCTGGGATGGATCCTGATTCGCGGAATGTGCTTTGAGTTTTCCAATCCTATATGTTTCCAGGTTTTCCCGGCATCTGTGGATCTCCACATTCCGTAACCATAAGAAACGTTACCACGCACCGTGACCTCTCCCCCACCGACGTAAATAACATTAGGGTCATATTCACTTACGGCAACCGCTCCAATAGATCCTCCGAAAAAGCCATCGGAAATATTATCCCAGCTTTGTCCCCCATCTTTGGTCTTCCATACGCCACCTCCGGTAGCCCCCATGTAGAAAAGATTAGGTTTTCCCGGAACGCCCGTCACAGCAGCCGAACGCCCTCCCCGGAACGGACCTATGCAACGCCACTGTTGCGCTTCGAATAAAGCCTCATCGAATCCGGCAGAGCTAATGACTTTTGACTCTTTCTGAGAAAAACCATTCAATGTGAACAACAAAAGAAAAAAAGAAAGCGCAATGAAGTGTTTAAAATAAAAGCTGGCATTTTTCATCGTTCCAAATTTTGTGTAAAAGATCAATAATGTCTGTTGGGAATATCCAACTCCTAAACATTAGTGTTCATTTCAAAGGTAAAAAAAAAGCCCCACTCCGTTGAGTAGGGCCCAAAAAAACTATCTTAAAAAAGATTGGATTCTTAACCTGCCGCAAAAGACAGTACTTTCTTTTTCACAATGCGGCAAGGGTTATTTTTTTACTGAGATATTTATCGCCATGTGTTATTTCTATAAAATAATTACCGGTTCCATTTTGGGAAATATTCACCGTGTCGGAGAAAGGACCGGTAAAATCAGCAGTTTCATAAGAATAGATCTCTCGCCCTGCTCCATTATGAAGTCGAACATTAAGATCTCCAATACCGGAAAGATTGAATTCTAACAAAAATTTTCCACTTTCAGGATCAGGGTTTATGGATAAAAAGTCAACCTGCAAATCCGAAGATTCTGTTTTATAGTGCATCAATTCGGCCTCCTGGAGGGTAATATCTGAAATCATGAGGTCAACGTTATTGATATCGACCGGATCGCCCTCCTCCATCATACGTGGAGCGCTGCTCGACCAGGATTCCACCTCTTTACCCATAAACTCAGCCTCCCCGATCCCTTCTGTTTTTTTGGTTTCACAATAAGATTTAATGGGAGCAGATTTTTTCATGGTTTTTCCGTTACGAAGGAATTGAACTTCAATTTTATCCCCCACCTTTAGCTGGTAAATCGCCGCGGTGATGTCCGTCCAGTCGTAAGTATGGTGATTATTGATTTGCAGGATCATATCGCCTTTTTGCAGGCCCATAGATTCAGCTGTTGAATTCGCTACGATATCCACCACCACCCCTTCCCAATTGTCATTGGAATTGATCTGAATTATACCAAAGAAAGCCTTTTTACATTTATCGACCACCATGTCCCTTTTATCTGACAAATCTCCAAAAACGACATCAAGATCTACCGCCCCTCCATCCCGAATAATATGTAAAACAGCCTTATCTCCCGCCCGGTATTTTTGCATTACCGCCGCCAGATCCTGGCCCGCTCCAAAAATATAGTCATCAATCCCCACCAGGTAATCAAAAGCCATAAGGCCAGCTTTTTCGGCGGCCGTTTGCTCATAAACCAGAGTGATATAGGTTCCATAAAAATTATTGATTCCCATTTTTTTAGCTTTCTCTTTGGGAAGATGATCATATTGAATGCCCAGGTAAGGCATTTCTTGTGTCTTTTGTTTCACCACCACATATTGCTTTGTTTGCCCAAGCGATTTCAATGTTGCTTCCCCTTTCATTTTCTGTCCTTCCCGGATATAGGAGACCTTGATCCTATCCCCCGGTTCCATTGCCTCGACCACTGTGGTAATATCCGACCAGGTGATCATAGGGAAGGCATTGATCGTCAGGATTAAATCACCGTTTTGAAGCCCCATTTCCTGTGCTGTGGAGTTTTCGATCACATTTATTTTAACTCCGCTTTTATTTTCCTCATGCCCGCTATGCTGACTCACGCCAAAAAAAGCCTGAGATTCAGGAGTTTCCAAGACATCACTTTGGACACCCAGGGTAACGGGGACAGCCAAGGCTTTACCTTTTCGGTAAATATGAAAAACCACCTTATCGCCGGGCTGATATTTATTCAGGACCTTCCCCAAATGATTATCCTTTCCCACACGAAAGTCGTTCAAACCGTAGATATAGTCGAAAATCTGGATGCCGTCTCTATCTGCGGCAGTGTTTTTTATTACCTTTGTCACGTAATCCCCATAAGGATTATTAAATCCCAGCAAACTGGCTTTTTCGCTTGAAAGGAGTGCATAATTAATCCCCAGATAAGCTTTTTCTGAATCGCAGGATTCATTGTTTTTTTGGCCCGATAAAATGGTAGAGCCCAATACCAACAGACAGAGAAGAGTAATTCTGTGATGCATTTTGATGAGGTTTTAATTAACTTAATAAATGACATTGTTATCTGAAAAGGGTTGCACTTTTGCGAAGAACTTTTCAAAATTACCCTAAAAAGACCACTAATATCAAAAAATCCTATTACCCAATTTAAATAATTTATCAATGCACGGTTCCTGGAAACAAAGAGATTTTACTTTTACCCTCTTTATTTTTTGTATTCTTATCGGATTCGTTTCATGCAAAACCACAAAACCCGTCCGTCCTATGGAACAATACGAAACATTTTTTGAAGAAAAAACTTCATTTATCCATATTCCTGTTCGCATCAAAATTGATGAGCTGCAAAAAATGTTAAATGAACAATTTGACGGACTGTTGTACGAAGACAACACCTTCGAAGACGGCGACAATATGAAAATAAAGGCTTCCAAAACCGAGCGCCTTACCATTGTTCCGGATATCATGGCCCTGAAGTATTCCGTCCCGCTGGATCTCCAAATCGATTATAAAACACCTTTAGGGGTAGTAAAAGCCGACGCTTCTATCCGCCTGTTTTTCCGGACGGCTTTTGATATCGATAAAGATTGGAATCTCAAAACAGAAAGTAGTGTATTGAGTTATGTGTGGTCAAAAAAACCAGCGATCAATGTGGCAGGTCTGAGGATTTCAGCAGGCTTTATCGGAGACCTGATCCTCAACAGGAGTAGTAGTTTCATTGGAAAGTCTATCGATGAACAAGTGGCGGCCAACTTCAATCTCCGTCAAACGGTTTCAGATTCCTGGAAGGGGCTTTTTGATCCTCTGCTCATCTCCCCGGAATACAATTCCTGGCTGACGGTCAACCCCGAATCCCTCGGTTTAACCCGACCACAAATGGATAATGAATCCATCAATATGACCATTATTATCAAAGCAAGACCCGATATTAAAATGGGCGCACGCCCCGAACCCGTAAAAACAGCATCGACCAAACTGCCGAATTTTCAATATGCCAGTGAATACAAGGATGACTTTTCCCTGAACATTGGGGCGGAGATCACCTACGCTCAGGCCGATAGTATGGCCAAAACAGAACTTTTGGGGGAGCGCTTTGAATCAGGCAAATACTACGCGGTCATTGAGGATCTTGAAATGTATGGACAGGGCAACAATATTATTGTGAACACCAAACTCTCCGGCAGTTACAAGGGAAGTATTTATCTAACGGGAAAACCTACATACGACCCGGAAAAAGGATCAATTGATATTGACGATCTCGAATTCACCCTCGACACCAAAAATTTTCTGCACAAGTCAGCTGCCTGGCTTCTTAAAAGCACCTTAAAAAAACAGATCAAGGAAAATCTTAATTTTCTGCTGGAATACAACCTCAAGGAAATGGAAAAAATGCTCAAGGATCAACTTGAACATTACGAACTTTCCAAAAACATTTTCCTTGAAGGAAAGCTGAATGAGCTCAGTATTCAAAATGCCTGGCTATCGGCGGATGGCATAAAAATGATCATTGGTATTGAGGGAGAAGTCGGCATCAAAATGGAAAAGAGTGCCGACAAATAAAAATATCCCAAACAAACTTATAAACGCTTTAAAATAAATTGACCTTTTTGCCACGGCTTCCCATCCAAAAAGGTCAATTTATTTTTCCAAATCTCACGGACTCCCCGGTTCCCGGAATTAAAGAATGTTCCCCGCCCAGGGTTGCTCTATTTCCTTCCCGAACGGTCGATGATGGTAGCGCTAGGCTGCTGAGTGCCTTGAATGACCACATCCAGGATGTTGACATGTTGGGGTCGAGTAGCCATGAAGTATAACGTTTCAGCAATATCACGCGAATTAACAGGAGTAAAATCCTCATAAATCTTTGCTTTTTCCTGATCGCCATCGAAACGCACCAGAGCAAACTCCGTTTCTTCCACATGCGCCGGAGAAATCTGGCTTACCCGGATATTGTGTTTATGGAGGTCCATTCTCATGGCCCTGGTGAGCCCATCCACCGCAAATTTAGTGGCGCAATAAACATTGCCATTAGGGTAAGGTTCTTTTCCGGCAATAGACCCGATATTGATAATGTGTCCTTTTTGGTTGGCCACCATAGCAGGAGCCACGAGGCGCGTCAGATACAATAATCCTTTGATATTGGTATCGATCATTTCCTCCCAATGGTCAAAATGTCCTTCGTGAATAGGGTCAAAACCTTTGGCTTTCCCTGCATTATTAATAAGAATATCAATATGATTCAATTCATCTCCGAGGCTCTTCAGGGCTTTTTCCACCTCTTTCAGGTTTCGCACATCGAAAACAAGCCCTTTGACCGTAGTATCATATTTTTCTGAAAATTCCCTGGCAATAGCCTCTACCCTATCTTTTCTCCGACCGGTAATGATAACCTCAAAACCATTCTGGGCGAATAATTCGGCAGTTGCTTTACCGATCCCGGAAGTGCCGCCGGTAATCAATACTTTTTTATCGTTGCCAGGGCGTAATTTAATCACCTTTTGGGCGGCCTCTTCCTTTTCCTTTAACAGAACGGTCAGCCTGTTGATATTATCACGTAAAGCATCAAGTGCGTTTTGGGTTGCAGAATCAGGGGCTGGCTTTTCCCCTGTTCCTGACGCTGATTTGCCTGAAAAAGAAGCTTCCTTTTCCCTGGATTGAGAAGGTTCCGGAGATTTAGCTTTTGACAATTCCGGTTCAGGATCCCTTTTTTTGGGTACCGTTTCTTTCTCCTCAGCAGCCTGTGTTTCTTCATGCTCAGGTTCCGGCACAGATTCACTCACCAGGGATTCAGGCTGATTCGCTATTTCAGGTTCTTCTTCAGGTTCAGTCGACGCCTCAATATCTTCTTCCGGATGCAATAATGAAAACCCAGGGATATCCGCCAGTTCTACTTCTACGGGCAAATCTTCTATATTGGCTTCGGATACTTCTTCCTCCTCTTTTTCCAAGGTGTTTTTTCTTTTCTTTTTAAACTGCTCCCAGGCGGGTACATCATCAATGAATTCAAAGAATATTTCGTAATCAGCAGCTTCAAACTCAGAGACATTACAGTAAGTTGAGGTTCTCAGTTGACGTAAAAACTCCCCCACTTCTGTTGAAATTTCACGAATGCGCTTGAGATGAGCATTAAAACTATCTTCATCCGCCAGGTGCAATTCTTTTTTTTGTTTGCGTAGATCCAGGTAATGCTCCTGCCAGTAATTGATGTATTTAATTATTCCCCCGACTCTTTCTATATCCGGTACTGTGGAAACATCACCACTTTTCTGTGGTAAGAGAATCGGGTAGATCTGGTCTTCTTTTTTTTGAAAAAATTGAAGTATGCCGGTCATACTTGTGGCAGACTTTAGGAATTTATCACTTACAAATAAAAGAATGGGCCATTGATAATCGGCCAGTGATTCATATAATAAAAAATCCGGTTTGGACTTGCCAAAGTTAAAATGTACAAATGAATATCCGCTAAGACTTAAATCGGTTTCAAGTTTTTTAATGAGTTGGCTGTCTTCCTCATTATAAGCTAAAGCTATTTTCATAATAAATCGGTGGTAGTGTCTTTTTAATAAATTAATTTGGGTAATAAACGGTAATCATTGTGATTTCTTGAGCATTAAAAATGACATTATTAAAACCCAACTAAAATTACAAATGGGGTTTTTTCAAAGGAAATACTGCGATGAGGCCTCCAAAATTTTATTTAAGATAGAATCGAAATTATAATATGATAACTTTTACGATATAAAAAGTTATTGGTTGCAAAAACCAGTCATAATAATATCCCGGGGGTTAAAATAATACCATACAACCAACATGAATTTCACCTGAAATATTTCACGACAGGGAATAAATTTTCAATAAAAAGGAGATAACATAAAAGTTCAGGTTCAAAAGAGTCTTGGTTTATAAATCCTCGAGCAATTTTTGCTTCTGAAGTGCAAATTCTTCCTGGGTTAAAACGCCTTGTTCAAGCAAGTCTCCCAATTTGGAAATTTGGGTCAAAAGGTCATCTTCTTCTTTTATTTCCTGCACTGGGGCAGTATCCAGGATATTTGCCTGCGGGGTAGGCAAGGCCTTGACTATACGGAAACCGTTTTCCACAAACCGATCAAAATCAGGATGAGTACGCAGATAGGCCAGCGCCGTATGCACATGAATCTTTTTCGTCGCATCAAAACCACATTCAACTGCCTTTTGCAAATGGTTGAAAGCAGAATCTGCTTCTTCAACCATTGAATAACAACAGGCGAGGTTGAAATGAATTGAGGGATCATTGGGCGCTAATTGGAGGGCTTCAAGAAAAATTTCGGCTGCTTCTTCGAATTCATAATCCCTGAATAATTCAATGGCATTTTTTTTGAGGGATTGTAGCTCTGAGGTAACAGGCCTGGCTGCCGCCAGCGGTGGATGAACAGGTGCAGCTTTTTGGTGGGCAAACTTCCTCTCCGTATGCTGCAGCCTCTTTTTATTATAACGATCATCAAAATCTTCCTGGGGCATCACAAAGAGTAGAACAGCATCAATAAATCCAAGGATGGCAGGAATCATTACGGCAGGAACATTTTCTTCCGCAGTTATAATCAATGTAAAAAAAAAGGCAAAGGTGTATAAGACGCCTAAAAGACGTTGTCCCAGGTAGTATCGGTGGACGCCAAATATTCCCAGGAGAAGAGCTAATATACCGGCAACATGTTTCTTTTTCATAATTTCTTCAAAACGAATAATTCGATTAAAGGTATAAATATAGCCCAAAAGTGGAAATTGAAACCCGTTTTATTAGATGAAGTAACCCAATAGCTATATGAGCGTTTTAAAAAACACATGAGGAGACCTTAAACCGACAATTTTTCGGTAGTATCCAGTAAAGTGTGTAAGTTTTAAAATAGGGGGCCATGGCCCCCTATTTTAATTTTTTGTAATTTTAAAACATACTTTACTGATGATGAAAAAAGAAGATCTATTAAACGATGATTTCCTGAAGCAATTTAAGACTGGGGATGAGTTAGAATCTTTCCTCAGTGAGCTTCACAAACGCGGCATTGAAAAAATGCTGGAAGGAGAAATTGATGCCCATCTGGATTATGCCAAACACCAGAGGAGCGACAATCCAAATGCCCGGAACGGCAATTCTAAAAAAGTAATCAAAACCTCCTATGGCGAATCTGAAATCGAGGTGCCCAGAGACCGGGATGGAAGTTTTACACCTCAGATTGTTCCTAAACGATCCAGGCTGGCTAAAGGCATTGAATCGATCGTAATTTCACTTTATGCCAAAGGGATGAGCAATGCCGATATTGAGGAACAAATTCGGGATTTGTATGACTTCAACATCTCTACGTCTACCATCTCCAAAATCACCGATAAGGTGACCGAGGATATCATTGCCTGGCAAAATCGCCCCCTGGAATCTCAGTATCTAATCGTGTGGATGGATGGGATTGTTTTTAAAGTCCGTGAGAACTCCAGAGTGACCAATAAAACAGTCTATTTGGCCGTAGGACTCAAGAAAGACGGGAGGAAAGAGGTTTTGGGCATGTGGTTGGGTAAAAGTGAAGCCGCCAGTTTTTGGATGGGCGTACTGACCGATATCAAAGCTCGGGGCGTAGAAGATATCTTAATTACCGTGACGGATAATCTCAACGGTTTTACCCAGACTATTAAAAGTGTTTTTCCTGAAACGAGCACTCAAATTTGTGTCGTGCACCAAATCAGGAATGCTTCCAAATACGTTGTCTGGAAAGATCGTAAGGTTTTTGCCAAAGACATGAAAACCATTTATGGAGCACCGACCAAAGAAGCCGCCCAGGCAGCTCTAAAGGACTTTGATGAAAAATGGAATCACAAGTATCCTTACGCTATTAAATCATGGTATAATAACTGGGATGAGCTGACCACTTTTTTTGACTTCCCTCTTGAAATTAGAACGATCATTTATACCACAAATTTGATTGAAAATCTCAACGGAAAAATCAGAAAATACACCAAAAACAAAATGTCTTTTCCAACGGATAATGCATTGAAAAAGTCGGTTTATCTGGCGATTTTTGAAATAACGAAAAAATGGACCATGCCGATTCGCAACTGGCCCATTATTCTTAACCAATTTATTGCTATTTTTGACGAAAGAGTCAAAATCTAAAAATTCGGGCGAAGCCCTCTATTTTTTATTTACACACTTAATAGGATACTGTCATTTTTTCAGCCATCTCCCCTAGTTTCGTTTCGATATCAAGTTGTTTACTATTCAATTCCTTGAGTACATTTTCTTCTTTAACCAGGAGTTCATCAAATTTTACAAAATTTCCATCAATTTTTTCCTTCAAATGGCCAATATAAACTTTTAAGTTCCCCGTCACTTCATCGTTGATTCGGGTACGGCCTTTTTGAACTTCCGTGCTAAAACCATCCAGTATTTTTTTTCGCTTGACACTTGTTGACACGCCGGCAAAGATCAAACCGATGGTAGTGAGTACTCCTCCTGTAATATCAAACACCATTCCGTTGGTCACTGCCATCAGGATAACGCCGATAGCCGCCAATCCAGAACCGGCGGCCAGGTTTGGCGACAAGGTTTGTTTATCGGGAAAAAGACTCTTGTCGGTAAAATTTTCCGCCTTGTTAATAAAGGTGGTAAAGGTATCCTGGAGATCACGAAGGACATTGCTGCGCCGTTCAGCAATAGCGCTGAATATTTCGTGGTCATTTCTTAAGATAGTTTCACTGTTCCTTAGCTTCAGGTCGATGATTTTTGCCATTTGCTGAATGCTGTCAGCCAAATCTATCACCCCGTCATTGAGCTTAATACTCAACTCTCCCTGCATATCTTTTTCCAAATTCGCCGCCAGGGTTTCCAGCCATTCTTTTGCAGAAGCCTTTTTACTGAACATAGAAACAACAGAACGCCTCAACAAGGAAAAAAATGACAATCCGGTTGCCAATTCCTTTTCTTTTTCCCTGGTAATACGATCATAGGTGGCAATAAGGTTCTCCACCAGCACATCCACATGCTTATTGGATTTCAATTCCTGGTCCTCCAGGGTATCTTTAATATCCTGTCGGAACAAAATATCCGCTTCCAGTTGTTTGCTTCTTAAGCTGAGTCCTTCAAAAATTCGGGTATTGATGTTCCTTGAGGTATCCACGGTATTCAACAATTTCAATGCGGGAGCTTTTCCCCCGGTAATGTTTTCGTGAATGTAGGCCCGGATGGCGGTAAATCCGCTTCCTGTTTTGTCTCCTTCCAGTTCCTGTTTGGCAGAAACGGCGAAAACCACCGCTTTTTCAATCCCTTTTTTGAGCGCCTGTTCTTTTACCCCGCTGATATTAATTTGTAAATCGTCTTCAGAAAGTAAATCTTTTTGTTGCAACACAAAAATGATCTTTTTGCGCCAATCCTCGTGGATAAAATCAAAGAAATCCCAGGCAGATTGCCGGTATGGATTTTTGGCTTCAAATACAAAAACGATCAGGTCGGAAGCTGGGATAAAACTTTCAGTAATTTCCTGGTGGTGCTCAATGATGGTATTGGTACCGGGGGTGTCAACAATGGCTATTTCCTTGAGAATCTCCACCGGCACCAGTATTCTTTTGAGAAAGGGATTGATATTGATGTATTCTTCTTTCTCCCCATAAAGAATCTGCTGGATAGTATCTGTCATAGGTTGAGGGGCAACCTTGGTGATCTCTCTTTTGGATTCGAGCAACGCATTGACAAAAGAGCTCTTCCCGGATTTGACCTCTCCAACAATTACGAACATAAAGGGGTCGTGAATGCGGTTTCTTAAATCGCTTACCGTTGCAGACAATTCCTTGTGATTGATCTGTATGGTCAGCTCGTGAAGTTCCTTGATCAATTCATCCAATTGTACACGGAAAACACTGAGTTGCTGATTAATTAATGTTGTCATACTGGTAGTGTGGCAGATTTCTGATGATTACAAAATCATAACCTAAAAAGAGATCCCGGAAAATAGTGCTTTTACGAAATCTATTTATTTTCAAAGATAACTAATTGCTTCCGGTCCGGTGCAAAATAATAAATCCAATATGCTTAAACCGGATAAAAAACCATGCTTTTCCATAAAAACCTGTGCATAAGGGATTTCCGTAAAATATGGGTCAGGGACATTAACCTTTGCCCTCGGAGCAATGCTGTTCCTGAAGTCAATGATTCCATCCGGCACTTCCCGATGATAAGTCTCGGTAAAAATCAACTTCGAATCCAGCTCCAATAATCTGTGTATTTTGAGGATCAGCTCCAGATTCCAGTCAAATAAATAGGTATATTGCTGCATAAAATAAGGGCGTAATTCATCCTCATAATAATCAAAAAAAGGAGCATTTCCATAAGCCGAATGAATGGCTTGCCAATGTCTTTTGGCCCATGGTTCATACCACGCTATCTTCGTTTCCCGAATAGGTTGCTGCTCATTTTTTCCCTTTACAAGCGGAATAGATAAACGTTCAAGACCATTTGCGCTGGCGATATGGGCACGGTTTCTATAACTTCCTTTGTTATAGTGTTCGTGTTGTTCGATCAACACCTTTTCAAATCGTTTTAATTTGGAAAAGTATTGAATGGAAGGCAAATACTGAATTTCTAATATTATCGAAGAACCCGTTGACATGATTTGATAAATGATAAAAGTTAAAAAGGAGGCCGCTAAAAAAACCTGCACTGAATCATGCTAAAGAAAAGGCTGGCCCTGGTATTTATCAACTATTCCCTGGCTCAGACTGGAGATTTATTGACTTTAAATTTTCTATTTACTCCGTCAATTCCCCTTATATCCAAGAGCTTTCTTTTCCTTAATGTAGTTCGCCACAGCTTTAGGTACGAGTTGTTCCCAACCTTCTTCTCCTTTTCGCAATTTTTTCAGCGCTGTTTTGGTAAAAATGTGTAAAATCTCTTTTCTAAATTTTCTAATATCGACAATCCTTCCGTTATGCAAAAGATGCTGGTAAAGAAACTTCATATCCGGAGGCGTTTCAATATTTTGGGAGGTCAGCAGTTTATCTTCGGAAGTGGGCTGCGCAGGATACACATAAAGCACTACCTTATTCCGGAATAACTTTCCAAATCCCAGCAAAAGGCTGGTTTCAAAATATTTTTCATATTTTTCGAGGATCAGTTTTTGAACTTTTTTTGCCCCCATTGCGATGCCCAGTTTTTTAAATTTAAACTCACTGAGGTAATCAACAAGCCGCTCGTGCTCCCGGCAATTGGAAACGATCACTGAATGTCCTAGCAGGCTTAACATATCTGCTCTTTCTATGAAGTCTTTTTCATCATTTTTTGCTTCCTCTCCTTTTTGAGCAGGCATCATTTCCGTAAAAATAAATGCATCCTCTCCACTCTTCGCCTCGCATTCTTCGCAAAACTGTTCAAAACCATTTTGGATCAGGTTTTCGGTAACCACGGTAATAGGCCGAAAATTGCTCCTGACCACCATGATATTTTTTTTGTACAAAAAATTGGAAGCATGCATTGTTTCTCCCATGGCATTAAACATCGTAATGGGTGCCAGGTCATGTTTTACAAGCCAATAGGCCAGCAAGCGGTTGTCGAGGTCGAAATCAGGGCCACTCAACCGGACCATATCAATATGAACCCGGCCGCGAATCTCATCTACCAGGGAGCATATCATTTTTTCCGGATCATGGGTATAGGCATAAATCCCATAAAGCAGGTTAACGCCCAATATACCGACAGCAGATTGTTGCTGTGAAGTTGTATTGTCCAGCATCCTGACGTGCAGGATAATATCATTGGAAGGCCCATCCGGTTTGAGTTGAAAACGGATCCCCAACCAACCATTCCCCTGGATGGTCCTGCTAAAATTCAGGGTAGCCACCGTATCTGCAAAAACAAAAAAAGTGCTTTGGGGACGGATTTTACTGAGCCTCTTGGTAAGTAATCCATACTCATGATCCAGCATCTTTTCCACACGGGATTCACAGACATAGCGGCCAGAAGTCTCTACACCGTATATTTCATCAGAATAAGTTTTATCATAGGCTGACATGGTTTTGGCAATAGTTCCCGCAGCAGCTCCCACTTTAAAAAAAATACGGGCCACCTCCTGCCCCGCACCAATCTCGGCAAAAGTTCCGTAGATCTGCTCGTTAAGGTTGATTTCGAGTGCCTTTTGATCGGTATCCAGCATATTGCTTATCGCCATTCGAAGTGTAATTTAATTTTTTTTGCGAAGATATAAAGATAACTGCAGGAAGGCAATATACGGGAAACTACTTTTAAAAGCGGTCCGGTAAAACATCAAATATTCTGACTTTTTTCAAACATTTCGTACCTTTCCATTATGACCAGATATCTTCAACAAAAGACTCTTTTTGCGCCCCAGGTCGATTCCCGGATTGCCGCCAACCTGGGTATGATAGTTGTCATTCCCTGCAGTGATGAAGAGGCACTTTTGTTTTCCCTGATGAGTCTCAAAAAATGTGACCCACCCCAGTGTTCCGTTGAAGTGATTGTCATCATCAACCATAGTGAGAAGGCCGGGGCGCCGATCGTTGAAAAAAACCAAAAAACTTATCAGGAGGCCAGCGATTGGGCCCAAACAAACAGCAGGCCTGAGATGAAATTTCATATCCTTTACCATCCGGATTTGCCATGGAAATATGCAGGAGTAGGTCTCGCCAGAAAGATCGGGATGGATGAAGCTTCGTGGAGGTTGGAAAAAGCCAATAAGCCCGATGGAATCATCATTTGTTTTGATGCGGACAGCAAATGTGAGCGAAATTACCTGACGGCCATCGAAACGCACTTCCAAAATCATCCAGGATCATCTGCCTGTGGAATACATTTTGAACACCCGTTGTCGGGGCCGGAGTTTGACGATACCATTTACCAGGCCATTACGCTCTATGAATTACACCTTCGTTATTACGTGCATGCACAACGTTTTGCCGGATTCCCCTTCGCCTATCAGACCATTGGTTCAAGCATGGCGGTGAGAAATAATGCCTACCAGTTGCAGGGAGGGATGAACAAGAGGAAAGCCGGAGAAGATTTTTATTTTCTGCATAAATTCATTGAGCTGGGCACATTCACGGAGATCATTACCACTAAGGTGATTCCTTCGCCCCGCCCTTCCCATCGGGTACCGTTTGGAACAGGAAAAGCAGTGGCTGCCTTATTGAAAGACAAAATGGCGTACAAAACTTATGCTCCTGAAAGTTTTGAAGCTATAAAAAGCCTGTTTTCCGAATTAAAAAGCTATTACAACCTATCGGCCTCCGACGTGTTCCAGGTTCTCCCTGAACCCGTTGCTGTGTTTCTGCAAACGGTGAATTTTAAAGAAAAATGGGAAGAACTCCACCATCATACCGGTCATTTTGAAACCTTTCAAAAGAGGTTTTTCCGATGGTTCAATGCCTTTATGCTAATGAAATATGTACATTATGCAAGGGATCATTTTTACCCGGATGTGGAGGTGGCAAAAGCAGCCCATAAGCTCCTGGCAAAAGCCGGCCACTCCATGGTTCCAGAGGATGAAAAGAATCTTTTACTATTTTACAGACAACTGGACCTTCAATAAAAACATGAGTCATCCCGAATTTCATCTAATCAGATTAAATTCGGGATTTTTCTTTTACAAAAGAAATAAACCGCAAAATTTAAAACAAGTAACCGCAAAATTTAGAAGTGTTTGGGTCGTGGGTTAGGTGTTTTGCGACAAAAAATGACTTTTTTCCAAAACCCAAACCTTTTGCCCACTCACTTTTACACCTGCCTTCCTGCGTCTGCAGGCAGGTTTTAAATTCCTTGTTTTACATTTTTCATTTAAAAAATAATTCAAATAATCAAAAAATTTCTATTTCAGACAGTTTTTGAAAATTCGGGATGAACTGTGTTCATCTCCAAATTTTTTTCGGAAAATCAGAAAATTTTATTTGGCAAAATAATGTTTTAGTCTGTATTCCGGATCAAATTTTTGTCCAGTTATAGCTATAGTGAAAGCGATTTTCAGCAACTTATTGGCCACCGCAATCATGGCTACTTTAAATGGTTTTTTCTTTGCAATATAGAGTCTTTCAAATAGTTCCTTACATACAGGGTTAAACCTTTTGGCACTTAAAGCACATTCATAAAGTAACTTTCGAAGATAGGATGACCCTAACTTGCAGATGTGTGAAGCTCCCTTAACACTTACTCCTGACTCGTATGTCCGAGGAGCTAACCCCACATAGGCTATCAAAGCTTTATATGATCCAAACTTGGTAAAGCCTCCAGTTATTAGGATTAAGGTGGCTACCGTTTTGGGACCTAAACCGGGAATTGATCGTAAAGAAGCCTCTAATTCTTTGTAATGTTCTTTAATGCTATTATTGATAAGGCATTGTATTTCTTGTAAATGTTTCTCTAATTTTACTATTTGGCACTTTATTATTTCAAGGGCTTCTTTACTGGGGTCTGGTACAAGTTCAAAGTTTTTTTGTTGATTGATTAATGCCGTCTTTTGTTTTGTTAATTGTGCAGAAACTGTCATTAACTGTTGAAGTTGTCTTAAATGTGTCGGTGGAGCTGTCCAACTTTCAGGCTTAAATACTTGGCCATACTGGGCAATAACATAAGCATCTACCCTATCTGTTTTTGCCCTCTTGAGATTCAATCGAGAAAAATACTTTACACGCAAAGGGTTGACTACACTAACACGTTTATCATGCTCAACTAAATATAATGCCAACCCTACATGATAAGATCCCGTTGCTTCTATTATGCATAAGTCCTGATCACTAAGGTTTTTAGCAAACTTTTGCCAACCTTGAGCATCATTATTAAAACGGCTTTCTTCTAATAGAGCCCCTTGTGATAAAACGCAGACATCAAAACTATCTTTTGATATGTCAATTCCTACAAAACGATCAGATTGTTTCATACTAAATCGGTAAATTTGTGTTGATAAAATAACTTCTGTTATGCCTCATCTATCTTACTCAGGCTTTTTGCCTAACAAACTGTCCGAGGTGAAACAGAGAAAAGGAAGCGGGACTGGCTATCCCGAACTGTCTTAATGACAAATGACTCATTATAGTCTTATGCCGCTTCCTTATTTTTTCATTTCAAATTTACCAAATTTAATTTCCTGCCCCTAAGGTAAGATGACTCATGTTTATTGGCTTATTACCAAAGATTTAATCCTTGAAGAAGGAAGTCTCGTTGGTACCACCATTTTGGACATTTTCCAACCTGGCTTTGATTTCATTTGAATCATCAAAACGATCCTGACGCACGAGAATTTCTTTTAACGCTATCAGGGTATTGATATCATTAGGATTGATCTTTTCTGCACTTTGGAAATAAGGAAAAGCCAGATTAAAATTCTCATTCGCCTTGGCTCTCAAAGCGTCTGCATCTTTCATACAGGCTGGCTTGGTGCAATCAGCAAGAATTTTGTTTTCTTCGACAGTATAAAAGGCCCCTTTATTGAAGTACAAGGCTCCCACACTGTAAATAGCGTCAAAGTAGGTTGGATCTTTTTCCAAATCTACTGTGTAGTATTTTAGTGCCTGTGCAAAATATTCTTCTGCTTTTTCTTTATCTCCGGCTTCATTCGCTTTTTGGTATAGGTTGTCGTAAACATTACCCATAGTGGAATAAAGGGAAAGATTTTCAGGTTCTTTCTCAATGGCCATTTCCAACTTGGCAATCAGCTCATTTAAGCGGTTTTCCTTCAGGAAATGGTTAATCTCTGTAAACAGCAGGGATACATCTTCAGGGAATTTTTGTCTTCCTTCTTCGAGATATTTATAAGCTCCTGCAAGGTCTTCTTCCATTTTAAGCTTATAGATAGACTCGTAAACGGCAGGTTTATCTGTTCCTTCGTTGTACATTCTCATGAAGTATTCCAATGCCAGATCATCCATTCCTGCATTGATGGCAGCAAGGGCTGTCACATACACCTGGTCTGAGTAGGCCGTAGCATCGTCCAAATTACTTGGTGCATCTTGTTTTTTCAGCAGATCATGAGCAGTGATGACTGTTTTGAAGTCTTTAACGGCACTTTCAAAATTTTTGTCCTCATAGGAATAAATCCCAAGATTATAAAGGTTTTGCTGGGCAGCCTGGATTCCCTCGCAAGCTTCTTTGATCTGAAATTTTTTCTCGGCCAGCTCAAGTGCTTTGGCATAAGATTCAAAGGCGAGATATCCCGGATCTTCTACCTGGGGAAGCGCTGCTTCTCCCCCCATTCCCAATTGGCGGGAAACCGCTATCTGGGTGGCAATTTCATTGTAGATTTTACCCCTTGTTTCCCAGGTTTTATAATCACCAGCCGTTTCGGTTCCTGTAGTGGCAATTTCAATTTCGTCAACCGCTTCCTGAAGTTTTTCCTTTTTACTTTGATCCAGGTAATAGGTACTGATCGCTTTTGAGGCGTTTTTCAACGCCTTTTTTCCATCCTGAGCCTGGGCAGTTCCAAAAATAAATGCAACTGCGAGAATGGCTGAAATAAGTTTTTTCATAACGTAATAAATTGATTTTTTTATCAAATTAAATAAAGCTAAAGCCTTTTTTCAATAAGACGCATCCAAAGTGAATTAGGCTCTTATCAAAATGTTAAATTAATCTTCAGGATTTGGCTCATCTGTTTTATCAACAGTATTTTCACCCGTATCCTTTATTTCTTCAGTTTCATCAATGATTTCGATAATATTTTCCTCTTCATCACTATGTGGCACAACGGCAACATCTGCGATTTCATCGTTATCATCCACCCTGATCACCCGAACGCCTTGTGTGGCACGTCCCATAACCCGAACATCACTTACAGACATACGGATCATAATTCCAGAACGGTTGGTAATCAAAAGGTCATCGTCATCCTTTACCGCTTTAATGGCGATCAATGCACCTGTTTTATTAGTGATCTGCATCGTTTTCACCCCTTTACCTCCTCTGTTGGTCAAGCGGTAATCATCAAAATCGGAGCGTTTTCCGTTTCCTTTTTCAGAAACCACGAAAATAGTGGTTTCCTTATCCTGCGGATCAATACAAACCATACCAACCACTTCATCCCCTTTTTCGGCGATCCGGATTCCTCTCACCCCGGCAGCAGATCTTCCCATGGCACGAATAGCTTCTTCATTAAAACGAATAGCCATCCCTTTTCGTGTACCCATGAAAATTTCATTATGCCCGTTGGTCAAACGCGCTTCCAGCAACTGATCTTCATCCCGAATGGTAATCGCAATGATTCCACCTACTCTTGGGCGGGAAAAATCCCGTAATGGTGTCTTTTTCACCACCCCGAGTTTCGTCCCAAACATGATAAAGTTATTATCCAGAAAATCTTCATCTTTGAGATCCTTCACAATAATATAAGCCCGAACCTGATCTTCCTTAGGAATGGTAAGAATATTTTGAATCACCCTTCCACTTGAGGTTTTGGACGCTTCGGGAATATCATAAACCCGCAGCCAATAACATTTCCCGCGATCAGTAAAGAGTAACAGGTAATCGTGATTGGTGGCGGTGAACATATGTTCTATAAAATCCTCATCCCTGGTTTTTGACCCCCTGGACCCACGACCACCGCGGTTTTGCGTTTTATATTCAGCAGTAGGGGTACGTTTTATATATCCAAGGTGAGAAATGGTCACGACAACTTCTTCATCCTTGATAAGATCTTCCATCGAAATATCTCCCCCTGCATAGTTGATCTCTGTACGTCGGGCATCCCCATATTTTTCTTTGACCTCAGCAAGCTCCTCTTTAATGATCTCGCGACGAAGTACCTCACTTCCCAGAATATCCCTCAGATGATTTATCGTATTGAGCAATTCATCATACTCGGCACGAATACTGTCCCGCTCAAGTCCTGTAAGTTTCTGCAACCTCAGTTCAAGAATAGCCTTGGCCTGGTGTTCCGAAAGCACTTTGCCTTCTTCGACCATCAGCTCGTCTGTCTGGCTATTGTCAATTATGGTTTTAAATTTATCCCAGAAAGCATCCAGATCATCAATAAAGGCCCCTTTCATCAATCCATCCCGTGCTTCATTAGGCGTCGGTGAATTACGAATCAGGGAAATAACTGCATCAAGATAATCTAAAGCAATCAGCAATCCAACCAGGATATGAGCCCTGCTCAATGCCTTTTTGAGGTCATATTGCGTCCTTCGAACGATGACCTCAAGACGGAAAAGTATAAATTCTTCAATCAGGTCTTTCAGATTGAGCAACATAGGACGCCCACGAACCAGGGCGACATTGTTGATCCCGTAAGAAGTTTGGAGCGCAGTATATTTGAATAATTTACTCAGTACAACGGATGCCATCGCATCACGTTTAATATCAACCACCACACGCAATCCTGTTCTGTCGGATTCGTCCCTTAAGTCGCTGATCCCTTCGATTTTATGTTCATTGACCAGCTCAGCAATTTTAGCCACCAGGTTAGCCTTATTAACCTGGTAGGGAATTTCGGTAATAATGATCTGTTCACGACCATTGTGCTCTTCAATATTCGTACGAGCCCGCAGCAGCACCCGGCCTCGGCCCGTTTCAAAACCCTCTTTTATCCCTTCATAACCGTAGATAATTCCACCGGTAGGGAAATCAGGCGCCTTGATAAATTCCACTAATTCATCGATGGTAATATCAGGGTTATCAACGGTGGCAGACACACCGTCGATCACTTCGCAAAGATTATGTGGCAACATATTCGTTGCCATCCCTACTGCGATTCCGGAAGCTCCGTTTACCAAAAGATTGGGCAGCTTGGAAGGCAAAACCGAAGGCTCGGTGAGGGAATCATCAAAATTTAAGGTAAAATCAACAGTGTCCTTTCCTATATCTGCCAATAATTCATCACTGATTCGTGTCAGACGTGCCTCTGTATAACGCATCGCTGCCGGGCTATCCCCATCCATTGAACCAAAATTACCCTGGCCATCCACCAAAGGGTAACGCAAAGACCAATCCTGGGCCATACGCACCATGGTGTCATATACGGATGAATCCCCATGTGGGTGATATTTACCCAAAACCTCCCCTACAATACGGGCAGATTTCTTATGAGCTTTGTTATAAGGCAATCCCAATTCGGACATTCCGTACAACACCCTCCGGTGTACGGGTTTTAAACCATCTCTTACATCCGGAAGCGCCCTGGAAACAATTACCGACATAGAATAATCTATGTAAGCAGACTTCATCTGATCCTCGATGGTAATTGGTATAATTCTTTGACTTGGAGGCATTTATGTTGATATATTTTAATTTAAATAAAAGCTATGTTCCTTCATTGATACAAAGGCCCAGCAAAGACACACAAAGATAAGAAAAACAAGTAGTTTTTTAGTAAAAAAGAAGCCTTTTTTAAGCCCCCGAACCTTCGCTTAATTGATTGTTCCCAATGAAGGGAAAAGAGAGATGGAGTGCCTTTTTATTGCATCAAAATTCAGTGGTCGTATGGTCTTAAATCTATCCCATTTTGGACACATGAATCATTTTATCTTCTACCAGTTGCACCAGTTCTACAAAATGTGGGTCACGTTTTGTTTCATGGGTACGGTGGAAGGGTAAATCAACATGAATGTGTTCCACAAAATTGGAGGGAGCGGATTTCATGATATAAATATCATCCCCAAGATAAACAGCTTCTGAAATATCATGGGTTACAAAAATAACCGTTGGGTGGAAGGTCAGCCAGATGTTCGCCAGCAAATCCTGCATCTGCAAACGAGTATTTACATCCAGCGCACCAAAAGGCTCATCCATGAGGAGGATTTCCGGATTGGCCAACAAACTCCTGGCAATTGCGACCCTTTGAAGCTGTCCGCCGGAAAGGGTCGGATACTGGGCGAATTTATTTTCATGCCCGGCCAGGCCAACCATTTCAATAATCTCCATCGCTTTTTCATGTCGTTCTTTTTCCTCAACGCCTTTATACAAAAGGGACAAGCTTACGTTGTCGAGGACAGACATCCAGGGAAGAGAAGAATACTGCTGAAAAACCATCCCAACCCTGGTTTTGTTATTGGCCGGAGCATCGTGGATGAGCACTTCTCCTGACGTTGGTTGCTGTAATCCTGCGATATACCTTAACAAAGTAGATTTTCCGCAACCAGACATCCCCAGAATAACGACGAACTGTCCTTGCGCAGGTTTGTCCTCCACAAGAAAATCGAGGTCTTTGATGATAAAGGTTTCTCCCCCATCATAACTTTGACTCAGATTTTTCAACTCAATAATATTCGGGCTGGGCGTATCTGTAAATAAACTCATATTTCTTTAGGAATATTTGGCTTTAAATGCATCTTTAATAAAAACGTTTCCAACCGGCATCAGGATTCCTTGAATTTCCATATCCTGAATTCCCCATAAAGAATAGTGATGATTCCGGTGATTAAAACGATAATCATTATATTCATCAGATAGGCCGGAATGTTGGAAACAAACATAGGGACCAGCACAGCAGCAGTAAACAATGCCAGGATGATATAAATACCACTTGAAGTCTCTTTGGTTCCCAAAAGGCTCTTTTTAAAATACTTATGGGTAAATAACCGCCTGTCGAGGTAGATAAAAAGACGATCCTGCAAAAATCCAATGAAGATAATGACAATGAGAATACCAAAAACCTTATCGATTTGTCCCTGTCGGGCTTTCAGGTAGATCAATCCTCCAACACCGAGTTGTCGGTTGATCAACTCGGCAATAATAATATAGGTCCAGGAGATGGCTGTCAAAACCCTGATATCGTCCATTAAAACGGAAAAAACAGAAGGAAGATATACGGTTTTTATGGTTTGCCAATTGGTTGCCCCCAGGGTGAATACCGTTTTTAGATAGGTATCATTTACTTCATCAATCCGTTGCACCACCACCGGCAATAAAAATACGATGATCCCAAATGCAAGGAAAGCCACTTTCATCTGGTCTTCAATTCCGAACCAAATGATGAACAACCCGGTCAGGGCGGTCAGCGGGAGAAATCGCATCGCATCGACCTGTTTACTGAAAAGCCCCCGAAACAAAGGCACCAGCCCGATCAGGAACCCCATGGGGATGGAAATCAAAACGGCCCAAAAATACCCTTTGAGATTTAACCAGATTGAGTGCAGGGCATTATCGAACAATTTGTCTTTTTTCACCAGCTCCGGGTAGGATTTTAAGACTTTTCCCGGGGTGGGAAGTAATGGATATACTTTTTCAAACTCGGTGGCATTGGCAAATCTTATGGAATCTTCTCTAAAAAGAGAATCCCTGTTAATTTTCACGGCCGTAGTATCAAAAGCAGAAGGTGGATGGGTATCATATTCCACTATAGGTCTTTTCTCTGAAAGGCTTTCAGCAAGTGCCCACCAAATACCAATCAGGATGACGAAACCTGCTATACTCAATAATATGCTTTGCTTTTGATCGAGTTTTCCGTGTAATTGGAACAATGACATTTATTCAATGGTTTATTATTCGCCAAGATAGAAATTCCCGTTGCTTTCTTAAAACTAAATCCATATTATTTTCTTTTTTAATCTACAGATTATGCAGTTTTGCAATGTGCTTTTATAATATTGTTTTTTAACAGCTAAAATGATTCACCGAACCTAATGACTCTTTTGTATTTCTATGTTTCCTTCTTCAAACGCTGGCTTAAGTTTTATTTAAAGGCCCGAACGCGCCATGATGTCCACTCGCCTTTTGTGAGTGAATTCATACAGGAGGTGGTAGAAAACAAACGTCCCTATTACACTTTTTTCATCGTTGAACAATTGCGCAAAAAATTGCTCTCCATCGAGTCCGGGATCAAAATAACAGATTATGGCGCCGGGTCAATGGTCAGAAACAATAATGAACGCACGATTAGTGACCTGGCACGGTTTGCTGCCATCTCCCCTCGATTAGGCCGGATAATTTTCAACATCACCAGGGTCTACAAACCGGAGACCATTCTGGAATTAGGAACCTCTCTGGGCATTTCAACCCTTTACCTGGCGGGGGCGGCTCCTCGCTCCCGTATGATTACTATCGAAGGGTGCCCTGAAACCGCCAAAACAGCTTCCAACAACCTGCGCAACCTGGGCATGTCGAGTATTAGTGTATGGACAGGCCCGTTCAAGGAAAATCTCCTCCCGGCGCTTAAAGACCTTCAACAGTTGGATCTGTTATACCTTGACGGAGATCACCAGAAAGGGGCTACCTTAAAGTACTATAAACAATGCCTGAAATATGCCCACGAACACAGTGTTTTCATCATTGCAGATATCCACTGGTCTTCTGCGATGGAACAAGCATGGGACGCGTTAAAGAGCAAGGAAGAGGTAACGCTTGCTATTGATCTTTTTCATTTTGGGGTATTGTTTTTCAGAAAAGAACTTAAGGTGAAAGCATCCTATTCTATTGTGCCTTACCGATGGAAACCCTGGAGAATGGGATTTTTTTAGGCCCCCCGATAATTATCAATCTACAACTCTGAAAATTGAAAGATCATTTTGAAAATTGGCAGTTAACCCCTAATTTGGCAACCGCAGCCAGGCCTAATGTTTTTCGCGCTTTTGGATTCCAGGTTTCTTGAGTTTTGATTCGGCCGGCTTTTGTAATTATTTTATTTTTATGGCGATTGAGAAACCTGGAGAGCTATAAAATTTCTTTCATTTTTTTTTGAAATAACGAATTATGCCAGGTAGAAAAAAACCATTACTTATTAGAGACATTAGCTGGTTGTCTTTTAATTATAGAGTCATGCAGGAAGCTAAAGACCCCAGGGTTCCACTTTTCGAAAGGATAAAATTCCTGGCTATCTACTCTTCAAACCTGGATGAATTCTTCAGGGTCAGGATGGCCAACCATAGAAACCTGGTCAGAGTTGGAAAAAAGACAAGGGCAAAACTGGATTATGACCCACAAGAGATCATCGAAAAAATACAGGAAACCGTCAATCTTCAACAGGAAGAATACAGTCAAATATTCCAGGAACAAATCGTACCGGAACTTGAAAAAAATAACATTTTTTTGCTGAGACGACTGGACCTGAATGAGGAACAAAAAGAATTTGTCGAAAATTACTTCCAGGATCATATGCTGCCTTTTGTACAGCCTGTACTGCTGGTCGGCAACAAAATCAGACCGTTTCTAAATAATGCCGCCCTTTACCTGACCGTTCTGATCAAAGAAAAAGAAAACCCTGAGGCTGAAAAGCAAATCGCCATTGTCAAGATTCCTTCCGACCATTTACCAAGATTCATACATTTGCCCTGTCCTGCCGGCATTCATCAAATCATACTTCTCGACGATATCGTTCGCCACAGTATTTCGTGGATGTTCCCTGGATATAACATTATTGAAACATACTCCATTAAACTCACACGAGATGCCGAACTGTATATTGATGACGAATGGAGCGGCGACCTTATGAATAAAATAAAATCAAGCCTGGCCAAACGTCATGTCGGCCCGGCTTCGCGTTTGATCTACGACAGGGAGATGCCAAAATTGGTATTGGACCACCTCAAGCATGTCCTTGAACTGGATGATCTGGATTTGCTCAAAGAAGGGCGATACCATAACAATTCCGACTTTTTTAAGTTTCCGGATTTCGGGCTCGAAAAACTCAAGGATCCGCAACAACCCAACATGCCCTACCCTCCACTTGAAAAAACGAATCGCTTTTTCGCAAAGATGAAAGAAAAAGATCACTTCATTCATCCGCCCTATCATTCCTACGAATCTGCCATTCGATTTTTTGAAGAAGCGGCCGAAGATCCTAATGTTACCCACATAAAAATTGTTCAGTACCGCGTAGCATCAAAATCCCGAATCATGCAGGCGCTGATGAAAGCTGTTAAAATGGGGAAACAGGTAAGCGCTTTTATTGAAATTAAAGCCAGATTTGATGAAGAAGCCAACCTGGGCTGGGGAGAAAAACTGGAAAAAGCAGGCGTTACGGTCAATTACAGCATTCCCGGGCTGAAAGTCCATTCAAAACTTGCTCTGGTAAGAAGGATGGAAAACGGAATAGACAAACTTTATGCCTATATGGCCACCGGGAATTTTCATGAAGGCACCGCTAAAATTTACGCCGATATGGGATTGTTTACCAGTGACCCCCGCCTGGTAAATGAAGTAGCCCGCGTATTTTCTTACCTGGAAACAAAACAGAAACCCATAAAACCATTCCAACACCTGCTCGTGGGGCAGTTTAACCTTCGCTCCAAACTTGAGGCTTTGATCAATTATGAAATCGCCCAGGCTGAAAAAGGTAAAAAAGCAGAAATCATCCTAAAACTGAACAGCCTTCAGGATCCAATGATGATCGAACACCTTTACAAAGCCAGTCAGGCAGGGGTCAAAATAAAACTCATTATCCGTGGTATCTGCTGCCTGGTGCCGGGAGTAAAAAACCTGAGCGATAACATTGAAGCCATAAGCATAGTGGACCGGTACCTGGAACATACCCGGGTGTTCATTTTCCACCACGGGGGCAAAAAACCAATCTATTTATCTTCTGCTGACTGGATGACCAGAAACCTGAGCCATAGAATTGAAACAGCTTTCCCGATTTACTCAAGGGAAATCAGAAAACAAATTTTCGATTTGATCAACATTCAGTTGTGTGATAGCATAAAAGCACGTATTTTAGATAGAAATCAGACCAATACTTACAAAACGGTAGGTTGTTCAGATATCCATATCAGAACCCAGGTGGAATCTTACTATTACATAAAAAGAAAATTGGAATTGGACAAGCGGAAAGTTCCCAATACCCCCACAATCCCTATTGGTCCCAAAATTTCCAATTGATCTTTTTCTTTTTGTTACCGTTTTGCCTTAGGTTGAGCACCTTGCGTTTTTTGATGACATAACGAACACTTACGCCGGTTTGGCTGTAAATGCGTTTTTCGCCACCGACAATATTGATGGCAGGTTTGAAATCCCAGGAGACATTGATGCGTGCCGCTGTGAATTCGAGTCCGGCAATCAAGGTTACCCCAAAAGGGTCTTTCACAGGGAGGTTGCTTTCAGGTATTGAGAGCCATCCTTTGTGAAAACCTCCACCAGTATAGAAATTAACCCTGCGCGTAATAAATGGCATATGCTTTTCAGCAAGGAGGGTAACCATGGCCTCTTCGCGCTGAAAGCTGGATTGGATGATCCCTTCCAAGGTTACGCGTTTAGCGATCCGCTGTTTGTAAGTAATGCCCTTGTCCGTTCCAAGACGAACCCCCATGGAAATGTCATAAGACTGTGAAGCAAGTTGAAAGGAACAAGCCAAAAGGATTCCGAGAATGAGTGTTTTTATTTTCATGTTTCTCAAAACGGAACCTGTTGAAATTATATTGTGATTTTCGATATGTAACTAAAAAAACGTCAGGAGTGAAGGTGGCAAGCTAAACCGAATTATAGATCAGCGTAAATTGTAATTTACCCGGAAGCAACATTTTTTACTGGCCAGGAGGAGGTTCATGAACGACATGAGACTTTTTAATGATAAAAAAGGTGGCTGCTTTTGGGGTGTATTTAACGGTCTGGACATAGTCAGGGTATTTGGCCAAAACAATAGGAGCCGTATTTTTTCCCTCTGAGAGATGGGCAATCCCTAAATCGACTTCAAATTTGATCTTATCCGCAGTCAGGTCGTCATATTTACTCAACCCAACGACGCAACTTACATTAACGCTGGAGGGAAAAATAGAAAGGCTGTCGCGTTCGGGCACATTTTTGATTTCCAAAGGAATAAAAAACGACTTTTCGGTAAAGTTTTCGATAGGAATTTTCACCATAGTACTAGCCTCGCTGAGATGTAATTCACGGGGTGGCGGGAATAAAGAAACCGCTCTGTCGACTGTTTTTTTCCCATTGAGCAAAGTCAGGCTATCTGTTTTCCAAAAAGTAATGGTCTCCACCAGGGAGGCCGGCCCGGAAACGGTGACACTATCGGGATGGATGGAGAGGGTATCTGAATAATTGAACCCTTCAGAAAATTCAATTTTTTTAATCAGCACGATCGGAACTTTGCGTTCCATTTTTTTCTCGAGTTTCAGAAAAAGTTCATTGTAATTGACATCCACCACCTTGATCCTGGGAGAAGGCAGGTTTTCCAAAATATCTGACCGCAATTGTCCGTCAGGAATTACAAGCTCATTCTCTTCTTCCATATCGTAATGCAAAGCAAGCCTGGAAAGATTATGACTGTTAAACAGAAGATCCCACCCCCGGGCTTCAAACCTCAACATAAGATTATTGGGCGGCATTTTTGTGAACGCCATCTCTTCCGGTACATTAACATTGATGGATGCCGGCTTCCAAACCCTGTACACCTGGGAAAGCTTAACAAGAATCCAAAAAACAAGAGCTATACCGATGCAAATCATCAGTATAGCCCTGTCTTCCTGAAGTTTAATCCTTGCCAAGGTACTATTTTTTTTCTGTGGTGTTGAACAAACTCTCTGTCATTTCTTTGGAAATGGCACTTTTTGTCACACGAATAAAAACTTTAGTCGCGATCTCTAAAGTAACGATCTGATCTTCGATTTTATTGATTTTTCCTAAAATTCCACTGGCGGTAACTACTTCGGTACCTTTTTCCAGGGCAGTCTCAAAATTACGTTGCTCTTTTTGCTTTTTGGCCTGTGGTCTTATCAGGAAAAAGTAAAAAACGATTACCATTCCTGCCATCAGGATCATACCCATGCTACCTCCTCCGCCGGGAGCTCCGCCGGCTTGTAAAAAAATGAATCCTAAGTTCAACATATTAAATTTATTTTGTATAAAAAATGCCTCTTGTAACAGATAAAAACTATCTGTAAAGGGTTAATTCACCACTGTTTTATTTGTTGTCGTTTCCTGGTTTCACAAATCCTGTCAGCGTTACCTTTGTGGTATTGGGATAAGTATTGGCGGTAACGGTAACGGGTTTGATTTGCTCGTTTGATTTGCCCCTTGTATTGAATTTCACGGTTATTTCACCACCTTTTCCCGGATCGATCAATTCTTTGGGCCATTCGGGAATGGTACATCCGCAAGTGGAGCGGGCACCACTGATGAGTAAGGGAATCTTCCCTGTGTTCGTAAATTTAAAAACATGTTCGACCACATCGCCTTGATTCACCTCACCAAAATTGAATTCTTCTTCCTCGAAAGTCATTTTGGCAACGTTAACGGTATCCAGGGGCTCTTTTGCCGTCACCGGATTCCGGATAATATCTGAATTGGTAATTTTACCGTCAGCTTGAATCTCTTCAATGGTTTTCTCTTCTTTGAGTTCCGGCGTTGATTCACAAGCCGAAAAGATCAGGAATATTAGAGCAAAAAATGAAAGTAAACGGTTCATAGCATAAAATTTTGACAAAAATAGAACTTTTTGTTTTCCATTCGGCAATAGTGTTTGTTTTTTCCGCAATTTTGTGAAAAGAAAAAAAATATGCGCCTTTTCCTGATAGGATTTATGGGCTGCGGGAAAACATACACCGGCTCACGACTAGCAAAACAACTAAACTATCCTTTTGTTGACCTCGATGATTATATTGAAGCCCAAACCGGAAAAAGTATTTCGCAACTATTTGACCAGGAAGGAGAAGATGGTTTCAGAATTATTGAAAAACAAGCCCTCCGAGAAATGGCTAACTACGATGAGGTTGTCGTTAGCTGCGGTGGAGGCACACCGTGTTTTTTTGACAATATGGAATGGATGAAAAAACACGGAAAGACTATTTTTTTAGACCTCCCTCCAAAACTACTCGAAAAAAGACTAATACAAGGCCTTGAAAAAAGGCCACTTATCAAAGACCTCAATAAAAAAGGAGCATTACTATCCTTTATAGCATCAAAACTTTCAGACAGAATTCCCTTTTATCACCGGGCCGATATTATTTTCAATCCCGACAATGAAACCCTGCCCCCCTGGATTGCTTTGGAGCATTGGATTTTATACGGCTAATAACTTCGCCAGCAGCGAAAAACTACATCATTATGAAAAAGACAATTAGAGAATCCTTCTTTAAGATTTGGTACTGGTACATCAGCACGAAGGATAAAGACGGGGAGATTACCTTTATGAATTACGGCCACTCTGACGGAAACCAGCTTTTGCCATTGCCTAAGCACCAGGAAAAAGACAGGTATTCTATTCAATTGTACCATCATTTGGCTTCAAAAATAAACCTCCAAGATAAAAACCTCCTGGAGGTCGGTTGTGGAAGGGCAGGCGGATTGACTTATATTAAAAAAAATTTGTTGCCAAGGCAAGTGACAGGGATCGACCTGAATAGCAAGGCCATCCAATTCTGCAAAACATTCCATTGTCAGGAAAATGCAGCGTATTTACAGGCGGATGCACAAAATCTGCTATTTTCCGATCATTCTTTTGACATCGTTATGAATGTGGAATCCTCACACCGATATCCCAGTCCTGAATTATTCTTCAGCGAAGTGAACCGGGTGTTAAAGCCGGGAGGTTATTTTTTATTTACGGATTTCAGACTTACAGATAAGGTGGAAGCATTGGAGGCTCAATTCAGGGATGCCCAATTAATAACTGAAGAAAAAAAGGACATTACTGAAAATGTTTTGGAAGCATTGACACTAGCTACTCCGGGAAGGGAAAAACTGATCAAAAAAATTGCGCCCGTTTTTTTACATGGATTGGCCAGACAATTTGCAGCCACCACCGGAACACCAACTTTCAATAAATTTTTGAACCGGGATTTCTTGTATCTGACCTATGTTTTAAGGAAGTAAGGAAACTTTTTATTCCCGATGATCGTCCTTTAACAGAGGTGGCTTTTAGTCGAAAATCTTTAGGGATCCCTGTCCCCTGGTTTATAAACAATTCCAAACAGGTGAAAGCTTCAAACATGACCCCGAAGGAGATTTTCTTACACCGGTGAGGCTATTGACAGCCAAGGCTCAAACCTGCAATAAGTGCCACTGCCTCGACCGGATATACCAAATAGACAAAAGCAAAATGGCAATCCAATAAAACATTTCTGCCGCCCAGGCCCACACTAATCCACCGTTAGTGTAATTTACTTCGATATAAATATAGATCAGGTAACCTATAGCGCAAGCCAGTTGTATTTTAAAACCGTAAAAAGTGGCTCCTGTGCCAGCCAACCCGTTGAAATACACCCCTCCTATGGAAAAAGCCGTCAGGATACCTGCAAGAACGTAAAACACCGGACGCGCCTCATCGATGAGGAATACATTTTGCCCCCCCAGCAACGGGTAAAGTATTTCATGGGGGAACAGGAGAATGGGTATCGTCATTACCATAGTGGTCATCCATGATATCTTTGCGGTTTTCCAAATAATGGGCAAAACAGCCTGACGCTTTTGCTGGCCAATAAAATTGCTTACCATGGTGTTTACCCCTGTGGAAAAACCCCAGGTAGGGATGGATAAAATGAGGTACACCATCCTGACGAGATTGGTGATAGCCAACTGACGTTCCCCAAGGTTTTCTACTATACTAAAAAAGACAAACCAACTTCCCAGCCCAACCATCGCCTGCATCACCATGGGGGTGGACAACCGGAATTCGGTTCGGATCAGTTCCATATCGATCGCCGGGATTCGAAATAGTGCATAACCCCGCGATTTTTTATCCATAAAAATGAATACAATAAAAACGCCAAAGGCCACCATTTCAGATATTGAACTTGCCAATCCGGCACCGGCGATGCCCATCTCCGGGAATCCCCAATGGCCATAAACGAGCGCATAATCCAACATTATATTAAAAGCAGCAAGGAAAATAGCATCAACGAGAATGAACCAGGTTCGGGCAATGCCGGTATAAAGCGCGATGATCGCCACACCGGCATAGGAAAAAAATACCCCCCAGGACCGGTATTCAATGTATTCAAGACTCTTGTGAAAAATAATATCCGAATCTACAAAGAGCTGGAAGAAATAATAACAGCCATATTTCATAAAAAAGAACATGAACACTGACAGTCCAAGTTCGAAATACAACATCGCATAAAAAGTCCTCCCCACTTCCATGGGGTTCCCCTCTCCTATTCTTCGGGCAATCATGATCTGTCCTCCGCGGGAAAAACCAAAACCAATGGCGGCCACAATCAGGTAAAAAACACTGGCAAATCCAATAGAAGCAAAATCTTCCTCACTCACATGATAAAGGAATACGCTGTCCGTCAAAGCAATGACATTTTGCGCTGCGCTACCCAACATTATCGGGGCCGAAATAGATAATATTTTACCGTATGAAGTGCTGCTCCTCATTATTTTGCAAATGTAAGATTAATAACACTAAAATGGTAACGTTGAACAGTATTCCGCCATACAGTTTTTTTGGCAAAAACTTTTTAGTTAATTTGCACCCTGTCGGAAAAAATCCATGCCCAATTGATAATTTTACCAAACCAGATCTTTTAAATTAAAAAAAACGATCCAAACGAATAAATTAAGTCCTATGCAATCATCAAAAAATGCTCCAAAGGCCCAAAAAATTCCTAAAGTCCTGACCCTTCACGGAGATACCCGGATAGATTATTACTACTGGCTCAACGATCGCGACAATGAGGAGGTCGTCAACTATCTCAATGCCGAAAATGAATACCTCGAAGATAAACTTTCCCACATCAAACAGTTCCGCCAGGATCTTTTCCTGGAAATGAAAAGCAGGATCAAAGAAGATGACCAGTCAGTACCTTATAAGGATAACGGTTATTTTTACATCACCCGTTACGAAAAAGGAAAAGAATACCCGGTATACTCCAGAAAGAAAGATTCGCTGGAAGCCCCTGAAGAAATTTTACTCGAAGTAAATGAGCTGGCCAAAGATTTTTCCTATTTTAAGATCGGGGGATTTGAAGTTAGCCTGGACAATAAACTGATGGCTTACAGCGAAGATATTGTCAGCCGAAGAATATATACCATCCGTTTTAAAAACCTGGAAACCGGGGAAATGCTGGAGGATGTCATTCCCAATACATCGGGCAATATCATCTGGGCCAACGACAACAAGACTTTATTTTATGCAGTAAAGGATGAGGCTTTACGTCCATACAAAATTTTCAGACACAAACTGGGAACGCCGGTTACTGATGATGTGGAAATCTGGCATGAAGCAGATGATACTTTCCGTACTTATATTTACAAAACGAAATCCGATCGTTTTCTCATCATCGGCTCTGATCAGACGATAACTTCCGAGTACAGGATTCTCGACGCCAATGATCCGGAAGGCACCTTTAGAATTTTCCAGAAAAGAACGCGTGGCCTGGAGTACGACCTGGCTCATTTTAAGGATGATTTTTTTGTAAGAACCAACCTCAATGCAAAGAACTTCAGGTTGATGAAAACGCCCGTCGATGCAACGGAAAAATCCAACTGGACAGAAGTTATTCCACACCGGGAGGATGTCTTGTTGGAAGACATGGACATTTTCAATAACTATCTCGTACTTTCAGAAAGGATAAAAGGCATTACCCAATTGAGAATAATGCCTACCGAAGGCAGCGAACACTATATTCACTTCCAGGATGAAGCCCACCTCACCGCTACCTCCATCAATCTTGATTTTGATACTGATATTTTGCGCATCAGTTACCAGTCGATGACCACTCCGCCGACCATTTACGACTACAATATGAAAACCAGGGAGTTCAAGCTGATGAAACAACAGGAAGTCGTAGGGGATTTCGATCCTGAAAATTATGAATCGGAAAGATTTTTTGTGACGGTGAGAGACGGAGTCCAGGTGCCCGTATCTATTGTTTACCGCAAAGGATACCAAAAAGACGGTAACGCGCCGCTGCTCCAATATGCTTATGGCAGTTACGGACACAGTATGGAACCTTATTTCAGTTCTATCCGATTAAGCCTGCTCGATCGTGGATTCGCCTTTGCCATCGCCCATATTCGCGGCGGCGAAGAGATGGGCCGTCACTGGTATGACGATGGCAGGTTGCTCAAAAAGAAAAATACTTTTACCGATTTTATCGACTGCGCCAAATACCTGGTCGAACATAAGTACACCAGTAATGATCGTCTTTTCGCCATGGGGGGCAGTGCAGGCGGACTGCTGATGGGCGCCATTATCAATATGGCTCCTGAACTTTGGAAAGGAGTTCTGGCCGCCGTGCCTTTCGTCGATGTAGTAACGACCATGCTTGATGACAGCATCCCTTTGACTACTGGCGAATACGATGAATGGGGCAATCCCAATGAAAAAGAGTATTACGATTACATAAAATCTTACTCTCCCTACGACAACGTCGAAGCCAAAGATTACCCCGCGATGCTGGTCACGACCGGACTACACGACTCCCAGGTTCAATACTGGGAGCCGGCCAAATGGGTGGCGAAACTGCGGGAGATGAAAACAGATGACAACATTTTGCTCATGCATACAAATATGGAGGCAGGGCATGGAGGCGCCTCTGGCCGGTTCGAGGCGATCAAGGAAATTGCGCTTGAATATGCTTTTATTTTAGATCTTGCAGGAAAAATAGAAGGCGAAAATAAATAAGCGCATCCTTTAAGGTATTATAAAATCTGGAAAATTAGCCGGGTGGGGAGTTGCAAAGGTTGTTAACCTGTAATCTGCATCTCCCAACCCGCATAATTGTTCTAAAATAAATTATTACATTTACTACCATAAAATTAAATAGCCCGCCTAAAACCGGATGTCTTCTAAGCGAATTGGCCATTGGTCGCTATTTAACGGACAATTTTAAACAGGCATGCAAAAATATTTACTTCTACTCCTTTTCCTTACCTCAGGTATTCTTTCCCTTTCTGGGCAAAAAGTAATCACAGGTGTGATCACTTCGACTGAAGACGGTGAACCTCTATTTGGAGTTAACATTAGCATCAAGGATTCAAACACTGGTGCCATTTCCGATTTCGAGGGGAAATATAGTCTGGAAGCCAAAGAGGATGACATACTGGTTTTCAGTTTCATTGGATTTCAATTGCAGGAAATTCCCGTTGCAGGGCGGAGCGTCATTGATGTTTCTCTTGTGACAGATGCAGAACAATTAGGAGAAGTGGTCGTCACGGCCCTCGGTATCAAACGCCAAAAACGCGAACTCGGATATTCTGCTGAAACTTTTGGTGGAGAAGGTCTTGAAAAGTCCAATGCCACCAACCTGATTTCTGCCCTGAGTGGCAAATCAGCAGGCGTTCAGGTGGGCACGTCAAACGGAGTAGACGGAGGAACCACAAGGATCACTATTCGCGGCAATAACAACCTTAAAGGCAATAACCAACCACTCATCATCATCGACGGCGTTCCGCTTGAGAATGAATCGGGTTTCACAGATGTCGGCCGCGGAGTGGATTGGGGGTCATCCATCAACAATATCAACCCTCAGGACATCGAAACCATGAATATCCTGAAAGGCCCAACCGCTTCGGCCCTTTATGGTTCAAGAGGTGCCAACGGAGTCATCCTGATCACCACTAAAAGAGGACAGCAGCAAAAAGGAATTGGCATCACCTACAATGTGTCACACAAGATCATTCAGCCTTTCAGATACCGGAAAGTTCAAAATACCTATGGATCCGGTGGGCCGGTCAGCTTACTGGAACCTCAACTGGAAATGAATGCCGACGGGGAATACATGTACCCCAATAACATTCACACCAATTCCGGTCCTTTTGGCAAAACGACCTTTGAGACTTTTGGTTTTTATTCCACCGGCGTTTCCTGGGGCCCAAAAATGGAAGGACAAATGGTCCGTTGGTGGGACGGCGAGTTAAGACCTTACACCCCCCAACCCGACAACCTGAAATTATTTTTCCATAACGGCCACACGACTGCTCATAACCTTTCCTTTTCGGGAGGTGGAAAAATGGGAACCATGCGGGTTTCCCTGACCCGAAACAGTCATGAGGCGGTCATCCCCAACAGTAATTTTGACCAAACCACCGCCAATATCGGATCGAGAATCGACATTTCTCCAAAAGTACACGCCGATCTTTCTATCTCCTACATCAACTACCACCGATTAAACAGCCCAACTCTTGGCGATGATAATACAGGCTCCTTCGGTAAGGGAATTCTCTACAGCTGGCCAAGAAGTTATAAAGGCCTGGAAAAAGATATAGATATATTGCCCGACGGCACCCAAAATGATTATGGCGGAAATTATCCCTTTACTTTTTCACCGCCTCATTTATGGTGGAATGCGTATAACAACAACACCAGCCTTGACCGGAATAAACTGATCGGCGGGCTTTCCTTAACCTATGATGTTACCAACTGGCTCAACATTACCGGGAAATTAGGGCTTGATTTTACCCTTACCCAGTTTGAGAAAAAGCACAACCCGATCGATAAGCTCGGAATCCTGGGAGGTTTTTATGCCAACGAACTGGACCGAAACAAAGTGGTCAACAATGAATTTCTCGTCACTGTGCATAAAAAAAATCTGTTCGGAAAAACATTTGGAGGCAGCATTTCTTTGGGGGGAACCCAATGGCAACGCAGCCGATATGCCATCAAAGGAAGCAGTTCCACATGGATCAACCCCTGGTTGTTCACCTTTAACAATTATGAAAACAGGATTGATGTTCCCATCCCCACTGAAATCCGTTACGACAAAAAGATCAATTCCATATATGGGTTTTTGAACCTCCATTTCAAGGAATACCTCTTCCTGGAACTCAGTGGACGAAATGACTGGTCTTCGGCCTTACCCATTCAAAACAATTCATATTTCTACCCATCCGCCTCTATGAGTTTCATTTTGAGCGAAGTAATAGACTTCAGCCATACGGGGATCAGTTTTTTAAAACTCAGAGCCGCCTATGCTGAAACTGCCACAGATACCGATCCGTTCGCGTTGGATTTTACTTATGCTACAGGTAGTTTCGGAGGAAGTCAAACAGCAACCCTGCCCACCACTATCCCTCCTTTGGAATTAAAACCCCAATTGGCCAATTCCTACGAAGCCGGGATCAGCATGGGATGGCTCGAAGATAAAATTCAACTGGATTTGACCTATTACCAGATATGGTCGTATGCCCAGATACTCGATTCTCCCCTTCCTGCCTCCTCCGGAGCCAATTTTATTAAGATCAATACTGGTGAAATTCAAAACAGGGGCTTTGAAGCGACCCTTGATATTACATTGCTTCAAAAAAAGAATTTCTTCTGGCAAACAGGTTTTAATATCAGCCGAAACAGAAACAGGATCATCAGCCTTGGAGATGGAGCCGACATTCTCCAACTGGCAGATATCTGGGGGCTGAACGGGCCTGCCATAGCCGTGAGAGAAGGAGAAGATTATGGTACCATCGTCGGATATGATTATATTTATGATGAGGCTTCCGGCAAACCCATATTAAACGAGGAAGGAACCCACTACTTATTTACGGAAAACCAGGTACCCATTGGTAATGCCTCCCCTAAATTTACCGGCGGATGGACGATGAGACTCGGCTTTAAAAACTTCAGCCTGAATACCCTTGTAGATACCAAATGGGGCGGAGATATTTATGCAGGGTCCTACGTCATCGGATTACAAACCGGTCAAAGTCCTGAAACCCTTTTAGAAAGGAACGGGGGCGGTCTTCCCTATACGGATCCTGATGGAAATATCCGTAATATCGGGGTTATCCTGGACGGCGTTTATGCTGACGGTACGCCTAATGACAAAGTCGTACATTATTACTTCAAATACGTGCCTAATGCCGGTGGCTGGGGACACTTTCTCTCCACACCAGGCATTCTGGAAAACTCCTGGATCAAGTTAAGGGAGGTCGCATTGACTTATAAGTTCCCCACAGGCATATTGAATAAATCAAAAGTTTTCCAGGGATTGACGGCATCCATCGTGGGGCGGGACTTATTCTACCTATACACTACCCTACCTGACAACATTAATCCCGAAGGCTCCAATGGCTCAGGCAATGCACAGGGGCTGGAATGGGCTTCGTTTCCTAGTATGCGATCTTTCAGCTTTAGTTTAATAGCCTCTTTCTGACCTGTGATAAATAGATTTGAAATGAAAAAAATAAACGTATTATATATCCTGGTTTCAACGGTTTTGATGCTTCCCTCCTGTGACAAAGGTTTTGAGGCCCTCAATAAAAATCCATTCGAGTCCACTCAAACCGAGATCGGACCTCTTTTTAATACTTGCGTCAATTCCCTGAGATTGGGCTGGAACGAACAATTCTACCTTCACAATGAGACGCTGTATGAGATCACCCAGCAAGCGGCATTATCGTCTGTTACTTTCCAAAATGTTTCCATTGGCACGGAGGAAGTCTGGAACAATTATTATATCACCCTTGCCCATTTCCGGGAACTCGAAGCCAGGTTTGATGCCTATGAAGGAGATACTGAGGTGCTCAACAATGTAAGAGCCATGACCAAAATCCTCCTGGCCTATAAGACTTTTAGGGTCACAGACCTGTTTGGCGACATGCCTTTTTTTGATGCAGGAAAGGGATTTGAGGATCTTGCCTATGCGCGCCCCAAATTTGATACCCAGAAAGATATCTATTTCTTTTTACTGGATGAATTAAAATGGGCCGCCGAGCACATTAATCCTGCGCCCAACCCGATCACCGCAACCGGAGAAGCCTATTACAATTTAGGAAATTTTGATACTTTCTTCAACGGAGATCTTCACCAATGGATAAAATTCGCCAATAGTTTACGATTGCGTCATGCGTTGAGGATGTATGAAAAAGCCCCATTGGAGGCCGAAACCATCATTTCGGAAATATTGGAGAACAACCTGCCCCTGGTGAGAGAAAATGAGGATAATGTTTTGATGAACCCCAGGGCACAGCAATGGCTCAACCAGTCAGTTGGATGGTCCTTCCGTGAGCATAAAAAACTGAGAATGGGAAGCAACATCTGGCACCAGATGTCGGAAAATGACAACGTGGACGGCAGCGGCATATTTGACCCCAGGGCCTATGTATTTTTTGAAACCAATAACGCCAATGAATGGGCACCCTTCCCTCAGGTTCCCGATGAAAATACACCACAGTCCGGGGGAATTCCTTATCAGTACCACCGGGATGATAATTATACCATAAAGGGGCAGGATAATATTTATTCTCCCTTCAATTATTACCTGGTCAGGGACGAACAGGATGTTCCGGAAATCATCCTCACGGCTGCCGAAGTTCATTTTATCAAAGCGGAAATTTTGCTGCGGGGTATTGGTGTTCCTGCAGATGAAGGGGAAGCAGATGGGGAATACACATTGGGATTAGCCGCTTCCATTGAATTTTGGCAGAAGGTGGCGTTTAATACGGCCATTTGGACGAATGCCCAAACTCCTTTAACTACAGGAGAAATATTTGCGGTCACCAATCATCCCCGCTTGAGCATATTTACCAGCCAGGACAAATTGGGCCTCATTTATACCCAAAGATGGATCGATGCTTTCCGGCAGCCCTGGGAAGCTTACGCCCTTGTCAGACGAACCGGGCAAACCCCACATGAAGGCCCGATAAAACAACATTACAGGTTCCCTTATCCGCCGGGAGAAATCGAAAACAATCCCGACAACTGGGCTGCTCAGGTAAGCAAAATGGGAGAAGATTCTTATTTGACCAAAATTTGGTGGATGCCCGGTTAAAAAACATGGTTATAACCTTCTGAGAAAATATTTCTAAAACTTAAAATCTGATATATGAAAAATTACTACTACTTAAAACAAGGAATACTCCTGATGTTTTTGTTATTCATCCAATCTTTTAACTTAATAGCCCAATCGGAACAATACCTTCATTTCGACGGAGTAAATGATTATGTAGTGCTTGAAAATGGTTCACAATACATTGTCAACTCAACTGAAATCACCATGGCCGGATGGTTTTACACCGACCAGCTGGCTTACGGGCAAGGCATGATGGGCATTAGGGATGGAAGTGGAAACGGGATGTATGTCATCCAACTGGACAATGGAATCATGGAATGCCGTTTGGAGACCAATACCGGTTTACATGAGTTTGTCGCTCCGGCCTTTACCATTGTTCCTCAAACCTGGCAGCATATTGCCTGGGTGTATGATGGCGCTTCTGTAAGGCTTTACATCAACGGCACCCTGAAAGGAAGTTCAGTCGCATCAGGCACTATTTCCAATGCCAATATCCACTTTGCTATTGGCAGAAGTATCCTTTCCAATTTCAATTTTTATTTTGGAGGAAGAGTCGATGAAGTATCCTTGTGGAGTAAGGTATTGAATCAAACGGATATCCAGAACATGATGGAAAATGAATTGGTGGGAGATGAGGCAGGACTTGAAGCCTATTATAAATTCAACCAGGGCGTTCCTTATGAAGATAATACTTCCATCACCGAGGCAGTCAGTGAAGTGGGTGCAGGCGAAAGAGATGCCCAAATAATTAACTTCGCCCTCACCGGAGAAACTTCCAATTTCGGAGGTGATCTCAACGTAGGATTCCAGGCGATCACCTTCCCGCAAATTCCCAACAAGCTCACCACCGATGCACCGTTCAACCTGAATGCAAGTGCCAGTTCAGGGCTCGATGTCATTTATGAAGTGGTATCCGGCCCGGCCAGTGTTTCAGGAAATACGGTTACCCTCGATGGTGTCGCCGGCCAGGTGATGATTAAGGCCACTCAGCCCGGCGATGGAACTTACCAGCCTGCCGACGAATTGTTGAATACTTTTCAGGTCATTGACCCGACCACCTATGCTCCTGCAATTGAGGCCAGGAGCCCTTTGGCCGGGGATGTTTTTGTTCCCTCCCTTTCTGCCATTCAGCTGGCTGCGATTGTCGACATTGGATACCCTGAATTATTCTCTGTCCAAAACGTTTCTTTTGAAATAGACGGACAGTCTATCCCCGCAACAGATTGGAACAACAATCACTATACTGGCTGGTGGACGCCTCCTGCCTATGGAAGCTACACCCTGGACATCATTGCCAGTAGCAATTATGGGGCTACTTATACCGAAAGTGTCAATATAAATATCGTGGAAACCGCTGTGGGTATGGATGTGCTGGCGGCAGATGATGTTTGGCTGAATACAAGTATTTCCTCACAGATCGTACAAGCGGAATTACCGTCCTACCAGGGTGCCTATAATCAAATTACCGCTACCCTGGACGTCAACTGCCCAAATGGGAGCTGTGGAGAATGGGACAGAGTCGCAAGTGTAGATGCCAAAGGCCATAATGGGGAATGGATCGAAATTTTTCGTTACATCACTCCATACGGGGTTCCATGTTCTCATACCATTGATCTGACGGATTATATGTCCATTCTGCAGGGAAAAATCGCCTTCCGGCTCAATTGCGGTACCCTTGATAACGGATTCCTTTATGACCTTACCATTTCTTATTCAACCGGAACGCCCGAATATCCATACAGTTCCATTACGCGCCTGTGGAATGAAACCTATCCTTTTGGGGATCCTGACAACTTACAGCCTTGTCCGCCACTTACCGTCTCCTTCCCTGCCAATGCAGTGGCGTCAACGCTGAAACTGGTTTCTACCGGTCATGGCTGGGGCGATAACAACACGGGCAATGCCGCCGAGTTCCACGATGACACCCACCACGTTTGGGTCAACGGTAGCCAAACCTTTGAACAACACAACTGGAGCGACTGTAATCCCAACCCGGATGGCTGCAGTCCTCAGAATGGAACCTGGTTTTATGACCGGGCAGGATGGTGTCCGGGATCCATCGCTCCCTGGTTTGATTTCAACATGACGCCCTTTCTCGGCGACAATGTAGCCCTTGAATACATCTTTGATGAAGATTACGTGGATAACTGCCACCCCAACAATCCGGGTTGTATTTCCGGCGTAACCTGTCCTGATTGCAACGACGGATTTAATCCTCACTTAATCGTGGCAACCAATTTGGTGACCTTCTCAGGGGTTCCTTTGGTGGAAGGAGTTGTGGTAAATTCCGAGGATCTGCTTGTTCAGCAAAATGCTGTGAGCATATTCCCCAACCCTAGCAGCGGACTATTTACCATAGGCCTCGAAAAGGTGATCACCGAACTGCAGATCAGGATCATCAACAACACCGGTCAGCTGGTGAAGGCCATCCACGAAACCGACAACCAATCCAAAGAAATTTTATTAAATATGTCGGAGCTTCCGAAAGGAATCTACCTTATTGACCTGTTTATGGAAGGGCAAAGGATTACCAAGAAATTGATTCTCGAATAATTCATTTTGATAAATAAAAAGCCGTTTACTTTTCCTGAAGTAAACGGCTTTTTTTATGGTTTTCAACGATTAAAGTTCTAAAATTTGTTTCAACTTTTCCACCACAATATCCACTTCTTCCCGGGTATTGTGATGAGAGAAAGAAAAGCGGATTGTTTTTCTAAGGGAGTCGCCATGAATGGCCTGCATAACGTGGGAACCTACATCCACTCCTGAAGTGCAGGCACTTCCCCCGGAGACGCTGATGCCTTCAATATCCAGATTAAGCAGCAGCAGGTCCGATTTGGGGCCGGGTGGAAAGGAAGCACTGAGCACCTTGTAATGTCCATTTCCAGGGCTGTTAAATTGGACATCAGGCAATTCCTCCAGCCGGGACTTAAGGTAAGCCCGGAGCGTTTCCACATGTTGTTTCCTTGCTTCCATATTTTCATAAGCCAGTTCCATGGCTTTAGCGAGGCCAAGAATATTGTGAATACTTTCTGTTCCTGCACGCATATTACGTTCCTGCCCCCCTCCGTCGATCAAAGGCTTGATGATATTATCATTATTGATGTAAACAAATCCTACCCCCTTGGGACCATAAAATTTATGAGCCGAGCCGCTAATGAACGCAATGTTGGCCGAAGAAAGGTCAAAGGGAAAATATCCGATGGTCTGAACGGTGTCGGAATGAAAAAGCGCACCTGCTTCGTTGCAAATGCCGGCCACCTCCTGTAAGTTGATCATACTTCCCGTTTCATTATTGGAATGCATGAAAGATACCAGGGTCTTTTTATCGCTTAAAGGCAAAATTCGTTTGAGTTCCTCCAGGTCGGGCAACCCCCATTCATCGATCCCGAGCATAACGATCTCCGCATCCGTATCACGCCCGATGCTGTCAAAGCTGTGCAGATTGCAATGGTGTTCGACAGGCGTACTAATGATCCTTTTAACCCCAAGATCGCGAACGGCTCCTTTCAAAACCATATTATTCGATTCCGACCCTCCGGAGGTGAAAAATATTTCTCCAATGGAAGCTCCAAGGTAATGGGCTACCTTTTTTCGTGCCTGTTCAATGGCTGAGCGTGCCTTGCGTCCTTCTGCGTGAATGGAGGAAGGGTTGCCATAAATCTCTCTCATGGCATCGATCATCACCTTTTGGACTTCCTCGTCTATGGGAGTAGTCGCTGCGTTATCAAAGTATATTCGGGACATTTTGCTGATTACTGGTTACTGGTTACTGGATGATCTGGTTGCTGGTTGCTGGTTACTGGTTACTGGTTACTGGATTGTCAATGCCTAAAATAGCTTGACCAATTTTAGTTAATTATAAATCAAATTGTAATTCAAGTTGCATTGGATTATCTAACATTTTGTTTATTGTAAAGACTTCCATTTCGGGTCTTTCTTTTTCCTTTAGGTCTTTGATATATGTTTCATAAACCATTGGTGTCATCTTTAAAGAATTGTGTAAACGGTTGTTGTAGTTTTCAACAGCCATGGCTACTCGTTTCTTTAACTGTCCAAAATTTTGGATACTCCACCTTTTGAGGTATTCATTTTTTATGGTTCCATTTGCCCGCTCGCAATGTGCATTTTCAAGTACGTTAGTACACATACTGATCCTTATGCCATAGGATTTAAGTAAGTTCGTATAATCAGTACTCGTATATTGCGAACCTCTGTCAGAATGATGAATCAACTCATTATTATAATCATCAATGCCTCTGAGGTTGAGTGCCATTGTTAATGCAGCAATATTATTCTCTGACCGCATATTGTCAGAAACCGAATATCCTATGATCCGTCGAGAATAAACATCCATTATTAATACAACGTAATAATGCTGTCCCCCTAATGGAAAATAAAAAAGGTCACTAACCCATAATTGGTTGACATTTGTAAACCTCTTTCCTATCAGTACATTACCATATTGACTTCCCTTATCGCTGTAAGTAGTCTTATAGGGACTTTCTAAGGCCCGTAAACGATAGCCTTCGCGTAAACCTAATATTATAAAAGCATCCCGTCCAATGCCTTCTGGTTCGAACTGTTCATATATCTTGCGCAGGCCCATCCCCGGATGCATCTCCCTAATCTCCTCAATAAAACCTATGTAAAGGGGAGCTTTTAATAATTGCTCTCGTTCCCGTTTCAGGGCATCCATATGCCCTTGTTTGCTGATCCCCGATAAACTGTATAATGTCTTCATTTTATATCCGTGTTCGTCAGGGTGTTTTCGGAACCATTCCAGGGTTGGAGTACGTACTTTTTTTTTACATCATAACCCAGATCTTCACTCGCAAACTCGTACCCCTTCTCCAAGAGATCTATTGTCATCTGTTTTTGTCCGATTATGCGTTCATATTCGGACAATCGTTGCATTAATATTTTCGTCTTTTGTGCTTCACTTTCCATTTGTACTACTGTCTTTACTTCTTTTGTACTGTCAGAATACAAATATATCCATTTATATACACTTGTTCGTGATACTTCATATAGCTCACATATATCTCGTACCTTTATTCGTCTTGAAACCAGGTCTTTAACTTTGCTCCTTTTAAAGGATTCACTGAAAGTCCTATTGCTATTTGGTTGTTTTTGAAACTTTTTGTTATTTTTGTTTGCCATGTTTAGTTGACTTTTTTGGTCAAGCTATTTTAGGCAATGACAGATGATCTGGTTGCTGGTTACTGGTTGATCGGTGCTGGTTGCCAATGAACGAGCAAAGGTAACCAGAAACAAGTAACGAGTAACGAGTAACGAGTAACAAGATTAATGTAATTTTCTGTCAAACCACCCCTTCACGAGTTTTTCCTCCCGGTTATCATTTCCTATAAAGGTAAACTCGTTGGTATGCAGGTTATATTCGTAGGATTTGGACCATTCTTCATGATTTTTACAAAGCCCTTCAAGGCCATCAAGCAGGTAATCCACCTCTGCGTCAGTCATGGTGGGATGAATAGACATTCTAATCCAACCGGGTTTTCCGGAAAGATTACCCATGCCTATTTGTTCGGTAATTTGTTTGGAGAATTCCTGAGTGACTTCCAAAAGATAATGGCCATAAGTCCCGGCACAGGAACATCCGCCCCTGACCTGGATTCCAAAATGATCATTGAGCAGTTTTACCCCCAGGTTAAAATGCAGATTGTCAATATAGAAAGAAATTACGCCAAGACGATCCCGCACATTATTGGCGAGAACATGCAAATTGGGCAACTGATCAAGGCGGTGCCAAATCTTTTCCAGTATTTCTTCTTCTCTTTCCAGCATTTTATCAATGCCCATTTCCTCTTTGAGCTGCATGGCAAGGGCCACCTTCATGGTTTGAAGAAATGCCGGGGTACCCCCGTCTTCCCGGTTTTCGATCTCGTCGATGTATTTGTGTTCGCCCCACGGATTGGTCCAGTCAACGGTACCTCCCCCGGGATTATCGGGAATTTTGTTTTTATATAATTTAGGGTCAAAAATTAAAATGCCTGTACTGCCGGGTCCCCCAAGGAATTTATGGGGTGAAAAATAAATGGCATCCAGGTGCCTGGCTTTATTTTCAGGACGCATCTCAATTTCAATGTAAGGCGCCGAACAGGCAAAATCCACGAAACATAACCCTCCGTACCGATGCATCAGTTCAGCTACATCGTGGTAAGGGGTAATGATTCCAGTAACATTCGAGCAACTCGTTATAGCAGCGATTTTAGATTTCCTGTCTTCATACTGTTTGAGTAAGGCTTCCAGGTTTTCCAGTTCCATCAGCCCTTCCTTATTGGCAGGAATGACGACCACGTCCCCAATGGTTTCCAGCCAGGAAGTCTGGTTGGAATGATGCTCCATGTGACTGACAAATACCACGGGGCGTTTTTCTTCAGGCAGATTCACCCCTTTTCTAAAGCGCTCATGCACTTTTAACCCTAATATGCGTTGAAATTTATTCACCACGCCGGTCATCCCGGAATTGGAGGAAATGATGACATCGCTTTCCCAGGCGCCTACATGTTTTTTGATGTATTTTTTGGCATGGTGATAAGCCATCGTCATGCTCGAACCGGTCACTGTAGTCTCCGTATGGGTATTGCCAACGAATGGCCCGATCTCTTCCGTCAGCAATTTCTCTACCGGGCTATACAGCCGGCCGCTTGCGGTCCAATCGGCATACAAAATTCTTTTTTGACCAAAAGGGGTCTCAAAAATCTGATCATAACCAATCACGTTTTTACGGTATGGCTCAAAGTAAGTTTCTAACTTACCCTTAGGTTTTACTTTAGCTGACTGCATGGCCTTAAGCTTTTCAATTTTCTGAATGATCCAATTTAATGCAAAGAAAAGGAAAAGTAAAGCAATAATGAAATGGAATCCCCGGGGAAAAAATGAATCCCGCGTTTGTCGGTCATTTAAACAAAAAAAAAATCCCCTGTGGGCCCTCGAAGAAGGATCAACCACAGGGGAAGCCTAATGTTTTATATATTTTTAACCCTTTTTCTAAACAAGGTCATTATCTAGAATATCTTCATCGATCATATTAACATCCAGGGAAAATTCTCCTTTGATGTCATCGTAAAAGTTGGCATAACTCACGTTTGCGTAAGGGATCAACCACAAAAATCCTATCCCCAGTGTCAGAATACATAACAAGGACAGTCCAAAAAACACCAGCCCCATTTCAAAGTATTTCCATTTATAGCCATCCATCATTTCCCGGCTTTTTCTCAAAGCATCCATTGGTCCTATTGAACTGTCTTCGGCAATAATATAAAAAGTCTGCGAATAGGAAATGGCAGCTATGATTCCGGGGACAACTAGTAAGAGCGTCCAAAGGAATATGAAAATCACCATTAGAATGTAGGCTCCCAGAGCATTCCCGAAATTTTTAAACCCTTCAAAGATTTGTTCCAGTTTTGCCTCCTGGTTCCTTCCCAGGTGCAGGGAAAAGATGGCCATCCCCACCGCCATCGGGCCTCCAAGAATCAATGATCCCACGTTGCCCAGAAAGGGAATGCCGTTCGAGGCTCCGACGATTAAAAAATAAACAATAAAAGTACCGATGGCGAGTCCCCACTTTCCTTGAAGGGATTGGCGCGCCTGACTCATTAATACTGCGTTTTCTGAAGCCATTTTAGTTTGTATAAGTTTTAAATGATAAAAAATATACGTTCAATGTAATCCTGTGACTTCGGAGATGCCAGAAATCTCTATGAAATGAATTAAAAAATAGACATAACCAATTATCTGGCACCCAGGCCGCTCATTTCTTCAAAATCTGCCTTTATCTTTGCGACAAGCTCGACAGCCAGAGCTTCATTTTTCGCTTCCGCATAAATACGGATAATGGGTTCCGTATTGGATTTACGCAAGTGCACCCAACTTTCAGCAAAATCAATCTTAAGTCCATCAATAGTATTGCAATCTTCGCTTTTGTACCTGTCGTGCATTTGCTGCAACAATGCCTCCATGTCCAGGGAAGGATCGAGGTCGACCTTGTCTTTGGTCATAAAATAAGAAGGATAACCTGACCGAAGCTCCGTCATCTTTTGTCCTGTTTTCGCCAGGTAAGTCAGCAAAATAGCAACCCCCACCAATGCATCGCGTCCGTAATGCAATTCCGGCAGGATAATCCCTCCATTGCCTTCACCTCCGATCACAGCATTTTCGGCTTTCATTTTTTCTACCACATTGACTTCCCCGACTGCTGCGGCAAAATAACTTCCGCCATGTTTTTGAGTCACATCGCGTAGGGCCCGAGAAGAAGACAGGTTGGAAACCGTATTGCCTTTTTTATGCTTTAAAATATAATCAGCCACTGCCACCAGCGTATATTCTTCGCCAAAGGGACTCCCATCTTCGTTGACAAAAACGAGGCGATCTACATCTGGATCCACAGCGATACCCATGTCTGCCTTTTCTTTTAGGACCGTTTCCGCCAGGTCTGTAAGGTGCTGAGGCAAAGGCTCTGGATTGTGGGCAAAGTTCCCGTCCGGGGTAGCGTTGATCAGGAGGTATTCACAACCCAGTTTTTCCAGTAAAGGAGGCATGGCAATGGCCCCGGAAGAATTGATACAATCAACCACCACCTTAAATTTTTTTTCTCTTACCAGGCTGACATCTACTGTATCCAGATCAAGAATTCGGTTGATATGGTAATCGATCATATCCTGTCTGGCCACGTAACTTCCCAGCTCATCCACTGTAGCATAGTCAATCCCTCCTCCATCGATGAGGCTCAAAAAGGCTTCCCCGTCAGCGGCGGAAATAAACTCTCCCTTAGCATTGAGCAGTTTCAGGGCATTCCATTGCCTGGGATTATGGCTGGCGGTGAGGATGATGCCGGCACCGGCCTCAAGGGCAGGCACGGCCATTTCCACGGTAGGCGTGGTAGAAAGTCCCAGGTCCACCACATCAATCCCAAGGCTCAACAAGGTTTGGGTAACCAGGTTACTCACCAACGGCCCGGAAATACGCGCATCCCGGCCAATGATTATTTTGGGCGCAGCCCCTTTTCCCAGGAGCCAGGTTCCAAAAGCAGCCGTACACTCCACGATATCCTGTGGGGTGAGATTCTCTCCTGCTTTGCCCCCTATGGTTCCCCTGATGCCCGAAATTGATTTTATTAATGCCACGTTGTTATTTTTACTGGCAAATGTAGGCAAGATTTTTGCTCGCGCAAAAGATATTGAGCCCAGATCCAAAGCAGATCCGTAAAAAACAAACCCGTTGGAGCAGCGATGCTTCCCCAACGGGCCAATTAAGTGTTTTAGGCGTTTTTCCGGTTTGAACTGCCTGGTCTCTATTGTCAGGTGATTTCTAATGGCAGTTTCAATTACAGGGAAACACCGGAAAACCGAAATTACTAAGGGTCTCGTTAAAAGGGTTTACATTTTTATGGTTTTAATTTTTCCTGCACATTTTTGAGGTTCTCCCGGAAAACCTCCAGTTGGGGATCATTATTCTTCTCTCCTAGCTCAACGGCTTTCCGGTAACTCGCAAGGGATTCATCCAGTTTGCCCACAGCAGCAAGCGCTTCTCCATAACTGTCAAATACGTTGGCCGACTCGGGAAACAACATCGTGTTGGTTTTGAAGATGGCCTCCGCATGGTTCGGTTTTTCATAATCGTTTAAAAAGTTGTATCCCATAATATTGATGTCGCCTTCATCAAATAACCCGGCAGCTACAGACAATTTCAGGCTTTCGAAAACACGCATTTGATATTTTTCCCTTTCTGGTTCCGTTTTTGCATTGGAAAACCCCTCCAGATTGGCCTGGACTTTTTTGAAAATATCCTTATACTCCTGCTTTTTACGATCCCGATAAGCTTCAGCGGCGGCTGTGGCCAGTTCAACCCCTTTGTCAAATGCTTCTTCCGCCGTGGTCTGAATTTCTGGCACTACTCCAACGCCTTCCCAGTTGGTTCCCGTTATCGGATTGATGGCTCTTCCCATCGGGATAAAGACACTTAAATATTCGTTGATGCGACGTGTTCCCCCGGGATTGGCACCGCCACCTGTGGTTTCTCCGACAAGCGTAGCCCTTTTTTGGGTCTGCATATTGTAGGAAAATTCTTCAGCTCCCGAAAACGTGTAATTACTGGTCAGGACAAATAATGGAATGTCCGGCAATTGGTCCCCATTAACGGAATCCAACGTCCAGAATTCGTCCGTACGGTCTCCCTGACGCCAGTAAAGGCTGTTTAAATGGACCTTTTTATCAAAGAAATAACTGCAGAGGTACTGAACCATGCCGGGGTCTCCTCCTCCATTTTTGCGTAAATCAATGATAATGGCATCTGAAGAGGACAAGAGTTTCATATAATGGTCAGCCATTGGGCCGGCCTCATAGACATTGGCAAACCCTCTCAAATCCAGGTATCCGATATTGCCGGGAAGTTTTTTGGCTTCCTGGAAACCCAAATTATTACTTCGAGATCGCATCTTATAATCCAGATGCTCCTCAAACAGTCGATCGATGGTATTTACGGGAGCATTCCCCGGCGGACGAGAACGAACGCGCATGTGTTTATCCTTATTGATCGACTGGACTTGTTCCGTCAGAGCCTTTGCAAAGGATTCTGTATCTTTAAAAGCGTCAAAATAACCGGTCTCCAGTAATTTATTTAAATGATCCCCGGTTTTCTGGGCCACCTCGGGAAAAACGTAAAAATCATTCATCAGCTGATTGAGCGTTTCAATGGAAGATTTCCTGAATGCGGCATCAATTGGAATTTCCTGAGCATTAACGTAAGCCGTGAATGAGGAAAGGAATAAGATCAAAATAAGAGCGGGTGATTTCTTCATAAAGTTTGTGAAATTAAAAAGTGAAACATTAAATCGAAGTATTTAAAATTATAAAACATCAGAAAATCAGGTTAAATATTTATGCAATCCAATGCTTCACTTTTAATCAAAAAACAAAATTTGGATCAGCAGTTTCCTGCAACCATGCAAAGTTAGTTCAGAAGGAACTCCAAAAATTGTAAAAAAGTTAAGCAGGAAGATATCTATGAAAAAAAAGCAGGATCAATTCACCGGATCATAGACATTAAAAAGCCTTTTGGAAATGGTTTCCTGGGAAATTTTCAACAAATGGTGTTCATTTTTGAAAAAATGCAAAGGGCTACAATGGAAGAACGATTTAAATTCCTTGATAAAATGAGCCTGGTCGTAAAAGCCGGCATCCAATCCCAGTTGGGTTAGATTTTGACAGGAAGTGTTTTGTTGCAAATAAAGAAAATAGTTCAGTCTCCATATCTGTGAAACCTTTTTTGGAGTGAGCCCGATTTTATTGATAAAATTGTTACGCAAACCTACCTTGCTGATCCCAAATTCACTGTACATTTCATTGACCCGAAGTATGCCTTTTCTTTCAAGGATATAATTGACCTGGTCGCGTAGCATGGGATCGACAATAAGGTTGTCTTTTGAAATATTCAACATCAATTGTTCCGATAATTCCATTTTAGCCTGCACCTCCGATCCGGACAAGATACGCTTAATCAACTGGTTGCAGAGCGGAGTGATTTCGAAGATGTCGGTAAGTGAAAAAGCCTTGTCATTCAGTTTGTAAAGCGGAAAAGGAATGAGATTCCAAAAGGCAAAGGGTTTAAAACGAATGCCGAATATTTTAACCGGCCGGGTCACCTTATACTGAATACTGCTGGTTCGTTGTCCCATAAAAGCGGCTCCGGTAGGAATCTTTTGCCAGGTTGAAGCATTAATGGGACGGAACGATAAATTTTCGGTTGAAAAAATGATGTCATAGGTGCAGTCAGGAGACAACATCTCAAACTGCCCCCTGAGGTCATCGGGCGCAAAATCCAGTTCCCAGAAACATTCAACGTGTCTGGAGAGGGTACTTTTGGGTAAATATTCTACATACAGCATAGCGGAAATTTATCTCTCGGCCACAAATCAATTTAAAAATAGGAAAAAGAAAGAAAAAATTGGATCAGCAAAGAGATTTTAACGATAAAACCGAACAATAGCCAATTACTCTTTATCAAACAGGAGTTGCCGTTTCATCAGTCGTTGCAGATCTTCGGGTGTATCTATCCCAATGCTGTCGTTTTCGGTTATGCCCACAAATATGGAAAAACCGGCTTCCAGCCATCTCAATTGTTCAAGTGACTCTGCTTTTTCGAGGCTCGAGGGTTTGAGGCTACTCAACATCATCAAAGTCTGGCTCCGAAAACCGTAAATACCCAGGTGTTTGAGATATTGCTGGTGAGTGAGCCAGTCACTTTGTGGAACGTTGCGCATAAAAGGAATGGCTTGTCGGCTAAAATACAAGGCTTCACCGGATTGTTTACGAACTACTTTGACGGCATTGGGGTCAAAAAGGGTTTGTGTCGTTTTCACCGGAGTAGAAAGGGTTGAAATGGACAACCCCGAATCATTGGTTAATGGTTCCACTACCCTGTCCACATCATCAGGCGACAAAAAAGGTTCATCCCCCTGCACGTTGATCACCACCTCAAAATCAGGGAATGCCCTGGCTACTTCCGCACATCGGTCTGTTCCGCTGACATGGTTCTCCGAGGTCATCATTACGTCTCCCCCGAAGGATTTTACATGATCGAAAATACGACTATCATCTGTGGCCACGATCACCCGGTCAACCAGGATGGCACGGCTCACCTGGTCATAAACCCTTTGAATCATGCTCTTTCCGGCAATATCCACGAGGGGTTTACCCGGGTAACGGGTGGAGGCATATCTGGCGGGAATGATGGCTAGGGTGGACATATTGGTTACTGGTTGCTGGTTGCTGGTTACTGGTTCTTGTTATGTCAATGCCTAAAATAGCTTGACCAATTTTAATTAATTATAAATCAAATTGTAATTCAAGTTGCATTGGATTATCTAACATTTTGTTTATTGTAAAGACTTCCATTTCGGGTCTTTCTTTTTCCTTTAGGTCTTTGATATATGTTTCATAAACCATTGGTGTCATCTTTAAAGAATTGTGTAAACGGTTGTTGTAGTTTTCAACAGCCATGGCTACTCGTTTCTTTAACTGTCCAAAATTTTGGATACTCCACCTTTTGAGGTATTCATTTTTTATGGTTCCATTTGCCCGCTCGCAATGTGCATTTTCAAGTACGTTAGTACACATACTGATCCTTATGCCATAGGATTTAAGTAAGTTCGTATAATCAGTACTCGTATATTGCGAACCTCTGTCAGAATGATGAATCAACTCATTATTATAATCATCAATGCCTCTGAGGTTGAGTGCCATTGTTAATGCAGCAATATTATTCTCTGACCGCATATTGTCAGAAACCGAATATCCTATGATCCGTCGAGAATAAACATCCATTATTAATACAACGTAATAATGCTGTCCCCCTAATGGAAAATAAAAAAGGTCACTAACCCATAATTGGTTGACATTTGTAAACCTCTTTCCTATCAGTACATTACCATATTGACTTCCCTTATCGCTGTAAGTAGTCTTATAGGGACTTTCTAAGGCCCGTAAACGATAGCCTTCGCGTAAACCTAATATTATAAAAGCATCCCGTCCAATGCCTTCTGGTTCGAACTGTTCATATATCTTGCGCAGGCCCATCCCCGGATGCATCTCCCTAATCTCCTCAATAAAACCTATGTAAAGGGGAGCTTTTAATAATTGCTCTCGTTCCCGTTTCAGGGCATCCATATGCCCTTGTTTGCTGATCCCCGATAAACTGTATAATGTCTTCATTTTATATCCGTGTTCGTCAGGGTGTTTTCGGAACCATTCCAGGGTTGGAGTACGTACTTTTTTTTTACATCATAACCCAGATCTTCACTCGCAAACTCGTACCCCTTCTCCAAGAGATCTATTGTCATCTGTTTTTGTCCGATTATGCGTTCATATTCGGACAATCGTTGCATTAATATTTTCGTCTTTTGTGCTTCACTTTCCATTTGTACTACTGTCTTTACTTCTTTTGTACTGTCAGAATACAAATATATCCATTTATATACACTTGTTCGTGATACTTCATATAGCTCACATATATCTCGTACCTTTATTCGTCTTGAAACCAGGTCTTTAACTTTGCTCCTTTTAAAGGATTCACTGAAAGTCCTATTGCTATTTGGTTGTTTTTGAAACTTTTTGTTATTTTTGTTTGCCATGTTTAGTTGACTTTTTTGGTCAAGCTATTTTAGGCAATGACATTACTTGTTGCTGGTTACTTGTTACTTGTTACTGGTTGCTGGTTACTGGTGCTGGTTGAGATAGAAAAATTTGAGTTATCGATACAAGTTTAAAAATAAAGCCGAATAATTTCGATTTTCCATCAAAAGAATTTTGCTTATTCGTTACATTTATGTTTTTAAAACAAGAATCCAGTAACCAGTAACCCGCTACTCGTTTTTATGAAAAAGATATACTACCTCTCCACCTGTTCTACCTGTAAAAGGATTATCGAAGAACTGGGAATCGGCGATGATTTTGAAATGCAGGACATTAAATTCGATAAGATTACTCCGGAACAACTCGACACAATGGCTGCGCGGGCAGGTTCTTACGAAGCCCTTTTCAGCAAACGTTCCAGGCAATTCCGTCCCCTGGGTTTACATGAAAAAGTGCTCACCGAGGCCGATTATAAAAAGTACATCCTCGAAGAATACTCTTTTCTGAAACGGCCGGTTTTACTCATCGACGGCGATATATTTGTCGGCAACTCAAAACAAGTGGTGGAAGCTGCAGCCCTGGCTCTGAAAAAATAACCATTTCATTCAAATTTTGCCCTTTACTTGACTTTATGGTCAACTTCCCGTTACTTTTATCGTTTGTTTATTATAAACCAAAAAAACACCACCAATGCCTACCATATTTGATACTCTTCCTGAAAACATACAGATAGAACTTACTGAATTAAAAGCAGATCTTGACAAAAAAATACCTGCCAAAAAACTGGACCGTAACCTGCTCATTGCCACCTGGAACATCAGGGCATTCGGCGATCTGACCAGGGAATGGGAATCCACGGAAAAGGACAGCCCGCGTCGTGATCTCCAGTCGGTAATGTGCATTGCTGAAATTTTATCCCGCTTTGATGTGGTCGCCATCCAGGAAGTAAAATCCAATATTCGGGCCTTTCGGGATACAATGAAAATTCTTGGAAACAACTGGAGCTTTATTCTTACCGATGTGAACCGGGGAAATGCCGGCAATGATGAGCGGATGGCGTACATTTTTGATACCCGAAGGGTGAAATTATCCGGGCTGGCTTCAGAGTTGGTGGTTCCCAAGGAATGGATGGGAAAAATCGGGGAAGATGCCTTCCAGGAACAATTTGTAAGAACTCCTTATGCGGTTGGTTTTCAATCTGTTACCAAAACATTTATCCTGGTTACCCTTCATGTTAAATACGGAAAAAAAGCCGCTGAACGTATAGGTGAATTAAAATCCATCGCCAAATGGATCGCCAATTGGGCCAAAGACGTTAATGCTTACCACCAAAACCTTATTGCCCTGGGTGATTTCAATATCGATGCCCGCGGTGACCTGCTCAACGAAACTTTTTTATCGGAAGGACTTCATGTGCCGGCTGCGCTTCAAAATGAAACCGTTACCCGATCCATTTTTGACGAAACGAAATATTACGATCAGATCGCCTGGTTTGAAGGCAGCGACAATCAACCCAAACTTTCCTCAGATTTTCTGCAGGGCGGGAGTTACGATTTCCTCGGCCAGGTGCTGAAGAGCAGAAATCTATCCAAACTGCAATTGTCCTGGATGATGTCGGATCATTATCCTTTGTGGGCGGAGTTTGCGTTGTGATTTAGTACCGCGTAACAAAAATAATTGTTGCCTGGAAAATGCCAAAAACAAAGCTTCAGGGCTTTCAGCCCTTTCTTATCGTCGTTTATTGGTAAGGCCTATTGGTTTTAGACATTTAACCGCCGAATTTTATAATAGGTGCAGAGCACCACAACATTTTTTTGATGTTTGGAGATTTAGGTTGCGGTGCTCTGCACCTTGAATCTCCTTTTCCTTTCTTTGGCAACAAAGATTTTGGTGCTCTGCACCTAGTTTCAATTCGGCGGTTATTAAATCAATTTCAATAAGGCCTGGGTTCTTGATGATATTTTACCCAGCGTTAAAGCGCTGGGCAATCGAAATTTTATTTAAAGCGATTATTTTTGTTGCCAGGTAATAAAGTTACCCCTTAAATACTTCCAGCCACTTCCTCGCATTGACAAAGGCCTCGATCCAGGGAGAAACTTCATCCTTCCTTCCCGCCGGATAATTGGCCCAGTTCCAGCGGAACATGGATCGTTCGATATGTGGCATCATTACCAAATGGCGTCCGTCAGCGCTGGCCATCATGGCTGCATTGTAATCACTTCCGTTGGGATTGGCCGGGTAACCTTGGTAGCCGTATTTGGCAACAATATTGTAAGCACTTTCTGCTAAAGGCAAATGAAATTTCCCTTCACCGTGCGAGATCCATACACCCAATTTTGAGCCCGCCAGACTGCCCAGCATGACCGAGTTGTTTGCAGGGATTTCCACGGAAGTGAACCCGCTTTCGTGCTTGTGAGAATCATTGTGCAGCATCCTGGAGGGTTGAGCATGATCCGGATTAATCAGGTTGAGTTCTACAAACAATTGACAGCCATTACAAATCCCGACAGACAGTACATCTTTCCTGCTGAAAAAACGCTCAAGCGCCTTTTTAGCTTTTTCATTGTAGAGAAATGCCCCGGCCCAACCTTTGGCCGACCCCAAAACATCCGAATTTGAAAAACCTCCCACGGCACCGAGAAACTGGATATCTTCCAATGTTTCCCTGCCGCTGATCAGGTCAGTCATATGAACATCCTTAACATCAAAACCGGCAAGGTACATGGCGTGGGCCAGTTCCCGCTCGGAATTACTGCCTTTTTCGCGAAGCACGGCCGCTTTCGGTCTTGGTTTACTAAAATCATTGGTTGGCAAATTGCCTTTAAAACCTTCGGGAAAACGATACTGAAGTGGTTGCTTTTTATAATTTTGAAAACGCTCTTTCGCTTTCAGCTCACCCGATTGATTTTTGTCCAGCAAATAAGAAGTTTCAAACCATACATCTCTCAATTCAGCGACCTTAAAAGTAAAAGACTCGCCGATGTTTTTAACCTTCACCTCTCCTTCTGCCGTTGCTTTTCCTATTTTAAAATAAGTCAGGCCTGCCGCTTTCAGTGAGGTTTCCACTGCACTATCTTTAGCCTGAAAAACTATGCCGGCATTTTCTGAGAATAACAACTTTACCGAATCTTTTTCGCCCACTTCAGACAGGTCAATCTCTGCCCCAAGGTCATTATCCGCAAAACACATTTCCAGCAAGGTTGTTAGCAGGCCGCCGGCAGAGATATCATGGCCAGCAAGAATTTGTCCCTCAGTGATCAGCGCCTGAAGAGTATTAAAAACCTTTACAAAATTTTCTGAATCCCGCACATCAGGCACTTCTGTCCCGATCTTATTCTGTACCTGTGCAAAAGAGGAACCACCGAGTTTATAAGCATCTCCTGAAAGATCAATATAATAAATATGGCCGCCTTCTTTTTGAAGCACCGGCTCCACGATTTTATAGATATCATTACAATGCCCTGCGGCAGAAATGATCACGGTACCTGGTGCAATGACTTCAGCATCCGGATACTTTTGTTTCATGGAAAGAGAATCCTTCCCGGTAGGTACATTCAGTCCTAAGGCAATAGAAAAATCAGAAACGGCTTTAACGGCCTCATACAAACGGGCGTCTTCCCCTTCGTTTTTACAGGGCCACATCCAATTGGCAGACAAGGAAACCGAACGAATTCCCTCCTTAAGGGGCGCCCACATAATATTAGTCAGCGCCTCAGCAATGGAATTCCGTGATCCTGCTTCGGGATTGATCAATCCACCGATGGGCGCATGTCCTATGGAAGTGGCAATACCGTCCTTTCCATCAAAACTAAGTGACATTACCCCACAATCGTTGAGCGGTAATTGTAACGGCCCGGCACATTGCTGCTTAGCCACCAAACCGCCGACACATCGGTCCACTTTATTGGTCAGCCAATCTTTACAGGCCACTGCTTCGAGTTTGAGTACCTGGCGGATATATTCCTGCATATTGGCTGAAGCATATTCAACCTCAGCATATTGTCTGTCCACGGTACGGTCTTCCATGATGGTCTTTGGCGAACTGCCAAACATATCGGTCAGGGCCAGATCCATGGGACGTTCTTTTGTGGAAGAGGATTCAAAAGTAAACCGAAAATCTCCTGTCACCTCCCCTACCTGGTACATGGGCGCCCGTTCCCGTTCAGCAATACGTCTGAGGGTTTCCAAATGTTCCTCGGCAATCACCAGTCCCATGCGTTCCTGTGATTCGTTGCCAATGATTTCTTTTGCCGACAAAGTCGGATCTCCGATCGGCAGTTTGTCGAGGTCAATTTTCCCGCCAATATTTTCGACGAGCTCAGAAAGGCAATTCAAATGCCCGCCCGCCCCGTGATCATGAATGGAAACGATGGGATTGATGTCGTTTTCGACCATGCCGCGGATGGCATTGGCTGCGCGTTTTTGCATTTCCGGATTGGAACGCTGTACGGCATTTAATTCAATTCCCGAACTAAAGGCTCCGGTATCTGCGGAAGAAACAGCCGCTCCGCCCATCCCGATCCGGTAGTTGTCGCCGCCGAGAATGACTATTTTATCTCCTTTTTGGGGGGCATCCTTTAAAGCCTGATCTGCTTTGCCGTACCCAATGCCTCCTGCCATCATGATCACCTTGTCAAATCCTAATTTACGGGCTTCTTCTTCGTGCTCAAAAGTCAGCAATGAGCCGGAAATCAGGGGCTGTCCAAACTTATTGCCAAAATCCGAAGCCCCGTTGGAAGCCTTGATCAAAATGTCCAGAGGCGTTTGATAAAGCCATTTTCTTTCGGGCATTCCGCTTTCCCAGGGGCGGTTGTCGGCAAGTCGGGAATACGATGTCATGTAAACAGCCGTACCAGCCAGCGGTAAAGATCCCTTTCCCCCGGCGAGGCGGTCGCGAATTTCACCTCCAGACCCTGTTGCGGCACCGTTGAATGGCTCTACTGTTGTTGGAAAATTATGCGTTTCCGCTTTCAGTGAAAGGACGGAAGTATAGGTTTTCTTTTCGTAATAATCCGGCTTGTCAGGACTTTTGGGAGCAAATTGGGTCACCACCGGTCCTTTCAAAAAGGCTACATTATCTTTGTAAGCCGAAACAATGTCGTTGGGATTTTCCTGGGATGTTTTTTTGATCAGTTTGAAGAGGGATTCCGGTTTTTCTTTCCCATCGATCACAAAGATCCCGTTGAATATTTTGTGTCGGCAATGCTCGCTGTTCACCTGTGAAAAACCAAAAACCTCGGAATCAGTCAGCGGCCGGCCAATTCTTTCCGCCATTTCTTCTAGATAAGTCACTTCCTCCTCATTCAAAGCCAATCCTTCTGAAACATTGTAGGCGGCAACATCTTCGATCTCCATAATGGGAGCCGGTTCGATTTTTATGGTAAAAATGGCCTGGTTCAGCGACCCGTATTTTTGACTCAGCATGGGATCGTAACTGGCAGCATCCCCTGCAAAACGGACAAATTCCTCGATACGCTTAATACCAGTAATCGCCATATTTTGAGTGATCTCCACCGCATTGGTACTCCATGGAGTGATCATCGCCGCTCTCGGGCCGACAAAAGAGGTATCTATTTCAGTTCCCTCAATTTTAGGCTGGTTCCCAAACAACCAGACCAGTTTTTCAATATCGTTATGAGAGAGTTCCTGCTCCACCTGTACAGCGAAGACTTTTTGTGTAATATCACCGAAAAAAAGGATCATGGCGCAGCGTTTTGAAATGAAGGTGCAAAGTTCACTTATTTTCGTTTAAAAAAGGCAATGGAAGGGAGGGAAAATTTGTTTTTCAGGCGGTTTATTGGTTTTCTGCTGGCAGTGGTTGTTTTTGTTTTCAAGAGTTTCAGGTTGTTTCAGATTGTTTCAGGATGTCCCGGCACTGCGTACACGAGGATCTCCCTTCGGTCGATTTCAATTTCTTTCAATCTTCCTCAATCTCTCTCGATCTCCTTCAATCTTCTCCATGACTGGTTCAGCGATGATCTAAGATACCTGTTTTTGCTCCTTTCGCTTACCCTCCACATAAATTCTCCTCCATCGCAGCGATCCACTCCCTGATCAACTCTACGCCTTCTGTATGAACCAATGAACGGCCCAGTTCCGGCATCATGGCTCCGGGATCCAGGGATGTCATCCGGTAAATGGTAATGCTTTTTTCCGGGTGGCCGGGCATGATGTCAAAATCATTGTCCCCGGCACCTTTTCCGGCGGACACCGGAGCTTTGCAAATGCCCAGGTTAAAGGGACGATCTTCGTAAATGGTAAAATTCAACCCCGAGGTATTGGCCGAACCTTGGGGATTATGACAATGAGCGCAATTGATTTCCAGGTAAGCCATGGCCCGGTCATGTAAACTTCCTGAGGCAGGATCATTCCAAACGGCCATTTTGTGGATGTCTTTGGTCTCCGGTTTGCCTTTCAAATACCCCAGCGATTCCCACTTTTCAAGTTGGTTCATCGTTCCTGTTGCGTAAGCAAAGTCTTTATTCAGGCTGCGGGCAGTGGGACCAATGGGCACAAAACTACCGCCTTTCTGATGACAATTCTTACACTGGTTCTTGTCGGGAATAACATAGGTAAATTCGAGGTTGCCGCGGGTGGGGTGTGCATAGGTCATGGCTTCTTCAGCCCCAATGATATTGAGCTCGGCATCCGTTTGTGCCTCGTTCCACTGGTAGGTGGCCGCATTCCAGCCTTCCGACGTATTCATTAGGAGCCTCGTTTCTTTTATGTCCTTTTGCCCTGCTTTTTCGTAATAAAAATGCTTGATCAAAACGGTCCCCACAGGAAAATCCAAAGCATTTTTTTCATCGTATCCGGCTGCAACGCCTTTGGGCATCCACACAAACCGGGCCTTTTCTGCATAATCGGTAAACAAGGGTGAATTGAGATCGTAAGGAAGCACGCCCTCATTGGGCTGAAAGGCTGATAGATCCCCGGTAAAAAGATGATAATCGGATAATTTTTCAAAAGGAAAATTGTCCGGATCGACCTGCACTTCATTGTTTGTTTTAGCACAATGAGTAACTGAGAAGGCTAATAAAAAAAGTAAAATGGCCTTTTGCATGAATTATTAGTTTAGATAATTTTTATACGCTTTTTTTAACCGCAATGGACGCAGAGAAAGCGCAACGTTCGCAATGAATTCCTCGCGTACTTTGCGCCTCCTTCGCGTGCTTTGCGGTTAAATTTTTTTCTCTTAATTCCCCAATCAGAATATCAAATTTCCGGCTCCGCATTAGCTTCCTGTGGAGGCAATGTGCAATCGAATTTTGACATATCAGAATCGATATATTTGGCCATAGCCCTGATGCTTTCCGCTTTTTGGGCATTGAGGTTGGCGAAGGTAATGTCCGTTCCGTTATCATGAATGCAAATGCGGTGAGATTCGGGATCCGTGGCGAAATCGGGATGCATCCAGCCATCCACAAGGATATCCTGAGGCGTTGCTTTAAACATCACATTGATCAATTGCCCCCATTCCCTGGTCAAATCGGGCATAGCATCTTTTCTTACGATTTGATTGTCATGCACATGGACATTGGAACTGTAGGGCACAAAGTCCGAATTTTCATCAAAAGGCCGCTGCGTCATGTAAAAACTTCCAATCCCTAATCCGATGGTCTTGTGGTTTTTGATCTGGTTATTGAATACTTCAACCTCCTTCGCCGCAACGATCATGAATCCGGTTCCCGGCGGAACCATATGAACTATGCCGCCTTTGGGTGCAAAATTCTGGAAATTATTATCGTGAATATTATTGTCAAAAGCCCGGATAAAACGTCCGTTCGCTACAGGCAATCCCGACAGATCATAAACCAGGAAACCCATCGTATTGTCGTGTGCCTCATTATTGTAGGCATCTACATAACTGCAGTTTTCAATTTCAAACCCGGCTACATTGTGATGCACCAGGCAATTTTTCATATGTACATTATGGGTCTGTCCGACATAAATTCCGGCATCCGAGGCAAAGGAGGATTCACAACCGTCAATGATCACATTTTTACATTTCACCGGGTAAATGCCGTAGCTGCCATTGGTTTCTTTAGCTCCTTCGGTCCAGGTAGTCTTCACATTTTTCAACAGTACTCCTTCACAATCCTGAATTTTTAACGCATCGCCTTTGGAATCCTCAATGGTGAGATCAGACAGCTTAAAATGTTTTAGGTTGGTGACCCGAATACCTTCCGCTCCCTGGGTCTGGTTCAGAAAAGACAACACCGTTTTGTCCTTCCCCGCCCCTTTTATGGTGATGTTATCAATGGCATCCAGGGAAAGGGATTTGGTGAGGTTAAAACGGCCGGCCGGGAGTTCTATCACATCCCCCGGGTTGGCCAGGATCAGTTTTTCCTGGAAGCTTTTCAGCAGTTTATCGTGTGAAGCCTGGTCGAGTGCCTCTCCGCTTTTTTCTTCTTTGGCATTTGGGCCGCAAGCCAACAGGCCGGCCATAAGCAACAGGCTGAACAAATATCTTAATTTCATAAAAATAATAACTTTAAAAAATTTATTAAAAATCAAATTTTACGCCCAAAACGGGAATCAATCCTCCCGGATAATAGGTGTATGAGGTTTCTTTTGTTTCGGGGTCATAAGCCACAGAACGGATGTTTTTGGTGTTTAAAATATTTTGAACATCCAGAGAAACGATTCCCGAAAACCGTTTGCCATTGAAGCGATAAGCCAACCGGTGATCCAGTCTGAAATAAGGATCTACCTGTGCTTCATTTACCCTTGAATAATCCGGTAAGGCGCCCGTTTCAGCGGTTGAATTTACCAGGTCAACCGGTGTGTACCGGAATCCTCCATTGTAAATGAACCTTGCCCCCCATTGGATAGCTCTTCCTTTGTTGAGATGAAATTCCTTTCCAAGCGTAAGGTTGCTGGCAAACCTGCTATTGAAAGTGGTATTAAATTCATGGCCGCCGGGGAGTTTATATTTGGAATCGTAAAAGGAAAAATTGGCCATCAGGTTAAAATTATTGTCAAAATTTTTCTCCACATTCAAATCAAACCCAATATTCGTTGAGGTTCCGCCGCTATTGGTGGGCAAGGTCACCACCCCGGATTGGGTGTTCAAAAAATAATACCCCTGCGTTTCATCGTCCTCAACCGGAATGTCATATAAATACTGGTAATAAGGCTCTATCGCAAAATGCCAGTTATTTCCCAAATACAAATTATAGGAAAAAATGGCATGAATGGATTTCATCATTTCCAGGTTTTTATTGGGAAATGAATTATGGATTTCCCCGCTTATGGTATCTTTTTGTTCATAAAAATAATTGGCCATTGGCAATATCTGGCTATACTTTCCAAGGGCAAAACTAATCGATTGTTTTTCGCTGGCAATGAATTTTACCGAACCCCGGGGATCAAGGCTATACGTATTATTTAATCCTAAAAACAACCCGTTTACCCCCGCATTTACAATAATCCTTTCGGTAACATTACGAGACAACTGGGCATAGGCAGATCCATAGGCTGTTTTCCCGCTTCCATCGATAATGCCTTCAATGCTTTTTCGGGTGGAAAAATCATCAAACCTTGGCAAATAGAATAGAAACCTCCTAAATGTATAGTCCACAAAATTAAAGGACAACCCGGTTTTTAACCTGGTTTTCAAATTAAATTTATTGCTGTACACGAAAGAAGCCGATAAACGAGCGTCTTCATGAGCTTCATCCCGGGTATTGATGGAATCGTTATTCAGGTCAAAGACATCATTTTTAAAAGTAATGACATTGGCGATTCCCGCCAGTCCAATTTTAATATAGGAATTGGCATCCACCAGGTAGGTATAGGTCGTTCCGATAGCTCCCATATTGCTAACCTGAACAGCTCTTTCGGCATCATCCAGTTTTATGGAATCTCTTTCCAGGATGGGTAAAGGCTCCTTCGTTTCATTACTCAGGCCGCCAATGCCAAAGACGGTGAATAAATGTTTATTGTTTTTGGATTTGAACCCGAGGTTAAAGGATAAATCCTGAAATTTATTGGAAAAACGGGGTCCCACCAGGGAAAAACCCAGGTTATTCAGAATGCCCAAAGTAGAATACCTGTAATTGGCGAGGTAGGAAGAGCGCCCCTTTTGAATAGGACCTTCGGTAGCAAAATCAAGTCCAAGCAGGCTGATGCCTACCCGGTGTTCCCTTGTTTTGTTGTTGCCTTTTCTGAACTTGATATCGAAGGCGCCGGAAAGAGCATTCCCGTATTCTGCCGGCATACCGCCTGTGGAAAAATCCGAACGGCTGAGCAGCTGTGCGCTGAAAATGGTGGTGCCTCCTCCAGATGTACCGGGACGGGCAAAGTGATTGGGGTTCGGAATATCAATGCCTTCCAGTCGCCATAAAATGCCTACGGGCGCATTGGCTCTTACAATTATGTCGTTTTCTCCGTCATTGCCTCCCTGTTGAACCCCCGCATAAGACAAGGCCATCCGGCCCGGATCATTTACTGCGGCGGCGGTTCTGTTGGCTTCATCAACGGAAAAAGAACGGGTACTGACGGTGGCCAGTTCATTGACGGGGGCATTAATTTTACTTTGGGCGCTGATGACCACTTCGTTAATCGTCAGGGCGGATTGTAACATGGTAATTTCCAGATCCACTATTCTTGAAGAGCTGACAATAATACCTTCCGTTTTAAAAAGTTCGTACCCCAAATATTCACAAACTAAAGTATGTCGCCCGAGTGGAACGCCTTTTAATTCAAAATTGCCATTGATGTCCGTAGTGGTGGCTATTAAAGGTTCAAGCTCATCCACCCTGACGGTTGCACCAAATAAAACCTGTTTGGTTTCTTTGTCCATAACCGTGCCTATGATATCCTGAGTCTGGCCAGACAATGAACCTAAGAGAAGGAAATTAGCTACAAAAAACAAAACCCATGTAAAGTTTCTCTGCATAATTATTCTTTTTCATTTTTACATAAAATGCGAACATTAATTTTAAAACCACATACAAAAGCCACATTTTACGAACGCAATAATACACTTCGGGCAGTAGTTTTTAAAATTATTGGAAAGGTTAATTTTTCAAAAAGTAAACGACCACCACCAGAGGTGGTGGCTTAGATAAAACAATACCCCCAAAGGGGGATAACCTCTAAAAGAGGGTGAAATCTTTGCGATCGTTTTCTTGTGCTCGTTCTTTATCTTCTTGATATTTTACGTATCTGACTATTTTGTCTTCATCTATTCCTATTGTGCTAACGAAATAGCCTCTCGCCCAAAAATGATTGCCCCAATATGGCTTTTTCTTCAAACTGGGAAAACTTTTAAACATGGCTATTGCTGTTTTTCCTTTTAGGATTCCCATGAAATCAGATATACTTAGTTTTGGAGGGATAGAACAGACCAGGTGTATGTGATCAGGTTGTATATTTAATTCAATTACTTCTACATCCTTCCATTCACATATAGTCTTTATTTTATCCTCCATGTAATCCGCTAGAAGATCTCGGAGCATTCGAAAGCGATATTTTGGCGTCCATACGATATGATAATTACAATGGTATACCGTATGTGCCAATTTCCGGTATTTTATCTTTGCCATTCCACAAGATAATACTTTTTACCGGCAGAGCCTACATCCATGACCACCGTCTTAGACGGTGGTTTTTCGGTGGAATAAAAAAGGAAGTTTTTTCAAATGAAAATCAATTTCAGAAAGTGACGATACTTTTTTACTTTGTGGTATTTTCAATTTTTAACTTTCAAAAATAACTTTATGAAAACGATTTTATTGATCAGTGGTATTTTGCTTATTAACGCTTCCCTTTTTGCACAATTTGAACCTGGAAAAACAGTTTATTCTACTCCGGAAGGCGATGTATACAAGGTAGTAAATGAAATGCCAAGATTTCCGGGATGTGAAGAAATGGAAGGTACCAAAGAGGAAATAAAAGAATGTGCAGTCATAAAACTGATGGAATTTATTCAAGATAATCTTGAATATCCCGAAGAAGCTATGGCCGAAAAAATTCAAGGAAGGGTTTTTATTTCGTTTATAGTCGAAAAAGATGGTTTCCTCAGCAACTTCAAATTAGTACGTGACATCGGAGGAGGCTGTGGAGAAGAAGCCATGCGCATTGTAAAACTCATGGATGACTTGGATATGATGTGGCGTCCCGGAATACAAAACGGAAAGGCGGTAAGGGTTCAATTTAATATCGCGGTTCACTTCAGACTCAATTAACCACCTAAATTAGTGTTTTAAACTAAAAAATTAATCATGTATAACAAAATGAAATCACCCGTTTCGCTGTTGACTTTGTGTTTGTCCCTTTGGCATTTCGCCGCTTTTTGCCAGGGCGAACCCAACCACGGGAGCAAGTTTGAACAATTGGGCCCTATGCTCAACAGTCCCAACAGTTACAGAGGTGCCGATGGGGCCCCAGGGCCGGATTACTGGCAACAAAATGCAGATTATGTCATTGAGTGCACCCTCAACACCGAAGAACAACGCCTCGACGGTACTGAACTGATCACTTACCACAACAATTCCCCCAATACGCTAAAGTACATTTGGCTGCAGCTCGATGAAAACCAGCATGCGGCCGATGCCAATAACCAGCGTTTTGAGCCCAGCAACATTAACTCAACCATGAGCGAGCAACAGCTTAGAGCGCTGGAACCCTGGCGAGAGCTGGACAAGTTCGGCGTAAACATAGAAGCGGTAACCAATGCCTCTGGAAGTTCACTGGACTACAGCATCAATAAAACCATGATGCGTATACTACTGCCTAAGCCTCTGAAACCAGGGGAAAGTTTTGCTTTTCATGTGAAGTGGCATTATTACCTGATCGACCGCATCAACTCCATCAGCTGGGGCCGGGGCGGTTATGAATACTTTCCTAAAGATGACAATTACCTTTTCACCATAACACAATGGTATCCAAGACTTTGTGTGTACAGCGATTTTGAAGGCTGGCAAAACAACCAGTTTACCGGAAGAGGAGAATTTGCCCTTAACTTCGGAAACTTCGATGTAAAAATGACGGTGCCTTCCGATTATGTGGTAGGCGGAACCGGGGAGTGCCAAAATTATGCCGCCGTACTCACTCCGGCACAATTGGCACGCTGGAAGGCTGCCCAAAATGCTGAGGAACCCATTGAGGTCGTCACCCTTGAAGAAGCCAAGGCCAATGAGCAAGCTCCAAAGGCATCGGCCACAGAAACCTGGCACTACAAAGCGGAAAACGTCCGGGATTTCGCCTGGACAGCCAGCCGGAAGTTTATCTGGGACGCCATGGCCCACAAAAACGAGGATGGCTCAAAAGCCATGTGTATGAGTTATTATGCCAAGGAAGCGTACCCGATCTACAGGAAATACAGCACCAAAGCCGTGGCGCATACCATTAAAACTTATGGCGACTATTCCATCCCCTACCCCTACCCTGTCGCCATTTCCGTTGAGGCTCAGAATGGCATGGAATATCCCATGATCTGTTTCAACCCGGGTAGAGCGGAAGAAGACGGTACCTATACTGAAGCTAACAAAAACGAGTGCATTTCCGTAGTCATCCATGAGGTAGGACACAACTTTTTCCCGATGATCATCAACAGCGACGAGCGGCAGTGGGCCTGGTTTGATGAAGGCATCAACACCTTTGTCCAGTACATCGCCGAGCAGGAATGGGACAATAATTACCAATCGTGGGTGGGTGCCCATTTGATTACCGACTATATGAGGCTGCCAAAAGATCAACTGGAGCCCATTATGACCAACACGGAAAATATCGTTGATTATTTTGCCAATGCATACCTTAAACCAGCGGCTGGACTGAACATTCTCCGGGAAACCATTATGGGACGCGAGCAGTTTGACTTTGCCTTCAAGGAATATTGCAGCAGATGGGCCTTTAAACACCCTACCCCGGCCGATTTCTTCAGAACAATGGAAGATGCCAGCGGAGTAGATCTCGACTGGTTCTGGAGAGGGTGGTTCTATACCACCGATGCGGTGGATATTTCTCTCGACAGCATCAACTGGTATAAAGTGGATCTGCAAAATAATCCCGAACCCATAGAGGTGACCAGTACCCAAAAACCACAACCACCGTTCCAGGATATTACCCGGATGAGAAACAGGGAATCGGGTATGGTATTCCCGGTCCAGGAAGATGAATCGCTTCAGGATTTTTATACAGAATACAAACCCTGGGAAACGGAGGATTCGGTCACCACAACTACCACCATCCTGTACGATGAGGTATTCACAAAAAAAGAAAAGAAAAAACAGTTTGGCGACAACAACTATTACGAATTGTTCTTTAGTAATAAAGGAGGTTTGGTCATGCCGGTCATCATCGAATGGACCTTTAAGGATGGATCAACTGAAATAGAGCGGGTTCCCGTCGAGATATGGCGCAAAAATGAAAACAGTTTCCAGAAAGTTTTTGTGAAGGATAAAGAAGTAACCGCCATCCGCATTGATCCCTACAAAGAGACTGCAGACATAGATACCAGCAATAACGACTGGCCGGTCAGGGAGTTGCCATCACGGTTCCAGGTGTTTAAGCAAAATAAACAAAAAGAGCAGTTGAACCCCATGCAGAAAGCTCAGATTAAGGTTATAAAACCGTAAAACTTAAAGCTAAAAGACAAAAGGCTAAAGTATGGAAATTATAACAAAATCGGTGATCACCTGCCCGGAGTGCGGGCATAAAAAGAAGGAAGAAATGCCGACGGATGCCTGTCAGTTTTTCTATGAATGTGAAGTGTGTAAAACGATTTTGAAACCGCTTCCGGGAGATTGCTGTGTGTATTGCAGTTATGGCACGGAGAAATGCCCGCCGGTTCATGGGAATAAAAGTTGTTGCTGAGTTCCACTTTTACTGTCTGGATCAGGATGCTCAGGATTATTGGATTACAGGATTAATTTTTTGGGAGAATATTGGGTTAATGCTAAAAACCAATCCTGCAAATCCACCCATCCGGTAAATCCTGATCCTGACAATGTTTAAATTATTCCCGCAAATATGGAAACGTAATATAAGCCGCTCAGAATAAATACCACTCCGGCCACTTTTCTCATGACCTTTTCCACCTTTGATATCCTGGTGTAAAAGGCACCAATTTTACCGGCGGCATAGGCCAACAGATACGTAAAAATGATCACGGGCAAGCCCGTTCCCAAAGCAAAGACGAGGGGCAGGTAAAGTCCTTTAATACTGGCAATCGTCATTGGAATCAACACCCCAAAAAATAAGGCTCCACTGTAAGGACAAAAAGCCAGGGCAAAAACCACTCCAATTAAAAAAGCCCCCAGCAGCCCTTTATCTTTGAATTTTTCGGAGAGCTTTTCCTGGAAGTCAGATTTGCCAAAGAAATTCAATCGAATCACATTGAGCATGATCAACCCAATGAGGATGAGCAAAGGCCCCAGGAATTTTTCTCCATTTTGATTCAGAAAGCGGGCTATATGGAATTTGCTGGCGCCCAGGTACAAAATCAACCCGATCATGGTATAACTAAAAGCACGCCCGAGAGCATAAAGAATCCCGCTTAAAAATACTTTTTTGGGATTGGAAATATTTTTGGAAATGTACGCCGTGGCAGTAATGTTCGTCGCCAGCGGACACGGACTTATGGCCGTCATAAGACCAAGAATGAAAGCGGAAATTACAGGAACATTATACTGATCCAGCAAATTTTGTAAATATTCCATAAGGCAGCATTATCAGACAAATAAGAGATTGAAAATAAACTATGAAGTCCATTTAATTTAAAGAAGACAATTCGTTTTCAATAAAGAACTTCAATTCATCAGAGAAAACAGCTTTGTCTCTGCCGTTTTCAAAGGCTTGTTCCGTCAGATCGATATGTGTTTCCTGTCCCGCTTTGACTACATTGAGATACAAAGCAGTTCCCGTGGCCTCGTATAACTCGGCTATTTTATAATTTTCGGGAGCATCAACATTTACCGTTTTAAAAATGACTCTCCCTGTTTTGAGTTCTTCTTTAAAAAATGTCTCCACAGTATATTGAGCATTAGCTTCGATAGCCTTACAGGTAATGCAACGATGCGTCCCGTAAAAGTCAATGACTTCCACCCGATTTTCTGCCAAAACCTGCACCTCGGCGGCCTGGCTTTCGTTCCCGGAAGAAGCTGTTGTTTCCTGCCCCGGTTTTACATCCGTGTTGCATGCCATTACCATTGAAGTAACCATCCAAAAACTTGTCCGTTTAATTAAATTCATAATCTTGTTTTAAAAAATTACATTAAAAACATATCCTGAAAAAATGATGCATAAGGTGACCACTCCGAAGAAAACACCGATCAATTTCAGCGTCATCACCTTTTTTAACAACATCGCTTCCGGCAAAGAAAGGGCTACCACTCCCATCATAAAAGCGATGGCAGTGCCTAGTGGTATACCTTTGGCTACCAATACCTGAACCACCGGTAAAATCCCCGAGGCATTGGAATACATCGGGATCGCCAGGATCGTGGCGACGGGGACCGCGAAAATATTGTCTTTACTCATGTATTGCTCAAAAAAGCCCTCGGGCACATATCCGTGCATCAATCCGCCGATGGCAATACCGATTAAAACATAGGGCAAAACTCCTTTGATGATTTTCAGGGCTTCGGCCCAAATGAAAGGAAGGCGCTGGCGGAAAGGTGTCTTCTCCGCAATAAAAACTTCCTCCTCCCGCTGGGCATTGGCAAGCACTTCCTTGACCCATGGAGTAAGGAAACGCTCCAATCTGAATTTACTTAATATGATTCCTGAAACCATGCCCAATAAAACTCCGCTGATGACATAAATCAGGGTGATTTTCACCCCAAAAAGGCCGAGGAAAAGGCCAACAGCCACCTCATTGACTAATGGAGAGGTCACGAGAAATGCAAATGTCACCCCCAATGGAATACCGCCACGGACAAACCCGATGAACAAAGGCACGGAAGAACAGGAACAAAAAGGCGTCACCACACCAAACAATGAAGCCATCAAATATTCAAGCCCGTAGAGTTTGTTTCGGGACAAATAATTTTTCACCTTTTCCACGGGAAAATAACTGTTGACAATCCCCATCAAAAAAATGATAAAAAAGAGGAGCAACAATATTTTTACACTGTCATAAATAAAGAAATTAAGCGCCTTTGCCAAATGACTTTCCCGTTGCAGTTGGCTCAGGTCAAATACCAACCAATCCGCCAGTTTTTGAATCCAGTCGAACATAGTTTTTGTGTTTATTTATCTTAGCGCCAGGTCAATTCCCACGCTTATCCAATGTCTTATAACTTCCCAAGGGCCTGCCGGATCTTTTCGGCCAGTTCAGGTTCGAATTGATCATTTCCGCTGTTTTGAAAAGCCCATGGTGTGATATCGTCGATTTTTCTTTTTCCGTTTTTGGTAATACTAATAGCAAGGGTAGTTCCAAAGGCACCAAATTCTTCCACCAGGGCTTCATTTCGGGGATCTTCAGCATCAACCAGTTTAAAGGAAATTTTCTTTTCTGCCAGCTCTTTTGAGAATTGGTCCTTCAAAACCTTTTTCGTTGAATTTTCAATATCAATGCAGGTTTTGCAACGGTGTTTCATATGAAAATCATAAACCGTAACATAACTTTCAGCCATATTACCTTTCCCGGCAGTGATTGGCTGAGCCTCGGTTTCACGGCCACAGGACACCAAACATAAAACCGTAACAAAGAGAACTATCGTTTTCATAATCAATAGAATTTTTTCTTCAAATACAAGGCCACATTGACCAGACCGATCAACACAGGCACCTCTACCAAAGGGCCGATCACCCCGGCAAAAGCCTGGGGAGAATTCAACCCGAAAACAGCGATCGCCACTGCGATGGCCAACTCAAAATTGTTGCCTGAAGCCGTGAAAGCCACCGCTGCATTTCTCTTGTAATCGATGCCCATCCAAATGCCAATGAAAAAGCTGATAAAAAAAATGAGGGCAAAATAGATGACCAGCGGCACCGCGATCAGGAGGATATCCATCGGTAATTCAAGAATCATTTCCCCTTTCAGACTAAACATCAAAACGATCGTAAACAACAAAGCAATCAGGGTGATTGGAGAAATGAAAGGAATATATTTTCGGTTGAACCAGTCCGCTCCCTTTGCTCTGATCAGCCACTTCCGGCTCAGGAATCCCGCCAGGAAGGGAATGCCCAGGTATATGGAAACACTTTTGGCTACTTCTCCCATAGATACATGAATATCGGTTCCTTCAAATCCAAAATATCCCGGCAATACATTGATGAACAACCAGGCGTAAAAACTATACGTCAAAACCTGAAAAATACTGTTCAAGGCCACCAATACGGCTCCGTATTCACGACTTCCGCCCGCCAGATCGTTCCAGACGATGACCATTGCGATACAACGGGCCAGACCAATGAGGATAACACCTGTCATATAACCGGGATGGTTTCGCAAGAAAATAATGGCCAAAACAAACATCAGAACCGGGCCCACGATCCAGTTGAGAAAGAGTGATAATCCCATCAACTTCCTGTCCTTGAAGGCTTTGGGCAATAACTGGTAATCCACCTTGGCCAGCGGCGGATACATCATTAAAATAAGTCCAATGGCCAGTGGAATATTGGTGGTCCCTATTGACATGGAGTTGGTAAGGTCAGCCATTCCGGGGAAAACCACTCCAAGCCCCACTCCCATCGCCATGGCCAGGAAGATCCAGAGGGTGAGGAAACGGTCCAGCAGTTTAAGTCGTTTTTTCATTTGTTTATAAAATTATTAATATTTCGAAAATGAAGTGATTAACAATTTTATAAACAAATGTAACCACTACGTTTTCCCATAAATTTTTTCAACCATGATGGATTGGTATGGTTAATAAAGTTTATGCTCATTTCATTGTTCGATACTGTGAATTGAGTTTAAGCAAATAAGGCTTCCACTTCCGCTTTGGTGGGCACCCGGCCTTTGATCATCACGACTTCATCAACCACTACTGCCGGAGTGGACATGATATTGTACTGCATGATATCCATGATGTCTTCCACTTTCACGACGTTTACATCGAGGCCTTTTTCCTTAACTACCGCTTCTACAACGGCAGTGGTTTGTTTACACCTTGCGCAGCCTGTTCCGAGAATTTTAATTGTTGTCATCTTTAAGTAGTATTGTTTATCGCCAATAGACGATAATTATTTATAAAAAAAGTGTTTTATTGAGGGTCGCAGGAAATATCTTCCGGCCCCTTAAGGTCAAATAATGCGGCAAAGATGAGCCGGGCTTTTTGCCAGTTTTCCTTATTAATGCAATACTTGATCCGTGGCGGGTTGATCTCACCCTGAATCAATCCGGCCTCTTTTAATTCCTTCAGGTGCTGGGAAATGGTCGACTGGGCAAGTGGCAGAACCTCTACCAGGTCACCCGTAAAACAACAGGATTGATGGGTAAGGTATTTGAGGATTTTGATGCGGGTTGGGTGCCCCAGGGCCTTGGCAAACCTGGCCAGTTCCTCCGTTTCTATGAGATAGTCCACTTCTTGAATGGTCCTTTTCATTTACATCTATTTCGTTCATCGCAAATGTACGATTGATTTATGGATAAATCAATTTTTTTACTGTTTATTACAAAAAAAATCCCGGATTCTGGGTTGAGCCAAAATCCGGGAAAACCTTGATCTAAAAGGAATCAAGCCTTTTTTATTAGCGAATTATCTGGACTGGTTTTGAGAAGACCTGCTGTCCTAGTTTAATACGCATTTCATACATTCCTGAATTCAATGCAGCCGCTGGAATCCAATCAAAAGAATGAATGCCTGAAGTGAGGTTCGATAAAGGAAGCAGTCCAAATACCTTTTGTCCATTCATATTAAAGATGTCAATCTGAACAGAAGCCGTTTCCTTCAACTCGAAAGAGACCTTTGCTGATTCATTTATTGGATTGGGAAAAATTTCAAAGGCCGGAATGACTTCGATGATATTATTATTTGTGGTGATTACTGAAGCAAAAAAATCAACCACGGACGATACGGTATTATCTATGACGCCCTGTGAAGATGCTAATGCCAGATCGAAAGCAAACGAGAGGCATTTTGAGGTTCCGTTGTCATACCATAAACCTGCCGTGCTTCCCTGCAAAGCATACCCATCTCCTCCCATTTCATAAATGGACACGGCTCCTTCGCGTCCGGTAAAAGAGTCTGCATACCAAAGCGTAGAGAACTGCCAGTCAATATCTCCTAACCCGGTAATAGGCTGATCCATTGCAGGAGTAACAAAAGCAACACCGAAACCACCGTCATCAGCATACGTCTGTGCATCGTAGGATTCGATCCCAAGAAAATCATATGCAAAATCGCCCTCTACAAAGGTAGAAGGAGTATTGTAAACATCATATAAAAAATCGTTTCCGGTGAGCCATAAATTACCCCCTTCAGAAAGGTATTGCGCCAGACCGCCATTGATTTCATCATTAAAATTCCAAAAACCAAGCCCTACGCCATCCGTTGAAGTATGCCAGATGACCAGATCGTAATTTTGGAGATAAGCAAATTCCGGCACTGCCAAAGAATCAGGAACGTTGTACAAATCAAATGCATAACTGCCATTTTCCAGGGCCGTCTTTAGCAGATCTGTATTAAAAAAATCATCTTTCGAGTCGTCCACCAGTAAAATACTAATGTCCTGACTCAGCGTCAAAGTGCTCATAAAGAGCATAAAAACAAAAGGTAAAAAGTACTTCATTGATCAAAAAAGTTTTATGAAAAAACAGACTAAAAATTTACAGCTCAAAATTACTCATTCTATTTATTTAAAAATAATCTTCCTCACAACAGGCTGAATGTTTTTATCCTCGAAGACCACACTCAGCACAAACACTCCGGAACCGAATTCGGAACGATCCAACACAAATTCACTTGTATTTTGGTTGAATTTGCTGAATACGGTCTGACCGAGTTGGTTGCTGACCTGAATAGTGTAAGGTGAAGGAGGCAGTTCTTCAAAAACCAGTTGCATATAATCTGATGCAGGATTTGGGAATGCCTTAGCCTGGGTTTCTACCCTTAAGTCCTGATTCCCTGAAACCCCGTTACACAGGATATCTCCGAGAAAGAGCGTGGATCTCACCAACATACTATCGTTAAACTCCTGGGAAAAATCTCCATGGCCTCCTCCCGGTACGGTGATCAGCTCGTTGGGAATGCCTAAAGCCTGAGCACGCGGATGCAACTCCCCGCTCCCGTCGATGGCGACGATGGGAATCACTACCACGACAGCAAAGCCATGACCATAGGGAACGATCGGGTCGGCATCGCCGTGGATGCTGATGATGGGCGGGTCCCCGGCATCCATGTATTCTTTCCGGTGCAAGGCTCCGAAATAATTGACCACTCCTTGAATTGAGGACGAATAGCCCATATTGGAATCTTCCGGATCATCGGTATCGCCTTCCATCCCTCCGTTGTCATCCAAAAATTCCTGAACATAAGTCGGGGCCTCTCCATCATCGAGATAGGCTGCATGCAAGGAAACAATTGAACCAGATGAATATCCGCCTGTGAAAATGAAATCCGAATCAATGCGAAATGTATTGGTGGTGGCGGCATCTTTTCTAAAATAACGGATGGCTGCCTTGAGATCTCCAACCGCCATGACCACTTCTTCCATCATCAACAATGAATCCGGAAAGGGGCCGAAAGGTGGAAACTGAAAATCATAGAGGCGATAATCAATAGCCGCAGTAACATATCCCTTTTTGGCATAAGCCTTACAAATGTCATGCGTCTGGGAACGTTCTCCCCCAATGAAGGAACCTCCAAAGGCAAAAAGCAAAACAGGACGGTTATCGGCTTCATCCCCGGCGGGTTCGAAAATATCCATAAACAACTCCTGGAAAACCCCTGAAATGGTGGTATTTTCTCCAAATTTGACCGTCGTCATGACCGGTTCATCCGGAAAAACATCCGTCAGGTAACGCTCCCCGTCACAGTTGGGATTAATCTGGGCCTGAGCCAGGAAAGGAAAAGCCAGGGCTAAAAACAGCAGGTATAAATGCTTCATGTTTTAATGATTAGGTTGTAAAAGTTCCCAATATAGGACATTGGAATGAAACACTGAAATGCAATTTTGGTTTGGTGTTAATTAATATCTTAACCGTATCGCCAAAATTAATCTTTAGGATTTCCTAAAATTATCGCTTACCAAAGGGCAGAAATGAACAGTTTTGCCAATTCTTTAGTCGGATGCTCCCTGGTATCCTGTCATAGGGCTTCCCTCAAATCTTCTAAGGTAAGCAGGTTGATATTGTTATGCATCTTTGATGTTTTTACTGCAACATGAAACGGAAAGTGATAGTTCCACATTCCTTTTCCAGAAGAGCAGCAGAAAACTCCCATAACCCGATGTTCTCTTTGGCGAGATTGATCAAATACTCATCCGTTGTGGTTGAGCCCATTTCCTGGTAGTCCGCGCTGATGACAGCACCCAGGCTGTCGAGGCAGATTTCTAGAACGACGGTGCCTTGTTTTTCTGAATAATCAAGAATCTTTTCTGTTTTTATAATTCTTTTGCTAAAGGAATTAGTTGAATGTATTTGCAGGCTATCGCTTCGTGCTGTATTACTTTCAAAGAGGCTTGTTTCGCCAAAAGTTAAGGCTTGATTTTTTATTTTATCTTCAACCGTTTTTTGGGAGGAAGAGTCTGGGTGGCGGTTATTTTTTTCAGTTTTAAGTTCTTGCATTTGAAAGGTAAATTGAAAATCATTCCAAAAAGCAACGATTGGTTTATTACTAATATCGTTGTCTCCCGCTGTTTGCAAAGTCTTTTTACGTTTTGTTAATATTTCTGAATCTACTTTTTTAATATTTGAATAATTTTTCCATACATAAGAATTTGGTCCTGATGCATTGTATCCTAAAGCCCTTTCAAAATGGTTATTCAAAATTATTTGGAAGTCAAACGGTTCATCTAAATAAAAGGAATGATAAATTTTATTCTCAAAACTTACCTCCTCTCCTGGTTGTAATTCTAATTTGAAAATATCAACAGCAATTCCATTAATAAAGATATTTACTGTGTTTTTACTGGCTGGATAATCCGATTTCAAAAATCTTGTCACTTTAGCTAATTTTATACTCACATCAGCCTGCCTTAGTGGATTCTTAGATTTTTTTGCCCAGAATATTACATCATACTCCGGACCATTATTTGCGGATACCCCAAGACAGTTGCAATTTGGGTCTATTAACGGGTATACGCTTGTTAAATCATCTATGACTCCCAAATTTATAGGAAAGTTATTTATTTGTTTTTTTATTTTTGAATTAATAGTTTCATGAAAAGCCTGATGTAGAGGGTTCATTTCTTGCCACCAAGCATGATCTTCTTCTAATTTGATTTCTACCTTAGGTATAATAACGAGTTTGCCTGAGTCCAAAACCTCCCAATTTTGGCACCTGAATTCAAAATCTATTGATAAAAATAAATCTCTGTCAGGCACAGGTATCGCTACGTCTGAGGAAAGAAAATATTTAATATCTCTTAAACCTAATTTTAGTCTAATTCCAAAATGAATAAATCTATCATTTGGCTTATCCAAATTCATATCACTTTGAAAAATAGGTTTAGTTGCGCAATCGTAACCACATTCATCAGGTAACTCACCAAGAGGAATTAGGCTAAAACTTATTTCCTCATATTCTCTCGTATTAATTTCATTAATTATTTTAAGTAACGTATCTTTTACAAAATACCTAATAATAGAAATGGGAAGTTCTTGAAAATCAGCCCCAGTCTGGAATGTTGAAACAGGAGGCCCAACAGGAGATGGAGGGAATTGAGTTTGAGAAAAACCCAGCTCCATAGTCATCATTATTATCAAAAAATTTATTAATCTTTTCATATTGATTATTATGATTTAAAGTATTAGAAATTATTAGCCAATATTTCTAGAAGCTGCTCTCTAAACATGTATCAACTCGAATTAGGATCAAAAAATAGAGAAGCTTTATGATTTTGAAAAAAAATGCTAATCAATTAATTTTTAATGGCTTACAGATAATGAAGGGTAAAAAAACCGAATTTTGGCTATAGCCAAAATTCGGTATGATTATGTTTTTTAATTTTGGCTGTTGATTTATTAATTGAGGAATTCCCCTAGAATTCTTTTCTAATTTTTCCCAAGTTTAAGAGGGGTGTCATAATTAACCTGACTTAAATCTAATATTGTTAAAGTGCCCCCACACATAAGTTTCACCGTTTGTAACTGTTCATATTTTGAACCAGCATTACAATCGTTACCTAAAACACACTCCAGGTAATCACAAAATGCTCTCTGACAAGAAGAACTCACGCTATCAAAACTCAGGTTTTTACAATATTTACTGAAGGGGCTTTGGGGCGCTTCAACCGATTTTATTTTGTTATAAACAAAGCCAGCGTAATCATTCGCGCTTTGACCTTTCATTATTTCAAAAGTCGTTTTTTTACCGCTCCTGAGATGTAATTCTACAATAGTAGTACCGGTCTGATAGATTAGGTAGCTAATAGATTTATTACCATTAGAAATCAAGTAAATAGACGATGTATAATAACCATCTATTTTTTGAAAAAGCCCCTTTTTCTTACCTTTAGCCGAAGCCGGTTCACGATCTCCCTGATACAAACCAGCATCACCAGATGAAGGTTCGCTGATTTCAAGTCGTTCTGCATCAACTCCATATTCAGTTTTACAACCTGAAATACATGCTTGTAATAAGGTTAATTTAAAATACGATTCAACATATGAATCAGAATCACTTGGCCTATAAAAATCCCCACATTCATTTAAGCAAGTTCTGTACCCGGTCTGATAATCGTCCTTTGGTAACTGTTGGCAAAAGGAATATGTAACAAAAAATGAAACGACAAAAAATAAAATTGATTTTTTCATGACAATAAATTTTTAATTTAAAATGGTATTCACTTTCTTTAAAAGAACGACACAAAGATGGAGGTCATTTGTTCTTCTATTTTGAGATATTTAAAAAAAAATTCTACTATTAAGGTAAAAAATCGATACAAACAATAAGTATTATCACAATTAGTGGAATTATTGTAACTTTTCAAATAAGAACAGCCAAAGTAGAATGAAGGGGTATAAAAAAAACCACGAATGCACGATTAGCTTAAAAAAACTAATCGTGCATTCGTGGCTTCTTTACTAAGGCTCTTTCCTAAGGCTTCTTTCCTGTCGTTATTTAATTTTAATCAAAAAAAGTCAGGGTTATGGCTTTACCGTTTGAACCGGATCAATCACCAGATTTTCAATAAAAAACTCCATCATGCGATCCACATCCAAACGAGTGTGTCCTTTGTCGGGTCCGATTTGCACCTCGAAACTTTTCCCGGCCTCCTGTAATGCCTGGATCAATTGCAGGGAATTGGACGGATGGACGTTATTATCACTGGTTCCAAAATAGATCATCAGCCTGCCTTTTAGATCCCCGGCGTAATTCATAAGGTTTGCCGCCTCGTACCCTTCTTTATTGTTCTCCAGGAGATTCATGAATCTTTCGGTATAAATATTATCGTAATTTCTCCAGTCGGTAACCGCTGAATTGGCACAGGCGACCTGGAAGACCTCAGGATGCCTCAGTAAACAAGTGGCTGCCGTGGTGCCTCCATAGGAAGTTCCATAAGCCCCTACCCTTTTCCGATCCACGTATGGGCGGTCGTACAAAGACTTAACGCCTTCCGCAAAATCATCCATTTCCACTATTCCAAGATTTCCATAAAGCTGGTCCAGGAACCTTTTACCACGCCCAGCCGTATTGCGGCCGTCTATATTGACTACCAGAAAACCATACTCAGTCAGGGCATTCGGCAGGGTGAAGGTTTCGCGAAAGGCATTGGTTCCCGGGCCACCGTAATTGGCCAGGAGTACCGGATACTTTTTAGCCGGGTCAAAATTGGAAGGAAAGTGCAACATGCCATGCAATTCCGTTTCACCGTCTGCTGAAATGAAGGTAAAAACCTCTACTTTTTTCAGCCCCAGGTTTTCAAATTCGGTCATATCGCTTTTGGCCAGTTCTACCAGCATTTTTCCATTGCCGTCCAGTAAGTTGGTAAAAGGAGCAATATTGTGGGTCTGAGCGACATCAACAATATAATTCCCATCAGGCGAAATATAAACCCGGTGGTCATAAGCAGGATCCGTCAACCGCCTGTCTCCTTTTCCATCGAGTTTTACACGATGTAATTGCATCTTCATATGGTTCTCCCCACTTCTGGCCATATAATAAAGCACCCCTTGTTTTTCATCGACCTGGGCTATTCTGGACACCTCAAAAGCATGATCAGTCAGTTTATTGATTAGTTTTCCACTGATATCATAAAGATAATAGTTGTTAAATCCGGTTCTCTCTGACGCCCAGATAAAGCGTTTTCCATCTTCTAAAAAATGTATCTCAGGGGTATTCTCCGTGTAACTGTCCAACCACTCCTCTCGAACGATCGTCCTGGTTTTACCGGAAACGGGATCCGCTGCCGCCAGTTCCATGATATCCTGTTTGCGGTTGGTTCGGTGAAACAGGAGCTCTGTTCCGTCAGGGGACCATTCAATGCCATAAAGGTAGGTTCCTACGGTTCCATCAATGAAAGGTTCACCATTGCGAACATCCAGGGTGATCACTTTTTTAGTTTCCAGATCATAAACCATAATGTCAACCGGAAGGTTATCCGCTCCCACTTTTGGATAGGCTTCTATTTCCACTGAATCCTGTATGGAGGTTTGATCATAGAGCACATAATACTTTTTGGCTTCCTTTTCCTCGAAACGGTAAAAGGCGATTTTTTTACTATCGGGAGACCACCACATGGCCGTGACCTGTCTGAGTTCCTCACCGTAAACCCAGGTGGCTATGCCGTATTTGAGTTGTGTTTCGTCATTTCCATCACTGGTAATGGCCATTTCATCGCTGCCATCGGCATTACTGATCCACATATTCCTGTCTCTGGTAAAGGCCTTCAGTTTTCCGTCCGGTGAATCCGCAGAGGAATATTGTCTTCCTCGGGCAGGTCCCCCTCCGAATCTTCGGAAGGAGCGTTCTGAAGCTTCTCCAATTTCTGCAGCTTCCTTTTTAGAAATATTATAGCTGTATTTTTTTCCATCCTGATCGTATTCAAACGAACGGCTGTCTTCATTCCATTTTACGGATAACTGCCCCATTTTTACCGAATTTCTGATCTTGGGCGCCATTTCCTGGTATTGCTCGTAACCGGGCATCTTTTTGAGCCTGTCCTGGGAATAGGAAATATTGGAAATCAATGTCAAAAAAAACATCGCAGCGAATGTTGACTTTAGGAACTTATCCATTTCTATGAAGATTTTCTGTTTACAAATTAATTTTAAACCTTGATATACGAAAAGCCAATTTAAGAAAATTTTTCCAACACAAAGTACGTCAGAAAAAAAGAGGACCAGAGTTCATTAAAACATTCCGAAAAAGATAGAAATTCCGTTCTTGCTAAGTGTTAAATTAGAACACGGATTTGGACGGTTTTACGGATTCTAACTGATTTTTCCGTGATTATCCGTTCTATCCGAGTTCCTGATAAGCGTCGAATGGGAACACAGATCTGGACGGATTAAACGGATTCTAACTGATTTTTCCGTGATTATCTGTTCTATCCGTTCCTATCCGCGTTCCTGTTTAGCGTTGAAACCGGAACACATATCTGGACGGAATTATTCAGTCAAAATTCAATTCCCCCTGATCTTTAACTTTTCCCTGATTTTGTTCATGTTTTCAGTATTTCGGGGGAATCCAATGGAGTCAAACAAGCCAAAATCCTGCTCCACCATTTCTTTCCACCGGACACCATTATCCAGTTTTTCCTTTTTATGTTCCAGGTAAATGGCTTCAGCGCTTTCGTACTCGTCCATCAGCAGAAAGCAGTGGGCAAGGCAACCAAGGTACCTTAAATTGCCGGGATCCATCGCCAGGGCAGTGCCAGTATTTTTTCGGGCCAATTCATAATTGCCCGTCAACAGCGCATTACGTCCGATCGAATAATAAATTTCCGCCTCCTGGTACCCCAGGGCCTCGATCTGGATGTACTTCTCCAGGGCTTTTTGATAATCATGGGTCAGAACGGAGGCATTAGCTTCTGCCATGAGGTCCATCAAATCTCCCTCCTTTCCAGTGGCACCCGGGGAGCGTTGCACGGTATAACAACGATCCAGCGACTTTTTGAGGTTAGATTCCAAAGCACCCGCATTCATTTCCTTATACTCACTTGGTTTGAAAACTGCCGTAAAATCATCCGTGGCGCAAAAACAAAGATCGTTGGCTTTTTCCCCGAAGCCGGACAAATACCCTTTGCAGGAATTGTAAATATCCTGCCGGGTATTTTCGTGCCATTCATCCACATAGACATTGTTTTCCACCTCCGCCACCACCTCTATGGTCAGCCAGATACCTTTGAGCAAACTGCTGTTTTTAAAACATAAATATTGAGTACTTTTTGTCAGATCATTGATCAAAACCCTGCCTTTGACAGTATTGGCCACGGAACCTTCCTCCAGATAAACCGAAGGCACCGCATTGGCATAAGTTCCGAGCATGTCGAGCTCAAAAAAAGATTCGTACCCCTTTTGGTCAGTGGCAAAAATGTCCACCACGTTGGCTCCCTGCGGCAATACGATCTGCTGCAACACCTTGGCGGATATCCGGTAGGCGGGATCAGGAATGAGACTGGTAAGCTGGTTTAAAAGATTGATGGCGATGTTGGCCTCCTTTTCCGTTTCGGCTGTAGTAAAGACATACACCCACTGCCGGGTATTTTCCGGCAAATCGACCTTTACAAAAGCCCGGGATTTCCCCCTGGGTTTGCTGGATAAATAGATGGTTCGTTTTCCAACTACCTCCTTCAGTTCGTTTTGTGTGTAAAATTTTTGAGCCACCCCAAACAATGGGGCCAATAAAAAGCAAACAAGTACGAAGTAAATTTGAAATGGTTTTTTCATGCAAAAGAAATTTTAAGGAAAGATAGGAAAAGTTCAAATCTAAGTTGAAAAAAAAATCCGGCAGCAAATTAAACTCAGTTATTCAAACGGCCCAATACAAGTCAAAATACCAGAAAATGGGAAAGGTATAAAACACAAAAAGCCCTGCCGAAGCAAAGCTTTTTATGTCCCCGACTGTGGGTTCTAAAAGTAATAAAAATTTATTCTTTAACCAGCCTTATACTCCCCCACCCTGAATCGGTGGAAATTCTTGCAACGTAAATTCCATCCGCAAATTCTGATGCATCAATTTTTACAACAGAATTTTTGGGTTCAACCCTATGGATCAGCTTTCCTTGCAGGTCAAACACTTCAATCAAGGTTATCATGTCGTTTTCAGATGAAATGGTCCATTGGTTGTGTGTTGGGTTAGGAAAGACACTCAATCCTTCCAGTAAATAATCGTCCATGCTCATCACCAGGTTTCCGAACCGTACATCATCAAAATAATAGGTCTGCTCCCCGGCGGTTGCCCCGTCTGTCCCAAAATTAAAAAAGATGGAGGCCATGTTATAAGTCCAGCCCATACTCAGGCCAACACTCAATAACTCCGTTCCGGTAGCCTGGTTGGTGAAGTCGAATTCCAATGTTTCCCATCCTGCGACGGTGGTATTCGTTTGGGTTTCACAAGTGTGGGTTTCATCATTTGAATCTTCCACTTTCAGGCGAACAGGGATACCCGCTGCCGGAGTCCATACCCTCACGGTCATTTTGGAATCAGATAATGTCAAAGGGATATTCGTGGCAAAACCGGCAGGTGTACCAATGGTCGTTCCGGCCCAGGTTGCCGCTCCAACGGTTTTGATGACCTGTATGACCTTATTACTTGCATCCGTTGGATCCGTCACCAAAGAGGAAACATTCCCTCCAAAGTCAGACATGGTATAATTTACCGTTGACCCTTCGAAATCGACGGGCAAATCAATTTGAGTGCCCCCGAATAACTGTTCAATATCATCAAAAAGAAAAGTGGAGGTCGCGGAACCATTTCCCAAATTACCAAAATCAAACATAAATACCAGGTAATTAAAATTAGCCGGCTCTCCTGTAAAATCCCATTCCAGTGTTTCCCACTCATTCGTAACGGTCGTTTGCACATCTCTTTCAGTGGCTCCGGTTCCTTCCAGTTTAAATTTTACTGTCGTTCCAATGGGTGCCGTGGTAAAAACCTTCATTGAAATAATGTTATTGGTGGTAAAATCCAGGTTGGCCGCCAAGGCTATTTTGCTCCCTGCCCAGACCTCTCCCCCATTTCTGACTATCTGTGCCACTTTAGCACTCGTATTTATCCCGCCGGATTGAGGATTGTCGATTACCGTTGCTGTTCCGCCGTCGAAATCTTCAAAATTACCGGTAACGATTGTGGTTTCAAAGTCTATGGGTAAGGATTGAGAATAACCTATTGATACGGTGAAAAGTAAAAAAAGAAAAATATTTTTTTTCATGTTATTTTTATTATACGAAAATTTGTTTTGAATACTTAATTTCAATGAATCAGAAAAAGGCTTAATTGCCAAATGCTTCATTCAACTCCCTGACTTATCTCACCACCGTTATTTCCCCGCTTAATAACTCTTTATGCCCATCCGTGAATTCAATCTCAACAAAATAAACATAAACACCAGGACTAACCTGCTGCCCGCGATATTGTCCATTCCAGGCAAATTGAATATCATTGGCTAAAAAATCGCTCTCAGAAAATAAGGCTGAACCCCAACGATCAAATACTCTGAAGGTTCTCACCAAACTTACCTCAGGACCAGCATTGATCATAAAATAATCATTGATCCCATCACCATTAGGAGAGAAGACGTTGGGAATGAAAACATTTTCTTTGACTTGTCCCTGGCAAGGAATACATATACTGCCATCACAATCCAGCACCGTTTCCATATCATTGATGGTAGTCGGGTCACCATCATTACAAGCTTGTGTTGTAGTAGGTCCATCTGAACAATCTGTTTTTAAGCCCTCGCAAGGGATACAAATACTGCCGTCACTATTCAGAATGGTTTCCATATCATCAACCGTACACGGATCGCCATCGTCACAGGGTACCTCTGTTTCGCAAGAGGCGTCTGTGTCACAGGGTGCCATTTCACCAGTACAAGGTACGCAAATACTTCCATCCGACAAAAGTTGTATTTCAACGTCATTGATCGTGCAGGGATCATTATCATCACAAGGCAGGGTGACCTCACAGGTGCCATCCGTGCCGCAAGGGGCAGCTATTCCCGAACACGGAACACAAATGCTGCCGTCACTGTTCAGGATAGTTTCCATGTCGTTGATCGTGCAAGGATTGCCATCGTCGCAAGCCTGTACTGTCGTCGGACCTGTATCACAATCGCCAGAGGTTCCCTGGCAAGGGATGCAAATGCTACCGTCGCAGTCCAGCACCGTTTCCATATCGTTGATCGTATTCGGGTTGCCGTCATCGCAGGCCTGGGTCGTCGTCGGGCCGGTGGCACAATCCAGCGGTACGCCCTGGCAGGGCACACAAATGCTGCCGTCGGACAGCAGTTGTATTTCTACGTCGTTTATCGTGCAGGGATCATTATCATCGCAAGGCAGGGTGACCTCACATGCGCCATCCGTGCCGCAGGGAGCGGCTTCTCCGGCACACGGAACACAAATGCTGCCATCGCTGTTCAGTACAGTTTCCATATCGTTGATCGTACAGGGATCGCCATCGTCGCAAGCCTGTACTGTCGTCGGACCTGTATCACAATCGCCAGAGGTTCCCTGGCAAGGGATGCAAATGCTACCGTCGCAGTCCAGCACCGTTTCCATATCGTTGATCGTATTCGGGTTGCCGTCATCGCAGGCCTGGGTCGTCGTCGGGCCGGTGGCACAATCCAGCGGTACGCCCTGGCAGGGCACACAAATGCTGCCGTCGGACAGCAGTTGTATTTCTACGTCGTTTATCGTGCAGGGATCATTATCATCGCAAGGCAGGGTGACCTCACATGCGCCATCCGTGCCGCAGGGAGCGGCTTCTCCGGCACACGGAACACAAATGCTGCCATCGCTGTTCAGGACAGTTTCCATATCGTTGATCGTACAGGGATCGCCATCGTCGCAAGCCTGTACTGTCGTCGGACCTGTATCACAATCGCCCAAAGTGCCCTGACAAGGGATGCAAATGCTACCGTCGCAGTCCAGCACCGTTTCCATATCGTTGATCGTATTCGGGTTGCCGTCATCGCAGGCCTGGGTCGTCGTCGGGCCGGTGGCACAATCCAGCGGTACGCCCTGGCAGGGCACACAAATACTGCCGTCGGACAGCAGTTGAATTTCTACGTCGTTTATCGTGCAGGGATTATTATCATCGCAAGGCAGGGTGACCTCGCATGCGCCATCCGTGCCGCAGGGAGCGGCTTCTCCGGCACACGGAACACAAATGCTGCCATCGCTGTTCAGGATGGTTTCCATGTCGTTGATCGTGCAAGGATTGCCATCGTCGCAAGCCTGTACTGTCGTCGGACCTGTATCACAATCGCCAGAGGTTCCCTGGCAAGGGATGCAAATGCTACCGTCGCAGTCCAGCACCGTTTCCATATCGTTGATCGTATTCGGGTTGCCGTCATCGCAGGCCTGGGTCGTCGTCGGGCCGGTGGCACAATCCAGCGGTACGCCCTGGCAGGGCACACAAATACTGCCGTCGGACAGCAGTTGAATTTCTACGTCGTTTATCGTGCAGGGATCATTATCATCGCAAGGTAAGGTGACCTCACAGGTGCCATCCGTGCCGCAAGGAGCAGCTATTCCCGAACACGGAACACAAATGCTGCCGTCACTGTTCAGGATAGTTTCCATGTCGTTGATTGTGCAAGGATTGCCATCGTCGCAAGCCTGTACTGTCGTCGGACCTGTATCACAATCGCCAGAGGTTCCCTGGCAAGGGATACAAATGCTACCGTCGCAGTCCAGCACCGTTTCCATATCGTTGATCGTATTCGGGTTGCCATCATCGCAAGGTAGGGTCGTCGTCGGACCGGTGGAACAATCCAGCGGTACACCCTGGCAGGGTGTACAGAAAGTTCCATCTGACATGAGTTGTATTTCTACATCGTTTATCGTACAGGGATCATTATCGTCACAAGGCAAGGCTATCTCACAAGCTCCATTTGTCCCGCAGGGGGCCGGTATTCCCGAACACGGAACACAGATGCTGCCATCGCTGTTCAGGATGGTTTCCATGTCATTTATCGTGCAGGGATCGCCATCATCGCAGGCCTGAACCGTCGTCGGGCCGGTGGTACAATCGCCTAAGGTTCCCTGGCAAGGGATACAAATGCTGCCGTCGCAGTCCAGCACCGTTTCCATATCATTGACCGTATTCGGGTTGCCATCATCGCAGGCCTGGGTCGTCGTCGGGCCAGTGGAACAATCCAGCGGAGTGCCCTGGCACGGAACACAAATGCTGCCATCCGATAACAGTTGAATTTCTACGTCGTTTATGGTGCAAGGGTTATTGTCATTACAAGGTAAGGTCACCTCACAGGTGCCATCCGTGCCACAGGGGGCCGGTATTCCCGAACACGGAACACAGATGCTGCCATCGCTGTTCAGGATGGTTTCCATGTCATTTATCGTGCAGGGATCGGAATCATCGCAGGCTTGGGTCGTCGTCGGGCCGGTGGTACAATCGCCTAAGGTTCCCTGGCAAGGGATGCAAATGCTACCGTCACAGTCCAGCACCGTTTCCATATCATTGACCGTATTCGGGTTGCCATCATCGCAGGCCTGGGTCGTCGTCGGGCCAGTGGAACAATCCAGCGGAGTGCCCTGGCACGGAACACAAATGCTGCCATCCGATAACAGTTGAATTTCTACGTCGTTTATGGTGCAAGGGTTATTGTCATTACAAGGTAAGGTCACCTCACAGGTGCCATCCGTGCCACAGGGGGCCGGTATTCCCGAACACGGAACACAGATGCTGCCATCGCTGTTCAGGATGGTTTCCATGTCATTTATCGTGCAGGGATCGGAATCATCGCAGGCTTGGGTCGTCGTCGGGCCGGTGGTACAATCGCCTAAGGTTCCCTGGCAAGGGATGCAAATGCTACCGTCACAGTCCAGCACCGTTTCCATATCATTGACCGTATTCGGGTTGCCATCATCGCAGGCCTGGGTCGTCGTCGGGCCAGTGGAACAATCCAGCGGAGTGCCCTGGCACGGAACACAAATGCTGCCATCCGATAACAGTTGAATTTCTACGTCGTTTATGGTGCAAGGGTTATTGTCATTACAAGGTAAGGTCACCTCACAGGTGCCATCCGTGCCACAGGGGGCCGGTATTCCCGAACACGGAACACAGATGCTGCCATCGCTGTTCAGGATGGTTTCCATGTCATTTATCGTGCAGGGATCGGAATCATCGCAGGCTTGGGTCGTCGTCGGGCCGGTGGTACAATCGCCTAAGGTTCCCTGGCAAGGGATGCAAATGCTACCGTCACAGTCCAGCACCGTTTCCATATCATTGACCGTATTCGGGTTGCCATCATCGCAGGCCTGGGTCGTCGTCGGGCCAGTGGAACAATCCAGCGGAGTGCCCTGGCACGGAACACAAATGCTGCCATCCGATAACAGTTGAATTTCTACGTCGTTTATGGTGCAAGGGTTATTGTCATTACAAGGTAAGGTCACCTCACAGGTGCCATCCGTGCCACAGGGGGCCGGTATTCCCGAACACGGAACACAGATGCTGCCATCGCTGTTCAGGATGGTTTCCATGTCATTTATCGTGCAGGGATCGGAATCATCGCAGGCTTGGGTCGTCGTCGGGCCGGTGGCACAATCGCCTAAGGTTCCCTGGCAAGGGATACAAATGCTACCGTCACAGTCCAGCACCGTTTCCATATCATTGACCGTATTCGGGTTGCCATCATCGCAGGCCTGGGTCGTCGTCGGACCGGTGGAACAATCCAGCGGAGTGCCTTGGCACGGAACACAAATGCTGCCATCCGATAACAGTTGAATTTCTACGTCGTTTATGGTGCAAGGGTTATTGTCATTACAAGGTAAGGTCACCTCACAGGTGCCATCCGTGCCACAGGGGGCCGGTATTCCCGAACAGGGGACACAGATACTTCCATCGCTGTTCAGGATGGTTTCCATGTCATTTATCGTGCAGGGATCGGAATCATCGCAGGCTTGGGTCGTCGTCGGGCCGGTGGTACAATCGCCTAAGGTTCCCTGGCAAGGGATGCAAATGCTACCGTCACAGTCCAGCACCGTTTCCATATCGTTGATCGTATTCGGGTTGCCATCATCGCAGGCTTGGGTCGTCGTCGGACCGGTGGAACAATCCAGCGGAGTCCCTTTACAAGGTTCACAAATGCTGCCATCACAATCTAGCATAACCTGAACATCATTGATAGTGCAGGAATTTCCATCATCACAAGGCTGAATGCTGGTGGTCCCGTTCGCACAATCCACCGGGGTGCCCTGACAAGGCACACAAATACTGCCATCACAATCCAACACCACTTGTTCATCATTTATGGTGCAGGCATCACCATCATCACAGGATTGAGTTGTCGCTGGTCCAGTCAAACAATCCAAAGGAGTCCCCTGGCATGGAATGCAAATGATAGAATTATCACAGGCATCTACTACTTCCACATCGTTAATAGTACAAGAATTTCCATCATTACAGTTAAGGCTTATTGTATTGGTACAGGCAGGAGGTATATCCTGGTCATAAGTATAAACAAGGCAGATTTCATAAGAAACCGTAACAATGCCATCGGTAATTGCTGTCCCGGTGGAAGGACATAAGGCTGAAAAATCCGTAGCAGGAATGATATCGACACCAATTACGTCGGTAGCATTAATCGCATTACAGGTAGCAATGTCCAGGGAATACATTCCGGTTACGGATGAGCCCCCTCCAAAAGTATTACACCCCGGGGTGAGCACGTCCTGGATGATCGGACAAACAGAAGTGTTGTTTAAGGAACAATTCAACAATATATTTCCAAATAATGGAATCCCTGAGCAATCAACCGATGAATTAATACTAATTATATCAATGTTTACCACTAATGACGTAATGGATGGATTATTGATGCCACATGGAAGGATAGGAGGATCGAAATTATGCAAATAACCTTCGTTAACGATGAGGAGATTTGCATGAGACCAATCATTTCGGTCAGGACCAATCAGGCTGCTGGTTACGGTTTGGCAAGAGGTTGTTGTATATTGACTAATACCTAATTGAGGCATAGCAAATAATAAGGCAATCAATATTGTTTTCAAAAAAAAACGAGAATAGACCATTTAGTGCGTATTTTTTTTGGAAATGCTCTAAAAACCAAAAAGAATTTGACAAAAGGGTCGAATGCCAAAGGTTAGTCAGAGATGAGTGGTTTGCAGAAATTTTGTACAATAAGTTGGCTTGCCAATCTTTCTGCAAAGCTACGAGCCATAAAATCCACTTAAGGAAATAAGACCGGTAAGTTTGCAAAAAGACTGGTAAGCCGTTATTGAAACAATTTCAATAATCTGTCTGGTACATTAAATCAATTGAATTTATCCTTTAACAAATCGTTTTGAAAGGATGCCTCCTTCTGTTTTTACATTCAAAACATACACCCCTGCAGGCATATTCATTTTTCCAAGGTCAAGTTGTAATGAAGTACCTTCAAACAAATAGGTCTGAACATAAATCAGGCTGCCATTTACGTCCACAATCTCCACCGAAACTGATGTTTCATCATCAAGAGACAAATCAACGTTCAACAGGTCATTTACCGGATTTGGGAAAAGGCTGAGCACATCGTTATTTTGATATACATCCTCCATTATTTCAGGGTTATAAGGAGAAGTAAAAGGAATAATTCCCACCTCGGGTAATTCACCACAAGTCGGATTCCAGCCCCATACTACGTTATCCCCTGAGCTTAAATCATCACAAATAAACATACCATTCATATAGGTAGTCAAATAAGCTCCGGAATCGCCAACATCCATCCCTTCGGGTGCATAAATATCGGCTTCAATGACTGATCCCTGGCCGATGGAAACTTTATCGGATACGTAAATGACAACAGAAGGTCCGCCTACATTTACATCGCTGCTCATGATATTCATCTTCCTTCTGATCATAAGGTTGGTCGACTGATTAAAATTAACGGTACCATCCTTATAAACCGTAAGGCTCTTCATGTACATTTCTGCATTATCAACATAAAGTGTTGCGCCAGGGTAAACTAAAACATTACCATAATTGGAACCGGACAAAGTCATGTTTGAGGTAACCGTCACGTCATTGAAATTATTATATGGATTTGGCATAAAATCAGGGAGCTCAACCAGACAATCAGCATTGATATAGTTGTTCACCATACTGGTGCCATCAATGTTTGCCGCCCCGGATCTCAGGAAAGTCGCAATATCCGAATTGTGCTGAATGCTCACTTCGTCTGCATCAAATACCCCGACACCGCCATCGACCACCAGAGAAGCGTCCATATCCATGTCCTGCTCCACCAGGATCGTATAAGCAGATAATAAGGTAGAAAGGTCCTCATTCACCAGGAAGGAGGCCGTTGCAGTACATCCATTCCCGTCGGTTACTTCTACGGAATAAGTGCCATTAGCAAATACAGTAACCTCATCAGAACTTCCTAAACCATCCGACCATTGGAACGTAACCGGCTGCGCAAGGTCTGCTATATTATTTACTTTGACCGCCAATTTTTTAACCCCCTGGCACCATTCAGGAAGATAAGCCTGATCTGTTTCCAGTGCAATAACCGGGTCATCATTTGAGAAATAAACATTATCTACATAAACGACTCCCGATCCAAAAGGAATTGAGGAGAGAATCAATTGAGCGATATGCGCAGTAGAATTCAACCCAACAAAATCAGCTAAAGGAATTTTATAGGTTATCCATGTATTGGGGGTGGGATTAGGAAAGGTAATTTCATATTCGCTGTCATCCCCTCCTCCGTAATTGCCATTCGGACCAAAGTCAACCAATTTTACATTAAAGGTAGTCATATTCGGTGTCCAGATATCTATATTAAAATGGGTCATGGAAGACGCATCAATAAGATTTGCTCCTACCGTTTCAATTCCCAGGTAACTAACATTTTGATACAATTTGGTATCGTTACCAGCGATCTGCATGTCAGTAAGGGTAGCTCCTGGCGACCAAACAGTCAACCAGGTATTTACCGGTACATTGGGGTAAACATTACTGAACATGGAGATAACATTCTTACAGAATTCAGGTGATGGAGCGGCTTCTGTAGGTACGGGCAAGGTAAAACAAGTTTCCTCACAAGTTTCCCAGCCGTAAGTAACGGTTTCTGGCACCCCATTTACTACGGTAACAACCCTATTGGTATACATATCCCCACAACAAGAAACCGTACAAGAAGCTCCCGGGGTGAATGATTCTTCCAATCCATTGGCCAGAAACTTATATTCCTGAGCGCCGGGTGTCATAAAAATAGTGGTACACCATGTTCCATCGTTTTCAGGATCAGAAAGTGGATTTGCACCGCCATTCCATCCATTAAATGCACCAAAAATATTGACGGAATTAATTCCAGGAAGGCAACTTACATCTACGCAAAAAGTGACATTTGCTCCAGCAGGACCAGAACAATCAGCGGAACAACTTTCCCAGCCGTAAGTGACCGTTTGTGGTACGCCTTCCACAACCGTAAGGGCGCGATTGTTATTAACCACACAAGGATCTCCCGGGTTAAGGTCTTCCCATTGTTGCTGGGCAAAGAAAAACTTGAATTCATGAGGACCTGCAGGCACGGCTACGGTGCCACAATAAGTTCCAGAGCCATTGTTTGACAAGAAATTAACGCCCGGACTCCAGCCATTAAAGGTTCCCGCAACGGCAACAGCATCTGCTACCGGAAAGCAAGAAAGATCCACACAAAAAGTAATATTGGTAGTAGTCACTTCTGCACAAGCCGGATTACAAGTATTCCAACCATAGGTAACGGTTTGTGGTACGCCTTCAACAACCGTAATAGGACGAAAATGGTTAGGAGCAGCATAGGTTGGGCCGTCGTACACAACAGCACAAGGCTCAGCAGCAAGGTTTTCAAACTGGCCATTGGCCGTAAAGAACTGGAAAACGTAATCACCCGCGCTTAGAGCCACAGTCTTACAGTACACATTGGGGGTAGCTGTACCCCCTAAGAAATCAGTACCATTTGAGAAGTTATTGAAGTCGGCCACTAAAGCAGCCGCAGCTGGACCTACAGGACAACTCGTGAGATCGAGACAGAAGGTGATATTTGTTAATGCCTCTGAGTCATTTTCTCCAAAGGAAGAATAATTGGCATTATTTGCGTTCCCCCAAAGGGCGTAAAGAGAAAAAAGAGAAAGTAGTAGAAGCTTTTTCATATTGAATTTTTTTTAAAATAAAAAGACACTAACCGCACAAATCCGTTGAATCCATCATTTAGACCCCCACTGAAATGTCAGGCAGATTAGTTATGGATAATAACTTTAATTGACTAAAGTTAATCAACTATAAACAGTTACATGCAATAAAAAACCGTGCATTCCTAACGCTCATCACTTTGCACGGATATCCGTGGACAGAAATTCCTCTTTCAATTCATTCTTCAAATAATATTTGCATCACTTTCAGGATCAGTTCGACCTTTTTATTACCCGGCGTTTTTATATCAAATGCAGCATACATTCGCCTCAAAGAAGAACTGACACCTTCCAGACTTAAAGACACTTCATTGGCAATCTCTTTGTTACTAATGGACGGATTTTCGAAAAGGAGTTTGAGAATCATCCAGGAGGATTCTCCAATTTTGGAATTGATTGCTTTTTCGATTTTTGCTTTGTCCAGAGCCATAGCCTTAGACTTTTCAAAAGAGGTTAGTGACAGGGAAGCAAGCCTTTCCTTTAACGATTCAATTTCATGGAGTGATTTTTTTCGTGCTGCAGCATTTCGTTTGTGGCTTATCCATAGAAAAACACCAAAGGCAAAAACAAGAAAGAGTATTATGCCTATAAAGGCAAAACGTTCTCGTTGAATACGCAACTTATTTTCATGCAATATTTTTTCAGCCTTTTTGCTTCCAAATTTTACATCATCAAAATAATAAATGCACTCCCCGGCAGCAATCCCGTCCGTCCCAAAATTAAAAAACAGGGAGGCTTTATTATAAACCCATCCCTTTTCAAGGCCCTCTCTCAATGATACTGTACCAAGTGCCTGCTTAGAGAAATCAAACTCTAAAACCTCCCAATTCCTTGAAAGGGTCGTTCGGTTTTCTGCCTCACAGGAATGGGTCGGATCATTTGAATCCTCCACTTTTAAGCGGATTATCGTTCCTGCGTTAGGCGACCATACCCTTATCGTCATTTTGGCATCAGCTATCGTCAACGGAATATTCGTTTTAAACCCCTTTGAAGTACCAATGATGGTTCCAGCCCATGTGGTCGCATCTTCTTTTTTGACCACTCGAACCACTTTGTTACTGGCATCCTCCGGATCAGTTACCAACGATGAAAGGTTGCCCCCAAAATCTATCGTGGTATAATTTACAGCGTTCCCTTCGAAATCAACAGGCAGATCAATTTGAGTCCTCCCAAAAATCTGTTCAATATCATCAAAAAGGAAGATGGACGCTGCCGTACTGTCCCCAATATTACCAAAGTCAAACATAAACACAAGAGAATTGAAATTGGCCGGCTGGCCGGTAAAATCCCATATTAAAGTTTCCCACTCATTTGAGGTTGTGGTTGGGACATCCCTACTGGTTTCTCCTAATCCTTCAAGTTTTAACTTGATGATCGTCCCAACAGGAGCATGGGTAAAAACTTTCATGGAAATAATTCCCCTTACGGAGAAATCAAGATTCTCATCCAATGTTAATTTACTGCCTGCCCAGGGTTCGCCCCCATTTCTGATGATCCGTGCAACAGTCGCACTCGAATTAATACCCCCGGGTTCCGGATTACTTATTATTGTGGAAATGGCACCAGCAAAATCTACAAAATCCCTCTTAAACATTGTTGTTTCGAAATCAATAGGCAAAGTTTGTGAATACCCTATTGATGCCGTAAAAAGGAAAATAAGTACCGTTACTATTCTCATGTAATCTTTATTTTCAAAAATAGCTGTTCTTAATTGTTACGGATGGTGCATTTTTAGTTTCAATCAATCTGATTGAATTTTTTATTAAATTTTTAATTATTTACTTATCACCTTAAATGCTTTCATCCTATCATCATTTATGACCTTAAAAATATAAAGGCCCGTTCCTAAATTGCTCATATTCAGGCTATAAAATTCATCGTCCACTTGAAATTTAGTGATCAATTTACCTGTCTGGTCATACACCATAATTTCGTTTTTACCTTTGGGCAATTCCAAATGTAAAGTGTTCGTTACCGGATTAGGATAGTACTTTATTGAGAAATTCCACTCATAATCATTTACGGGGGTTACCTCCTTACAACTCCCAATTTCATAGGTATCCTTGTGTTGGGAATTATTGCGTTCCACTTCTCCCGGAAATGAATAGGTGTAATAAAAATATATTTTAGTCCCTTCACTCGCATTCAGTGTATAAGGCACATTAGGTGTCACATTGTAGCCGGGAAGGCTATTTGCATTTGTTCCGTAATACAATATACAGGTCGGTGTGCCAACCCCTGCCGCCGAAGGAATAAAAGTTAAGGTTGGATTATTATTATCCGGAGAAAATTCATAATCGAAATCGCCATTATAAGAAGTACCATAACAGGAAGGTGCAGCGGTAATCGTGATATTGACCGGTGCCGATACCGTTGAACTGCCATCATTATCGTAGGCAATGGCGGTGATGCTGTACTCTCCGGGAATCGAAGACCAGTTAATCGTATAAGGAGCCTCTGTTAGGGTTCCGATAATTTCATTATTGACAAAAAATTCCACCTGTGTTACATATCCAGCCAAATCAGAGGCAGACGCTGCAATAAGGATTGGGTCATCTTCAATATATTCAGCATTATTCATTGGAGAGAAAATCGATACATTAGGAGCAATATTCGGGCTGGTGCTCGAAATAATATAAACTTCATCGTCATCGGAATAACTGCCATTATCTACGGTTAACCTGACCAGGTAAACCCCTTCGTTTAAGGAAGATACCATCGGCTGAGCAATCTGTGGATCAGAAAAAACCAGCATAGAAGGTCCGTATATTTGTTCCCAGGAATAAGCTAAACTCCCCCCTTCCGGGTCCGAACTATTGCTGCCATCCAGGTTGGTCGTTGTCTCCGGAAGAACCACAAGCAGGTTGTCCCCTGCATCGGCTACCGGCTGATCATAATCAAGAGGAGATTCATAAGTAAACGTCATGCTGCCCAGATTTAATTCTCCATTGTCAAAAAATACCCTCAGAACCTGCTTCCCGATTTTCAGGGGAATATTATTAACGGTCTTATTAGTCCAGGTATTCCAGGATCCTGTATTGTTTACCGTGATGGAAGGGCTGATTATTTCCCCATCGGATTCCAACCGAAAAGGCCCTCCCCCATTTTCATTGCCACTGGCATACCTGAAAACAAGCGTATAATAACCTGCCTGCTGCACATCAACAGTGTATTCCAACCACTCCCCTGGAGATATCCAGCCTACATACCCCCCTTCTGAAAAATCCAGCGAAGCATCGACATATTCATTAAGCCTGAAATCTCCGTCATTGCCGGGGCTGGCATCACTGTAAGAAATATCCTGACCTATGCCTCCTTCAAAAATATCATAAGAAGCAGCCGAAAAGGAACCGGGAATTGCTATGGGATCCCCTAAATAAGGCAATTGTTCTCCAACAATCACTGAAACCAGATTGCTGACATTAAAATTACTGCCTTCATAAATCTTTGCGTAAAAATTATGTTTCCCCGCAAACAGATTATCCGCCGTTAAAACATAGGGAGCCTGGGTAATTTGGCCTATCAGGTTTCCACTATCAAAAAATTCAATACTGTCGGCTGTGCCTCCGTTGATGACGATGCTCAATTCGACACTTCCTCCGGGGTAAGCCCTCTGGAAACTGGAGGATAATATCCCACTCAAAGCAATGTCTTTACTGGTAGCCATGCTTTCCGCAGGCACTTCAAGTACATATCCATCAGAAAAGGTGACACTAACGGGCTGATCGGAATAGTTGTGAGCGGTGTAAATTATCTCTCCGTCGTTATTGAAAGCCACGCCTAGAGGGGAATCTGCCGTTACAGAAGTGTCAACATTCCCCAACACATTCATGGAGTGCAACCAATGATAGGTCTGAGCATCTGAAATGCCAAATTTCAGGGATCTGTCAGGATAGGAATCATACAATTGAATGGCCAATTCCGGATTGATAAAGGACAAATACTTCCACATGACATCATGCCAGAGGTTATCGTTGGCCTCGTTGGATAAAATGCCCGTATTTTCTTCTATTTCATTCCAAAGTTGTTCTACGTAATTTAAATTATGCCCCAAATACAGGGAGCCTCCATGTATGGGGTACATTTCGATCCCATAGGAAGCCGCAATATCATTGGTCCAAAAAGTGCCGTTATCATAACTGTTTCCCCAAACGCGCGAAACAAGACTGTATGGCTGGGAAGGAGCAAAATTACGGTCATACATATCAAACCAATATTCTTCAATGGCTGATTGCTCTGTGGTGTATAAATAAATGCCTAAATCCCTGATATCATCATTGCCTGTAATAGCCCCCCAATGAATGAGAGAGGAATTAAACTGCATACTCTCAGAGGTCGATTCCTGATCATTTCCCTGGGGAAAGGTGGCAAATCCGTTGGCCCAGCAATGCCCGGCGTAGGGGCTGAAATTGCGTAAGAATGGGAACATCTCGTCATTACGGTCACCTCCGGCAGCATCGCGAACCAATAAATTGACCATTTCACCCCATTGATTTGCCCAGCCCGGTTCAAATTGTTCCACAAAAGCCGCTGCATGGATAAAATACCCCCAATGAAAATGGTGATCATTTAAATTTCCATCCTGCCCATGACCTGCCGGATAACCGATCATCGCCGACCAGGTTTGGTTGTAATAAAACAAAAAAGCCACTTCATCTGAATTAGCACTTAACCAATCCTCCAACCTGTTTTTTATGGTGGTTAACATCTTATCTCTTGCGGTGGTATTCCCGATTAAATCCGCTATACGCGCCGTTTGGATTAAGCGATTCATCATTTGCCCTTCATTATAGGAATCGGTCCAGGTGCTCAACCCGTCATTTTCCAATAATTGAACCTTTTGGTTTATTTTTTGAAGATCAAATCCATCGCTATAATTATCTACATAAGGAAGCGTGGGTAAAATACCATAAAAAGTGTTCTCTACACTAAACCTGTTTCCATCCAGTGTTTTTAAAGCTCCCCGAACAGAGGTATAGGAATACTGGTCAGGTAGAGGAGAATCGTTCGCCAGGTTCGCCCATTGGTGGGGAAGTAAGCCCAATAGCATGGTGGTGTCCTGCCCTTCTTTCACCTCCGTTTCAACCATAAAATCGGTCCTCACCACGGAAGTATTGATATCGTAATTCCAGGTGGTCACGGTGTTTGAAGGGAACACATAAGCGTATTTTTTATATTCATTGGCAACAGTGGTAATGCTGGCTGCATCCAGTGGAATAAATGCCATGGACCAGTAATTTTTTCCATTCAGGGCAGAGGTGTAGGTATCCCCATTTTGGGTCCAGACACTGCCGACAGGAGCATAAACGGCAAAATCTGCCCCGTTCCTTGCATCGGTAATGATCAACATTTCGTCCTCAATGACAACGGAACCCTGGGTGATCTTAATTTGAGCTTCATCGGCAGAATCTTTGGTAAAATACAAAAATGGCATGCCGATACCCGCGGTGGTCTGAAAGTGATGCGTTGCATTGCTCCAATCCATGGTAACCGTCCAGTCAGAAAAATCAGCGACGTTTGCTGCCGCTGCATTTAACCCCGTCACCCCTACCGTGACCGGCAAAACATCATCAATCACGCCCCAGGGGATATACGTTACGACTAAACCGCTATTGACCGTTTTAAGCGTATAGGGGTAATTGAATAAATTGTCTGCATGACTATTTTTTATCTTAGCCGACCACCAATCGTTTGTTGGAACCGGTTTGGTTGCCGCAATTCCAGTAGTAAAAGGGGTGCCTGACGGATAGGTATTTCTACCCGCAGCATCCACTCCAGGGAATTGAGTGGTATAACTACCACTGCCCACGTTCACAATTTGCCCGGATGAGTCAAAACAAAAGTAACCAACCAACAAAAAAATAAGGTTGAATTTCAAAAGGTAGAAACGTTGATTTTTCATCTGTTTAAAAATTTATTAATGTTTTGAAAATGAAGTGATTAACAAATTTTTAAACAGATGTAACCACTACGTTTTCGCATAAACTTTTTTAATCATAGGTGAATGGTATGCCTGCCTGGCAGCAGACAGGCTTAAAAAAGTTTATGCTCATTTCATATTTAAATATTCTGGAAAAAATGAAGGCTTTTTTGATTTATGGAGAAAACCAGGGCATTTATAATCATTTGCCCTTGGTCCATGTATGGCGCTTCAAGTCAAAGTAAAATATTATTCAGTTCAAATATCGTTTTGTAAATATTTTAAAAAGAATATTATACTACGACAATTGCACTACCTCAGCAATAATAATTAGAAATTTCTGAGTTTGGAAGATGATTTGTTGCAGGCGTTAAATCCTGTACATAGAAAAGAGGAAAAGTAAGGGGCAGGAATTAACCCCAAAAATTACTGAAAGGAATTCAGCCAGTTCAGCATTACTTTTTCAACAGACAATAATCCTTCAAAATTGAGGTATTCTATGTCATCCGTCGTTTTATGGTAATCGATGTGCCGGCCAGTGGTAAAGGTTACCACAGATATATTGCGTTCCAGGAACCACTTTGTATCCAGGATACCGACGCGGTCAAAAGTGCTTTTCACCAGCCTGACCTTTTCTGCTTGCGCTCCGGAAAATGAAGTCAATAAATCCGGAGAACAATCGTAATACAAGGCGCCACTATTATCCAGGCGACCCACCATATCAAAATTCATCGTAAAGGCGATGGGTTTGTACTTCTTTTTTAAATGACCTGCGAAATATTTAGACCCAAATAATCCTATCTCATGCCCGGAATAGGCTACAAAAAGAAAATTATACCGAGCCTTTTTTTGGGCAAGTATTCTCGCCATGTCCAACATTAAAGCCACACCGGAAGCATTGTCGTCCGCTCCATTGTGCACTTCATCGGTCTTTTTACTCAGGGAACGTGATCCTCCCAGCCCCAGGTGATCATAGTGGGCCGAAATGACAATGGTCTTTTTTGCGTGGTTATTCACAAATCCTATAACATTCTGTGACTTTAAACGCAGGGAATCCAGCTCAATCCTGAAATATTGATGCCTGACCTGGCAATGCGGAATTTTGTGGAATTCCTGTGCGATGAAATCGGCGGCCAGCACTTCCTGTTCAGACCCCGTGGCTCTGCCCTGCATTTCATCGGATGCGAGAAATCCCACCACCTTTTTCATATAATCAATGCTAAGTGAATCCGACGGCTGACTGGATAGTGCCATCGCAAGAAACATAAAGAGCGGGATAAAGCTTGGTGAAATGTAAAATTTAAAATGCAAAATGTAAAAGGTAAAAGGTAAAAGAATTAAAAATCAGTAGGTTATGGTATCAAAAGGTCTGGTTTAATGATTTTAATTTCCTTGGTTTGGTTTATTTAAAAATGAGTCATACCATACACGAAGTATTGGTATGACTCATGATTTATAAATGGGTTAAAAAACGTATCGGTTATTTCCCGTCTTCAGCCGGACGCTTAACCGTAGCTAAATGTTCAGGAAGCTGACCAAACTGAAGGGATGATCCGTCCCACCAGATACCCATGGCATTTCCTTCGATGTTTCCATCAGAGTACAATACCTGCTGAATATTCCGATCGAAATCAGTAGCACTTACAATTTGGGTAGCCAATTCCATTTTGTTGTTGTCGATGCGGTTCCCCACAGCGATCCAGGAAATGGCAGTAGTGCTGGTTCCATGCATCAATTCCTTTACGGTAAATCCGTTTCTGTCCACAGAAGCAATATAAAGTCCGTTGCATTCACCGTTAGGGGTAACTGTTACCACCGGCGTTTCGCCAAGTAGCCCTTGATACTCCGAAGAAAATGAAACAAACGCTGTTCCATTGGTTAAAGTTATGGTTCCTTTAGCATACACGGTAGCTTCAGTGCTTGAAACGGTGTAAACGGGTGTAACGCCATCATTTACTTTTACCAACTCAACATTTTTGCCCAAAGTGTAAACGTTGCCACTGTTGTACTGGGCAAAAAGTTCTCCCGAGTTCAGCTGACCAATGACTGATCCCTGTGAAGTCGATCCAATGAGGTCTCCGTAGAACCCCCCGCCAATACCAATGGCTTCAGCATTGGGAAGGTATCCCGCTCCACCAGCGTAACCAGCAGACCCGTAAACACCGTAAGTGCCAGAGGCACTATTTTTATATCCAAGAGATCCCCAGTAGGCGCCGGAATAATAACCGCCTAAAACACCCCCTGTTCTGGTGTAATCATTCCAGCTATGCCCGGTTACACCGAATGCATATTCATCACCCCAGTAGTTGTATCCACTCATTGCACTGTTTGTTCCAGTCACACCATAGGTAGTACCATCATTTTGGCTATCACGAGTTCGATAACCATAAATGGTAGACTGACCATCCCCGTTCCCTGTCAATTGATATCTGTAAACATATAATTGACTTGTAGGGCTTGGCGCAGCATTGATACCAACACCGGTTCCATTATCCTGTATTTGTGAGTTACCTCCTGTAGTAGCGCCAGTGAATTTCACAACGTAGTTCGGTGTTCCACTGATATTAGCTGATCCTGCAGGTCCTGCAGGTCCTGTGGCGCCTGGAACACCCTGAGGTCCAATGGGTCCTACAGGTCCTGTGGCGCCAGTTGGTCCTGTCGCTCCTGTGGCTCCATTAGCGCCTGGAACACCCTGAGGTCCAATGGGTCCAATGGGTCCTGTGGGTCCAATGGGTCCAATGGGTCCAATGGGTCCTGTGGCGCCAGTTGGTCCTGTCGCTCCTTGTGGGCCTATTGGTCCGGCAGGTCCTGTGGCACCTATGGCACCTATTGGTCCGGCAGGTCCTGTGGCGCCTTGTGGGCCGGGTACGCCCTGTGGTCCTGTGGCACCTGTGGCACCTATTGGTCCGGTGGCGCCTTGCGGGCCTATTGGCCCGGCAGGTCCTGTGGCACCTATTGGTCCGGTGGCGCCTTGTGGGCCTATTGGCCCGGCAGGTCCTGTAGCACCTGTAGCACCTATTGGCCCGGCAGGTCCTGTGGCGCCTGTAGCACCTATTGGCCCGGCAGGTCCTGTGGCGCCTTGTGGGCCGGGTACGCCCTGTGGTCCCTGTGGTCCGGTATCAGGTTCTACCCAGGCATAATTACCCAGGCCATTCGTCGATAATACCTGGCCATTAGAGCCTCCTGCTGGCAATTCGATTTCGTTGGTCGGATCAAGGTCGTTATCTGCCAGGAGATGCGCGGCAAAGGCGGCGGTTGAGGCATTCAAATATCCTTTGGTCACAGCATCCTGCATATCCACAGGATCCGCGAGGTTTTTGATATTGTTCCCACTCATCTGAAGATCACCGCCTGGCAGTAAGCGCATGCGCTCCTGGTTGTTGGTTCTGAAAACCAATGCTTTGGCATCGGTGGTACCCAGGAACTGGTATTTGTCCAGAACACCATCATTGCCATTGGTTTTCCAATAAGGGCCTGCTGCTTTTTCAGAAGGGTTGTCGCCGGTTAATTTTCCGGCCGTTCCTGCATGAAAAGCATAAGGTACTGACAACAACCGCGTCGTGTTTATCGAAACAAAGGCATCGTCTATCTTGAGTGCGATATCCATCCATACCTCGGTGCTTGCCCAGGATACTTCCGAGAAATCACCTATTGCTCCACTTCCTTGTCCGATGACTACGTTGAATAAACCTAAAGCAGTCGTCGTCACATCATGGATCTCGCTGTACATCACCTTACCCTGGGGGCCTTCTCCCAACAGGCTCACTTTTAATTGGATCGGCTCACCAGCCAATACCTTGCCCTCAGTATTGCGGGCGACCGCCTGGTAATTCATGCCCTGTGGCACACTTTGAGCCACAAGGCTGAGCGATATGCCTAAAAGCAGCACTAAAAATAATAGTCCTCTTTTCATTGTTATTAATTTTTGATTTGTGAGTTAGTTTATTTTACTGATTTTAAAAGTGCGCAGGAGTACGCCATTTTCATCCCGAAGCATCAGGCTGTAGAGGGCTGCCGGATATCTGCTCAGGTCCCATTCCAGCTGTTCTCCCGGCAAGTTGACTTTAGCCGTTTCCAGGCGATTGCCCTGAAAATCCCACAGTTCTATTGCGCCTTCACCTTGCCATTCAGCACCGATCCGGATCGACAATGTCGAACTCACCGGGTTTGGTGCTACACTGAATTGCAGGCCGTCGGCCATTATTTTTGCGGGCGTTTCAAAGGTTTCTTCCACCAACAGCATCGGTTGATGAAAGCCTTGGGTCAACAGGCCATCTGAGGTGGCAAGCGTGCTTACCGCCATTTCGCCCAGCGTCCAGTCCAGCGTAATGCCGGGACCTTTCGCTGTGCTGCCCGCAGCGGAAAATACCATTGGATCTTGCTGAGCCATGACAAAAATTGCCAAAACCATAGCTGTCCAAAGACACAGAATTTTTTTCATACAAGAAAATTTAAATTAATTAAAAATTGAGCAATTGTGAGGAATCGAGGGCCGATAAAGTACTTTTCTTAATCAGCTCAGGCCGTTTTTGCTGTTTCTTATGTTTATCTTTTACTGCTCTTTTTAAAAAATGTTGCAAAATGATTAATAAAAATTAAGAAATAATGTGATTAAACAATTAAACCAATAAATATTTTAAAAAATTACATAAATTAAAATAAACAGCCAACATACAAACACAAAGACTTATAAAATTTTACGCCGTGATCCTGAGAGGTGTCCCCACGAAATGTTAAGCCTTGATGCTCAATATTTAAAAAACAGGTAGTGAGGTGACATCCTCGTATATGGCTTGTGAGATAGTAGCTAAAGGTGTCATCTCAGTGCGCATTATTTAAAACAGGGTACCTGAGGTGACATCTTCGTGCAAAGCCTGCGAGGCTAGTAAAAGGTGTCATCTCAGTGCGGGCAATAGAATAAATTTAACAACCTGTAGCTATATCATAAGCAGAAATTGCGGATATTGCATATCATTTCCTGGAGGGAAAGTCCCAGGATGAAAGCATTATGGACAAGCAACACCTAAAGAAACTGGTAGGCCGTGGGGAACTGGAACAGGCCTTCGATGCCATGCTAGACTATGGCAAAAGCCAAAAGGCAACAGCCTGGTATAATACCCTTTTAATGCAGTACAACCAATTTACAGAATTGCAGCAAAACAAGCTGAAGGGCATTTTGTCTGCAGAGGAAGCGAGCCTGGTCAGGAACCGGATCCTGTCCGCACTTCTTTCGCTCATTGATGATCTGCAAGAAGGAGAAGACGGTGGTGCCCCGGGTAAACCATTGACGCAAAAGAACGGTAAAACCCGATGGCCTCTATGGCTGCTAATCGGCACTATTGTGCTGATCGGGCTGATCGTCGGTTATTCCAAACTGAACCTTTTTACACCGGAAAAAGGAACAGAGTCTCCTCCGGCAGGGGTATCATTGCCTATAGAAAAAGCCTCAATGGTTCGCCCCCTTCATTTTCCGGAAGGCGACGCAGTAACCTTCCTGTTCTCTACCGGCATGGAGATAAACTACCGTCTCCTGAATGGCGAGCTGAAAAACCTGGGCGGTGATGTTCAACAGGTGTCTTTCACCATCCGCTGTTCTGCCCGAAAAGGCAATGGCGCCAATTTCTGGGATGACACCTTCCGCCTCGAGTTGGACGAGCCCGGCGCCCTGTTGGCCCCTTCCAGCGGGCTGAATGAATTGGTAGAGAACAACAGCTTCAAAGACGGCACAGTGTCTTTCGTAGTGAAAGGTCTTTTTTCCAGCATGAAACTCGCTGTCGTGAACCCCTGGGACCCGGAAGATATCCGAAAATTGGCTATTAGTTTAGAATAGTAATTCCTCTGCGTGGAAAATAGCTTCGTTACTGATGTTTGGTTTTGGGGTTGGAAAAATCAGCTTTCAATATTATTTACCAATCTGGATTAAAAGTGTTTGTCTGATGGAATATGGGAAGTACAATAAAATAAAAGAGGTGTACCTGACAAAAATGAGTACTTGAGAAGGGACTTTTTTAAACAAAAAAAGCCTCGCCGAAGCGAAGCTTTTGGTGATCCCGCTGGGGTTGATATTTGTGCCAGAATATGTTTTAAATCAATTGATTATGAAATAATAAAATAAAAGTTGGAAAAAAGTTAGAAATAAAAAAAGGCTTAAAACTCAAAAAAACTCCCCAGGATATTCAGGGGAGCTTTTTCTAAACCAGTTTTTTCAAGGCATTGATCAGGGCTAAAATTAAATTCATTCGTTTTTCGCCTTTGGCCTTTTTTTGTTGTACGCGAATAGATTTGGTTTGAGAAATCGCCTTCTCTTTTGTTTTACTCATAGGATGCCGTTCATCGGTTAGCAATAGGATGAAGAGTAAAAGTAAAACAAAAAGTTTAAATAAAATAAATAATAAAACAATTTAAAATAAATCTAAGCTGCCAATTTATTCAAAGGCCGAGCTTAATAATTCATAAAGAGGCTAAATCAAGTTTGATTCGAGCATATCAAGTTTAAGACAGAGCCTTAAACTATCGGGGGGCTTAAAAGCTTAATTTGGATTGAAGGTCCATATTTCGAAACGGGAACTCCTTTTTGTAAATAATTTTCGAAAGGCTCAGTAGGCATCCAATTACACTCTCTAATAGTATTTTAACCTCTTCTTGAGTAATTGTAATCTCCTCTTTAGGATGAACAAGTCCATTTCTAACTTTTAAAGATTGTTTCAAAGGTCCCCACCAAGCTTCACTATCTCCATTTAAATGAGCTTTATTGTATTTGTAATATAAATATTGAATTCGATCTGTTAGCCGTTGGATTTTTAACCTTTCAGTAAGTATAAACTCTCCATTCTTTAATTCTATTTCCTTTTCCCCTAAAAGAGATTTCTCATGAATAGGAGTTTTTGGAAAGTTTATTAATTCTTGAGAAATCCCATTTATATACGCTTCCAAAGCAGATGTTCCAATTAAAACAGCTGAATGCTTATATGCTGTCTGGGCATCTTTGTCTTTAGTCTCCTGTATTTTTTCAAAAAAACGTTTGGCTTCTTCCAATAGAAGAGCCGAAAAGTCATCAAATGCAGCCATTATAATTTCTTTTCCATTTCTTGAACACGCAGGTTGGCCTCTTTCGCATGATACTTTTCAACTGCTAAGTCCACCAATCTTTTATTTATTCCAGTTCCTTTTTCCGCTTGAAGGAAAAATAATTCAGCAAGTCGTCCCCTGTCTTTTACATCAGTTCTTGTTCCTAATCCTCGATAATTTTCTGGATCTGTTTTATGCCTGCCTTTAGCGAGAATAGCGGAATTTAATGGGTCACCAGAGGTTCGCTTTGATAAATCATAATGCCTTGTTAGTCGTTCTTTGTTTTTGTGTAATACGCCAGCTACAAATGACCAAGATGCTAATACAGCATAACTAAGAGCCTTTTCAGAAAATTCAAAGTTCTCTTTATCCGTAAAATAGTATTTTTGTGTTTTCAGGAGGTCAGCATATGCTTTACCCATTGAAATCATCTTTTTGTCAGCCCAAAGATTTGGTGTTTGTCGAATTGTTTCCCATTCTTCATCTACCCCCCCAGTACCTGTAATCGAAGGAGTAGTTCTTATAACATTAAAATCAATGTCTTTAATCTGTTTTCCATTAATGTAATTAACAATCAAAGTTCGAGCACCTCTTACCGAAATTTGGCTTCCTCTTTGTTTTTTATCAGCAAAGTCTTGACCTTCATCAAGTATTCCACATTTCTGACACCAGTCCCGTAATTCAGGCCCTTTTACTGTTTCAAACATACGATCTAAAAGGTCGTTAGAAACAGCAATATTGGTGTTTGAAATTAACTGAACATCAAGTCTTTGTTCCGTACTTAAATCAAAGTAGAGTTTGAACCCATGATATTCATTAACTCCTTTTTTCAAAGCTTTTTGAATGGCTAAAAAGCGATGCTGACCACCAATAATTTTTAATGGCTTATCAGGCTCAAAATCAGGATTGAACTCTGCAACGATATTGCTAAAAATCCTTTTTTCCTCAGCATCATTCACCATTTTTAAATAAGCAGGGTTATTTTCTACTACTTCTCTATTTGCTCGGTAATCCGACTGATTTTCAGGGTCTAATGGAACGTCAATAGTACCTTTCTTACAAATATCTTTTGCTTTTATATGGCACTCTATGTAAAAGGCCAAGGTTTTGTTGTCAGTATGAATTATTATGTGCTCTTTTTCTTGAATATCAAAATCTTCAAGAAAAATATTTACAAGCTCCTCAACTTCACTCCGTTTGTGAACTACTGATTTATCGATATAGTCAAATCCTAATTTCATTTATTCTGTATTTAATTCCTCCCAACGGTATCGCATACACAGCGTGACCAGCTTTTGCTGGGCATGATCGTTGTATGCTTTGTTTATGGTTGGCTTCTAAGTTATCATTTTGTTAATTAAACCTAATACTCCAAAATTGACTTTTGCTATCTCCATTTGATAGGCTTCACTAGTTATCAAATTTTGACTAAACTCAGATTTAATCCTATTAATTGAAGATGCATATATTATTACTTCGTTTAATTCTTCCTTGAGATTATGTTCCTCCAAGACTTCACTTAACCATTCAATTGCATTCATTGTTTTATTTTGTGCAATATAATTTCTCAACTGAGAAGTCATATTATTTAATTTTTCAATAAAATTTGTCCTATCTAAAATTCTTCTTTGAGATAGCCGGGCAACTGAATTTACAATTCCTAAGCTTAAAGGAAGAATATTTTCACTTAGTTCGTTTAGTTCGAGTGATTTAGCCCATAAGGAATGTCCAAGAAGTCCTTTATCTTCTTTGGGTGTCAATATTTCCTTAAGTTCAATAAGATAATTTAAATCATCCTGTTTTATCGTCTTGATAAGAATATCCATTAATTGATCTAAATTTTTATCATTTTTACATGCTGCTAAATTTAAAATTAAACCATCTACGTGTTCAATATTTTCCACTATTGGAATTCTGGTGAAGATGATTAGCGGAAATCCATTATGCAAAAAATAGTCAATTCCACTTGTTTCATTTGGGCTTCTTTTTTCGTGTGAATTATTAAAATTTGGATCGAATACTTTAGCTATTTCGTTCCCATAGCTAACCTTTGAGACTCCTTGTTCTTCAAATAGATAACTATCCGAAAAAGTATATCTACTATTTTTAAATGAGTCTAAATAATATTCTTCTTTTCTTGGCAATGGGCCTATGATAACACCAATAGGACCTAAATTTTCTGCAATTTTATAAAAATTGGCTTCCAACCAATCATTTATCCAGTTATACCCAAACTTACTTGTTGGAATATAGTATAAAAAGTATTTATGCTTGTCATTTGGGCTAACAGAAAAAGCTGATGTTACTCTATATCCCATATTGTTTTTTTATCAATTTTGTTTTGCTTGCCGTGAACTTTGGTATAAACGAATATTAACCGATTTTTATCCCCCCTACTCTATCCCCAACTCATCAGCCAAATCCGGATTATTTTTCCGGATCTCCCGCTCCAATGTCAATACCCGCTGCTCCAGGAGTTTATTCATTCGCTCATAGATTTCTTCATCCTTCTCCTTCGTGATATCCACCATCCCCATACTCTCCTCCTCCCCGGGCTCCAGCCACATTTTACCCTCTCCAAGCAATAACCACATGGGATTTAGCTTCGGATTGTCGTAGAGTTTTAGAATGGCTACCAGGGTGGATGATTTTACATTTGAATCCTTTTTTATTAAGGCAGCTAATCCTGCAGCTGATATTCCAATTTTATTTGCGAAATCCGTCGCTGATTTCTCTTTTTCAAACAGTTTCGCAATTCTTTGACTTATAGACATTAATATATTATTAGTATAAAATTATATACTATAGTTTAAAATAATTAAACTATAGTTTGATTTTTAAACTGTAGTTTGTATATATTTGCATTGAACACAAACATATAGTTAACCAAAACAAAATCAAGTGTTTAAGTTAATCGCAAGAGGCTGCCTGCGAAACAAAAACACTGTGTTTGTTTCAAAGATACTACAAACTTTTGGAAATGGTAAAGGCCAGTTTGCCTTTTTGATAAGGGTGGGTGTGGTTTAAAGATTTTCATTATCCTGCAAGTTTTAATTTGACTGTTTTTACACCTTACAAATATATGATTATGAAAGAGATAAAGAAATTTTTGGCGAACAATTTGACGAAGTATCAGTTTGATACTTTGCCCAAAACATTGCAGGTAACCCCCAATCTTTTGACCATGATGTTAAAGGATCCCGGGCGCTTCGAACTGGATCACATCCGCAAAATTGCTGAGCTCACCGGAACCGATGCGTATGTCCTGGTTTTCGAATTCAAACTCGGGTACAGCCGTTTCAACGGTCCTGAACTGGATGCCATCGCCAGGGAAGCGGGTTATACTTTAGGACTGATTCAAGAAGCGGCATAAGATGATCGGGCAAACCATTACATACGAGCAAATGCAGCAACTGATCAGCCAGAATGAAAAGCTAGTCCAGGTTATGGAGGCCATGCTGGACCGCATTGAAATGAATGCCAAAGAATGGTACACGCCCGACGAGGCCCTAAATGTTCTTGGGTTCCATACAACAAAAAACAGCCGGCGCCGGCTGCAGTATTTGAGAGACAATAATTTGCTCACCAAATTCGGCAGCCTTAAGCCTTTCACCTATGACGCACAACAGGTCAAAGAAGTGGCCGACCTGATCAGGGCCGGTCGCATCGCAGTACCTGCAAAATTTTGATTATGGAAACAGTAGCTGTCACAAACGCAAAATGTATTCATACCGGGATTCCCTTAAGGTACACCCCGACGAAGATCACGAAAAAGGCAAAGCAGATCCTCAGGGATTACGTGGAAGAATTTGGAGTTGTTGCCCGGTCCCTGGGGCTTACCATGGAATTTGCCTACCGGAATTTTAAGGACGATGCATTTCCGACGCACAATCAAACGATCATGACGGCGGAATGCCAGGCATGGTGCCGGGCAGATCACCGGGATCCTCAACTGCCGGTTTCTCGTTACAGTTCCGGCAGTTTTATGGGAGTCAATCATTCCTGGGGCTCCGTGTTCACCTGCGGGCCTGCCGACTACACTAAAGCCGATCCATTGGAAATCATAGATGCCATTCCAACGCACTAAAAGCAAGGTACCAGGATCAGTAATCAAGGGATTATAATATGTTTTGTTGGGTAGCTGGCTGCCCGAAAGAGTTTGTTTTCATTTGGTTTTTTGGGATTACAGGAGGTTGGCCATATCCTCTTTGGCCGGCCTCCTTCCCGGCCCCCAAAGTTCCCCAAGGGGAATATTTGTGAAGTAATGGTTTTCAGGGTGTTCGATTCCCCTGCTTCACCGAACCGTGCAAATGCACTTGCTTTCATCTTAATTTTAATTGAAACGGCGGGTATCGAAAGGTGCCCGCCAAAAATTACAAACATGGGGATTTTAGGGACACAGGCGGTTTATACCGTCAGGCTTGGACAGTCGAAGGCCCTGGCGGACGGCTTTTTTGATCGATACAACCAGGACAAGCCTCTGGGCGACCGGCTCAGGGGACAGCACAAAACCCTGACCGGCATCCTGGTCTATTATTTTTCAAAAGAAATAAGGAAGGCCCAGGCATTCGGGGATGGCGTCCGGGAGGGCGCCTCCCTCCCTACCCTACGCACGAACAACAATCAACTGGCCCGCAAGCTTGGTACTTGTGAGAAAACCGTCAGAAACCTCCGCAAAAGGCTCGAAACGGCCAGGATCATCCTTAAAACAGTCTTCCACGGCTCCAATTCAAGCTACGAGCTGACGTTGAGCCCTGCGATCCTGCATATCTCAAAGCAGGGCGACAGCGAAAACCGGGTGCTCTATTTTTCAGAAGCCCACGCTGCCTCGGACTCTTTTTTTGACCCCAAAAGGAAAAATTTACCGCATACGGTAACCAGAACAGTTCAGGATACTATTAAATTAAATAAATTAGAAGGCGTTGTTTTTCAACAAAAGCCTGAAAATCAGTCAATTGAAGGTAAAAAGGATGTGGATAAACTGTTGATTGGCAAAGGAGAATTGCCCAAAACGGTTGAAAATCAACAATTTGAACCTGTTCAGGCTACACCCGAACCAGATTCAGGTTACGAACCATGCAAAACCCGGCAGGAAACGGCCCCCCGAGTTGCGGCGCACCCCCCAAAAGTAGCCCCGGACACCGTGGCTGAAGCCGTTGCACACCGGCCAAAGCCCATCCGGGAAAAAATTCAGCGCCATGTTGATCGGTTGTTCAGCATTGCCCTGATCAATTTGTACGATGGCCGATGGCTCACCGACGAGGAAAAGGAAAAAGGAAAGGCCCGCCTGGCGGAATATTTCGCTTATTCGGATCCCAACCGCTACACTGCAGGAGCCGACGAGATCACCGGCAGGATCATCCTGGTTAAAGTCTGGATCCAGCGCAAAGAAAAGAAAGGCGACACCCGATGGACCACCCCCATCCCTTCCGCCTACTTCGATATTCGGAACGAAAAGGGATTCTCCCAAACCAAAGCCTGGTACAAAAAACACAAGGCCGTCCGCCACGAGATTACCCTTAAGACAACGGTCACCAAGGCAGTCAATTTTTACATGCGCTCCCTTGAAGATGGTGCCAAAATGAGCCCATCAGAAGCTTACCGCATCATTACCCAGCGATTAGGCAAACGAAGCCAGGAATTGGTCCGATTGTTTAATGAACAGATCGCCGGGCTTCAAAAAACAACTCCTGAAACCATTTGAAATCGACCGAATGGAGATCCTCCTGCACGCAGTGCCGGGACCATGTGGAACAAACTGGAACAATCTGAAACTCATTGAACAACTTGAACAAAATCATTCCTATGAACAAACCAGACCGCCCCAGACCTTTCAAACTCGGCATCCGATGGATCAACAACCCGACCAAGATCTTCTACTTCAATTTTGAAAATATGGGTCGCTTAAAGAAGGTCCTGCATTCTTCAAAATGGTCCGGAAAATACGAATGGGCAGCGATCTATCGAAATACAATTTTACTGGAGGAATTTAAAATGGAGAAAGGTTGGCAAAGAATTCAAGCGGGATAAGGACTTTGAAAGGAGGAAGCGTCAGCCTGAAAATGACCGCACAAGTTAAGCGGGTTCTACAGATTGCCATCCAATTCCGATTATCCATCCTTGACGATACGGATGAATTGAGGAGTATGATGCTTAAGGAAATTGGAAGCCGGCTTAATGCTGAAATGACCCGGTTGAAACTTTCAAAATATGAATATACCTGTCTGTTTGAAAAGGAATTGATCGATTTGATTCCTGATCAGTACCAGGCATTGCTTTTTGCTACGATTAATCCGGGGTTGAGGCCAATAGAGATAAAATAGAGATAAACTTACTTAAAGAATATTACCCATAAAAGTTGAAGAACAGAATTAAAAAAACACATGAATTTATGAAACCGGAAATGCACAGCGGCCCAAAGAGATATAAGGCGTCAATGGCTTCGATAAGTGGCAAAACAAAGAATGATGCCGAACCACAAATGAGTAGGTTATTCCAATTCTCAGGCATTAAAACAAAACAGCCACTTATCGGGGAAATAGGCTTATATCCAGCGAAAAGGCCAGGCGAAGACTATAAACTTAATTTTCCGAAAGTGTCAAAATCATCCTCGCCGCCTTGCATTTCCAAGCCTTTTTTGCTTCGTTTTTTTGGCGATTGCAAAAAATGAAGGTGCCAAACAAAAGATCCCCAATAAAACTACATAAAAGACTAAAGCCAGGAGTAAAAACAAGCTCTTTTAAGTATGACTGAAGAAGCACACCCAGATTGAATTTTCTTAACGCCAATTCTATAAGGCCGGGGAAACTCCAACCAAAGGAAATAAAAAGTAAAACAGCACCGGGCAACCGGAAAAGGATAATTATAAACGAAACAATTACAAATCATGAAAATCAGACTAAACTTGCCAACACTGGGAGAAGTATTTTCACACGACGCACCACTCTACAAAATAATCAAAATAGCCCTCCCGGCTTTTATCCTGATTTCTTCCTTAACAGTTTTTGCAGGGGTCCGCTCTCACATTAGCGATTACCTGGGCCAATATTCGTTATGGATAACGCTTCCAGGTTACACTTTTTCTTACCTGCTCTTTTCCCTTTCCCCGGATGTTTTGAATGCTGTCCTGGTGGCCTATTTTGTGCGCTCGATGTTGAAGAAAAAGTTCCAGGGGACCGACATCGTTTTAAACCTGTTTGCCCTGGGACTGATCATTTTCTTGACAAAATACTCCTACAACATGAGCCAGTTTTCTGCCGGTTCCATGAGTAACGAAATGGGTAAGGAGATAGAGGAAATTGACTTAAGCAAAATCAATGCTGAATACAAGTTGGAAAAGAAGGAAATACAAACCACTTTCAACGAAGATAAGGCCGAAGTCGAAAAGTTATACAACGAGCAAATAACACTGCTCAATCAGCGGTATGAAAACCAGTTCATTCCCTTAAGAGAAAAGATCAAAGGTTATGAGAAAAACAGAGTGACAAACAACACCAGCTGGACCGATAAGAAGATCAAAGAACAAAAAGACAAGATAACCAGCCTGGAAAAGGACAAGCTTACGGAGGCCGACCATTTCCTTAAGGAAAAACAGGGAAAAATAGCCCTTTTGCAGGAAACCAGGGATTCCCAAATTACAGCCCTGGGAAGTGATAAGAAAAACGACAGAAATAATGCCCAATCCCTTAAGGAAAAAACCAACCAGGAAAAGGCTCAGGCGAATGATTTTTTGAAGAAAGAATTTGAGAAGATAGCGGGGGTGGCCATTTTCATTGTTTTGGTCCTCGCTTCCCTTAAGGAAATAATACATTTCCGGAATGATATAGATCCTCAGCCGATTATCAGCGAACTGGACTTTCAGTTTGACTGGTTAATGGAAATACTGTCCTATCCTTTTGTATTCATACAGCGGCATTCTGTTAACAGGGTCCGTGAGTGGTATAACAATCTTCCTGATCTGGTGGAGCCACCCAAAGAAGCGGAGGAAATTACGGACTATAAGGCTTCGCAAAAAATAGTGCCTTTAAAAGTAGTTTCCAATTCATCTGCAGAAGAAGGTGATCGTACTTTTTTTCGTCAGCCGGAAAAGGCAAAAATTAGTGCTTCATTTCGTCAGCCCTTTATAGCAGACGAAAATCACACGAAAAACAAACGAAATGGCGCACACGAAACGATCGAAATGCGCGAAGCAAAACGCAGACTAAAACAGTACAAAAAAGACCTTGGAAGGCATCAGCAAAAGGCGAGAGTGCAAGCTAAAAAAGACGGTTACATTTCCACCAGAACGCAGAATGCTATCGATAACAATTTATCCTGGGTAGAGCATTTTACGGATATTTTGAATGGAGGGAGTGGAACGAGATGATCACGGAGGATACTGTCTATTTAAAAATTCTTTTTAACAGATTTGAAAAAAATCCTCCTTTTCCCTTGGAAACCCAATTGCCCTCATTCCAATAATCAATATTTTCCTGAGCTATTTTTTCCCATTTTTCTGCATGAGGAATAGGGTATTTACCATAAAGGGAAACAGCCTTTTTTGCATAATCCAGAGATCGGTTTTTATCTTTCAAATTATGCCGATACAAATTACTTAAACATAAAAACGTATCTGCCAGTGGGATTTCAAAAGCTTCTGGTAGTAATTCAGCAAATTTAAGCCTGATTTTCAAAGCTTCCAGATAGCTTTCCTCGGCTTTTTTATACTCATTTTTATCACTCTGTAAATTAGCCAAATTATTCAGCGTCGCCCCTACATCCGGCAAATAGGTTTGAGGATTCAACTCTGCCAGTTTTCTTCTTATCTCTAAGGCTTCCAGATAGCTTGCCTCCGCTTTTTTATACTCATTTTTATCACTCTGTAAATTAGCCAAATTATTCAGCGTTGTGGCCACATAAGGCAAATAGGTTTGAGGATTCACCTCTGCCAGTTTTCGATATATCTCTAAAGCTTCCAGATAGCTTGCCTCGGCTTTTTTATACTCATTTTTAGCCCTCTGTAAAACCGCCAAATTATTCAGCGTCATCCCTACGTCGGGCAAATAGGTTTGAGGATTCACCTCAGCCAGTTTTCTTCTTATCTCTAAAGCTTCCAGATAGCTTGCCTCGGCTTTTTTATACTCATTTTTATCACTCTGTAAAACCGCCAAATTATTCAGTGTGGTGGCTCTTTCCTCCTCGCTTTCAGTATTTTGGATACAAAAACTATAATATTTTTCTGCCTTATTAAAGTCGTTGATAAATGCAAAATAGTTTGCCGCTTCCAGGCAATTGACCCAGCTTTGAAATAACTCGACCGCTTTTTCATAATTGACAGCGGCCTCATTATGTCGATTTTTAATCTTAAGCATTTTAGCTTTTAACAGTCGTGTTTCTGCTCTTTGCATCATTTCATCCAGCGCCCGATTTTCCTCTTCCTCCATTTTTGCATCATCCAGAATTTCAATTGCTTCATCGATATTACTTTCTGTAAAGAGTTCAAATGCTGTTTGATATAGATTGGAAGTTTGGCTTAAATCCTTCCCTTCCATACCTTCAAGAAATTGGCTTATTTGTTGGTTGAGTTGCTCATTCTTGTCTTTTAAGGTTTGAATTTCGTCCGATAATTTAATTACTACCGAATCTTTGTATCCAAGCAGCTCAGTTTTGTCAGCCAAATGAACCTTAAGCTCCTTGATCCTTTCTTCATTTGGTCCGATAAAGGGCTTTAAAAACTCTTCGAGGGATCTTTTTTCCTCAGTCTTATTGCCAGCACTGTCAATGTATTGGAAAATAAAAATGTTATCGCCCTTGGCTTCAACCTTATTAATTCTCTTATTGATCATTTTTGGATGGGGATTATTTCAATTAATTATTTTTTTATCTTTCCAAAAATCAATATTTTCCTGAGCCACTTTTCCCCATTGAACTGCATGTGGAACCGAATACGTGGAATAAATAATAGCAGCCTTTTTAGCATATTTTACACACAAAATTCTATTTTCCAAATTATAACGGTACAAAATACTCAAGCATAAAAACGTATCTGCCAACTCAATCTTAAAAGCTTTAGGAACTAGTTCTGCATAATTCGTTCTTATTTCCAAGGCTTCCATGTAGGTTGCCTCTGCTTTTTTATATCCTCCTAGCACCCTATGCAAATTGGCCAAATTATTCAATGTGTCAGCAACACAAGGTAAATAAGCTTGTGGGTTAACCTCAGCCAAGTTCCGAAATATATCTAAGGCTTCCATGTAGCTCGATTCCGCTTCACTATTCTCCTTGGTAGAACTTATCAAAAAACCTAAGTTATTTAATGTCCTCCCTACTTTTGACAAATAAGTTTGCGGATTCCCTTTTGCCAAGTTGCGAAATATATCTAAGGCTTCCATGTAGCTCGATTCCGCTTTTTTACTTTCTTTTTTATTAAACTGTAAAATTCCCAAATTATTAAGGGTTACTGCAACATTAGGCAAATAAGTTTGTCGATTAATCACTGCCAATTTTCGGTATATTTCTAAAGCTTCATGAAAGCTTTCTTCCGCTTTTTTATATTCTCTTTTGGTGTTCTTTAAAAGCCCAATATTATTCAGTATCATCCCTACATCTGGTAAATATTTTTCAGGATCGATAGCTGCCAATTTTCTTCTAACCTCTAGGGCCTCCATATAGCTTGCCCCGGCTTTTTTGTACTCATTTTTTGCATTTTGCAAAATCCCAAAATTATTTAACGTATCAGCAAGATTGGACAAAAATGTTTTAGAAGAATTAACCTTTACCTGTTTTCTTCTTATCTCTAAAGCTTCCAAATAATTTGCTTCTGCTTTTTTATACTCATTTTTTGCTCTATGCAAATTAGCCAAATTATTCAGGGTTGTTGCCTTTTCTTCCTCGTTTCCAGCTTTATCTATGCAATAATTGTAATATTTTTCTGCTTTGTCAAACCTATCGACAAATTTGAAATAGTCTGCCGCTTCCAGGCAATTGCCCCAACTTTGAAATAACTCGACCGCTTTTTCATAATTGACAGATGCCTCTTTATGAAGGTTTTTTAATTTAAGCATTTTGGCTTTTAACAGACGTGTTTCTGCTCTTTGCTTCATTTCATCCAGTGCCTGATTTTCCTCTTCCTCCATTTTAGCATCATCCAATATCAAAATTGCCTGATCTATTTCACCTTCCGTGAAAAGTTCAAAGGCGGCCTGGTATAAATTGGAAGTTTGACTCAATTCCTTCCCTTCCATGCCTCCAAGGAATTGGCTTATTTGTTTTTCCAGTTCCTCATTCTTACCTTTTAAGGTTTGAATTTCCTCCGATAATTTAATTACTTCCGAATCTTTGTATCCAAGCAGCTCAGTTTTGTCAGCCAAATGAACCTTAAGCTCCTTGATCCTTTCTTCATTTGGTCCGATAAAGGGCTTTAAAAACTCTTCAAGGGATCTTTTTTCCTCAGTCTTATTACCAGCACTGTCAATGTATTGGAATACAAAGATGTTTTCGCCCTTGGCTTCTACCTTATTAATTCTCTTATTGATCATCTTTGGATGGGGATTTTTCTTTATTGATCTGTTGATTAATATGGATATTAGTTCCGGATACTTTTCGGTTCACATTTTTATTCACTTCCAGAAACGTACCGCTCAGTTTACCATTCCGTTCAAAATAATCCAACACCAAAGCCAATCCGGCCAAGGCAACTAAGAAAATGCTCACAGCATCCCCGACTTCAGAGCTCCCTACCTTAAAATCAATTCCGGAAATGTTTCCAATTACCTGAAAGAAAAACTTGTTTAAAATGGTAAGCATTGACAGGATAACCCAAAAGACTTTCATATACCTCCGTTTTGGATTCCTTAAAATAACGAGAATAAATATTATGACTGAAGCAACAATAGAAATCTTCAGGTTCGATGTGAAATAAAAAGTTAGAATGCCGCCAATTAGGCCTGCAATCAGGGAGGTGATAATCCAGTTTCCTTTCATTTTTGTCCTTGTTGGTCGGAGGACAAATTACAACTTTTTTTATACAAAAAAAATATTCTACGGCCTCACCCGCACAAACAACCCATAATGACTATTATCCCCCCTGGCCAACGCCTTACGAAAAGCAGCATTCACCTTTTTCTGTGCTGCAATAATTCTTTCCGCTGAATCCGTCTGAATCCTACTCTTCGGAAAAATAGCATCCGTAGCCCCAATAAAAGCCGTCCGGTAAAACGCCCAAATGCGGGGCGGCACGTCGGTCGGCGCGTGGAATACAAAAAACAGATCCAGCATTTTATGGCGGAAGTCGATTAACAATCGCTTAAGATAAATATCACTATCCACGTTGCTGGTCAGGTATCCCCTGCAATCATCAAAAACGATAATCCCGTCCCTGAAATATTTGTGGATATACTTCATGGTATCCTTCTCCTGGCGCATATAATACACCTGTTTGATGCCTTTCTTAAACTTCCAGCTTTCCTTTTTGGTAATATCAATTTCCTCATATTGTCGCCAGATGGCCGGTTCCCCGTTTAAGGTAATCACAATGACCCTTTCCTTCATCGCTTTGATGATGGTGTGCGCCAAATAACTTTTGCCGGTCCCGTTGCGCCCCATGACCATGGTCACCTGTGCGTCTCTGTGCATTTAATTGGGTTTTATCGGTTCAACAGACTGCTTTTGGGATTCCACTTCTTTGCGGTCCTTCAAAGCCTTGTTCATCATTGGAGCGTAACCGATCACCAGGGCGGAAATGAACATCCATTCCAGGCTGAGGCGCATTTGGTATTTTTTGACCAGGGCAGCCCCGATCTCCGCCTCATAGTCATTGCCCTGGATCTTCTCCTTCCTGCGCCGGTACCGGTCGCTGTCCATTCCGGAAACCATACCGAAGGAAAAGGCCAGCACCTTGTCGATTTGGATCAACAGGAATTCTGCAGTGAACTTGTGTTCATCGGTATAATCCAAATGGTTCGCCATTTGCTCGTCCGATTCTCCGGGGAGATCATCGTCCGGGTCGTCCGGATCCGGCTCGTCCGATTCAAAGGCCGGTGGCGGGTCGATCTTCTCCCTGGGAGCCTTCATTTCCTTAATGAAGGCATCCACGTCCCCGGAGGCCTGTTTGGCCGTGAAAAAATCGTCGGCACTGGTAGCCTGTTGTTCCTCCGTAACTTCCGCTGGTTTGATTTCCTCAACCGGTTGGGGCGGGTTTTCTTTTTCTGCTTGTTTGGTCATTTTATTTTGCATTTAAAAGTTCACTAAGAGGAAAAGAAGAAAAGGGGGCGCTCATGGTCATGGTCCCGTTTTCTTCCCGTTTGAGGGCATGTACGGATAAATTTAAAGCCCCGTTGATCGCCACAACACTGTAAGCGATTTTATCCCAATCTTCAGGTAGTTTGCCACCTTCGCTTTCCGGTCTTTCCATGCTTTCCAGTTTTTCGACAAACTGTTTTTCGAGCCCTGGAAGCATATTGGCAGCCATGCCCACCATGGCCGATTGAGGATTAAAATGTTCTTTAAAGCCCTTGAGCTTGTCCAATAGATTCTTGTCCGACATTGATCTTGTATTTAGTTACGAAAATATTGTTCTGCCCCATCCGGTGAGGCTCCAGCACCACGACACCCGTGGCCAGTAATCGCTGAACCGCCGACCTGATCCGCCTCTCCAGATTTTGTTGCTCTCGCCGGGTTTCATAGATATGAATGAGCACCGCCAGTTCTCTGACAGATAGCGCCTTTTCGGCGGATTCTAGCTTTTTCTTTATCAGGTAGCCCAGGTAAGTGCCATATAATTCCATCAAATTAGTTATATTTGTACAAATATAATCATATTAATTACATTTTGCATGAATTTAAGCATATCAAATAAAGTTGTCTCCCCAACAGGTAAACGGATGGACTGCCAGGTAAAGGTCTCCGGATTGTTCTCCGAACCCTATGAAATCAAGCTCAGGATCGTCAGCCGTGAAGTGATGAAAGACAACCAGATCGAGGATCTGATCGAACAGGTGATCGATCGCAAAAAGCAATGGAAACAAGGAAAGAAATTTTTGGCCTTGAACCTGAACGGTATCAACGCCAACGCTTACATAACAAAAATCAATAACGATGCAGATAACAGCTAAAGACACCGCGGATTTTTACAACAGCCTGTTTTTTGACGAGGCCGGCAACCTGGTGGAGCCGGAAGTGTCCATTCTGATCGAACACGAGGGCCAGCAATTGATCATTCCAAAGGCCAAAGTTTCGGCTAAAATGGAATTCCATAAGCTTATCCTGGATTTTCACCGGCAACTGGAAAAGGATGGACCACTCGAACTTTCCCAAGCTCCGGAATCGAAACCAATGGAGTCTGCCCTGATCGATTTCAAAAGAATTGAATACCGGAACAACATTTATTTTGTTGAGCAGATTGGCAAGGAGGAGTTTCGGGTCCTGAATGAGGAACGGACTAAGGAGATCAGTTTGAAGAGTCCTACGGCGAAGGGAATTCTTAGGAGGTTTAGAGATGGGAATAATTGACCGGTTCTATTTATTGCTTAAGAAGGTTTCCTCCGTTGATGTTAATGTGGGTCCATTTTTATTAGATTAGCACACAAGAATCAAAACCAAAATAATTAATACTCTTAATACTCTCAAATGACTACCTGGGTTTTGTTTTTTTTTCAAAAAGTTTTTCTCATTTCTTTTATGTTCCTGCATTTTTTTTGACAACAAACTTGAATAGTGTTCTTCAAACCAATCAGCCAAACTATTTTGAATTAATTGATGTCGATATCGCCAAAGACCACCATCTTTTTCTAATAGGCCAGTATCTGAAGACACCTTACCAAGAAAAGTAGCGTATTTGCGTGGGATTGCTGTTTCAGAATATAAAATAATTCTTAAAATAAAATGTGCGAATATAGGGGATTGAATAAAGGCAACAAAAAAACCTAAAATCATTCCTAAAATAGCATATGGAAAAAAATTATTCCCAAATACATATCCAAGTAAACCTAAGCCAATTGATATCATTATTCCTTTTTGAATAAAGTCTCTCCAAAATTGAGCTTTTAATCTTTTGTATGGTTGATTGATTACTTGAAAATTTTTTGTTGCCCTTAGGCTGTAATAAAGTCCTCTTGTTAGTCCCATATACACTCCCCCGAAAAGACTAACAAGTAGGGCAAGAAAATAATCATTAAAAAATATTGCAGCGAAAAAAGCTCCTAGTGAACCCAAAATAATTGCATTTAAAGCATATCTAATAAAGGTGCTTTTTTTAAAATGTCTAAAACTAAAACTTACAATTTCTTCCGTTTCAATATCGTTAATAAAAATACTAAACAACAAAAAGGTTAACAAGCCAACACTAAAGCCAATACCAAGGTCAAGCAAAAAACTAAATAATACACCAGCAATCAAACCACTAATTAGGCCTCCAATTAGGCTAAATAAATATTGCCTCTTTGCCCAATTGGGTTGCAAATCTGTCAGTTCAAACGTAACAGATTGTTTATTATTAGTTAAATGCCATGCCAACCATGCCAACCATTTTTTAACCGAATTAAATTTATCATTCAAGGTTATCTCTATCTTTCCAATCTCTGAATGGATATATTCTGTTAATATTTTAGCTCGAACTTCTTCTACCGATCCACCAAAAACCTCCGGTACATTTCCCGTTGTATACAAACTAAGAAGAGTATGAACAAAAAAAGCAGAAGTGACTGACTCCCCTAAAAGTTTATTTTCATTTAAATCCTTTTGAAATTCCTTAGCTGAAAGGTCATTGTCTTTCAATAAAGGTTTTAAAGCTCTAACAACATCTTTCGCGCTTAATCGTGGTATTATTACACTAGCGAAAACAGGAGCATCCTCTGCTTCTTTGTATTCTTTTATCCTAGAACAAATTATGACTTCTGGGTAAACTAACCTTTTGCTACTTCTCACCTTTTTCAAGTAGATAAGTAAATTTCTAAAACAACTATTCCTGAATTTTTTTGGAATTTCATCAAACCCATCTAACAGAGGTAAGATTTTGTTTTCTTTTATCAATTCACTTGAATATGCTTTAGAAATTCCAAATTCACCAGCAGCGTATGGAAGGTTTTGTTCTAACCAACTATTAAATGTTTGTTTAGGGTTATTCCATGAGGATAGATTAAAAATTACAGGTATAGGATAGTCTGGATCATTTTCAGCAAGATAAATTAATTTAAGGGCAAAACGGAGCAGGATTACAGATTTACCTGCACCAGGGTCTCCCAAAATTAACAACCTCCTAATTTTTTTAACATAGGCTTCAAAAAGTTTATTAATGTTCCCGGTATTATATTCAGTATTAATGACAAAATCATCTAGAGATTTTAGGGTTGTCCCTACATTTGAATACTGAAGTTGGAGATTAATTTCAAACCTCAATTCATTATTCATCTTTTGTTTTAGCCTATACTCATATCTCTTTTTCAACCCTTCTAGTAGCTGCTTCCTCTTATTTTCAATTTCACCAATTTTATCATTATTATTAGAATTATAAGTAAGAACAAAAGCGACTACCATTAAACCAACTGCAATGCTCCCAAATATATTCCCGTAAGTCCTAAATGCCTCTTCTCCAATTCTGGCAATTATTAACTCTTTATAATAATCTGCAAACATTTCTTGAAAGAAACCAAAAAGGACCTCCCCTATTAAAACTGTAATAAAAGTCAATAGGGCAACTCTAATTATTATTTTACTATTTGATTTTTTTTTCAACAAAAGTTACTTATTTAAGTCCTAAAATTACCAAATTTTATTAGAATTTAAATATTGTGACAATTCCAACAAGGTTGGAAAGACAACTTAAAGGTTTTCAAGAAACAAATAATCAATATCTATTTCATACTTTTCAAAAATATTTTGATTTGTAGAAAATAAAAGTAAGTTATACCCAATCAAATCTAACGGTTTCAAGTTGTTAACACAACGATAATTCCTTCCGCAACCTTTTCCCGTCCTCTATAGTCTGGTACGAATTTGTGAATTAACATTGCACTTCAAACGCAAACGATTTTTCACCAAAATACAATTCGTATGTACAATCAAAGAGTTGCAAGGCGGGTTCAGAAAGTGCCGGGAAATGTGCAGATGATCAACAACCCCACGGTTGTTCCGGTCACCAGGGAGGTCGGCCCCTCCATGCCTGCAGATCCTTATATTTCCCTTACGGTGGATACCACCGATGCCGGCATTACCGTCCCGGTCACCATTGTGTTGTTCGATGCTTCCATGGGGTATCAGCTGGGTAATTCATTCGCCATGAATCCCCTGATCAAAATTACCGGAAACACGGCAGCCTACCAGTTCATCCTGAACGACCTGGGATCCAGCAACGGCAGTTATTTCGATACCATCCAGCAAAGGATCTCCGATGACAGTATTGCCATGAACCAGTTTGGCCGTCCGATCGAATTATTTGAATCCAGCAAGGGAAGTGCTCCCCGATTGCTGCAAACGATCCATCCGGGCATGGGTATCCATGAAGGGCAGTATCAAAAAGGCATCAACACCTTCTCCTTCCCATTTACCGTAGGTAACAGGACCGCATTTGTCTATGTCCAGGAACCGGGCATCAAGATCACCTGGGGATTCTACCAAAAAGCAGAATTGGGACGGATTAAGTAATCCGATTGCATAAATCGAAAAAAAGCAATATGCTTTTAACAAATAATCCAACCTTTTCCGGGTATTACAATCCGTGGGAGGGTCAAGGCGGGGTCATTGAAACGGGAGGAGGTTATTCAACCCCCGAGGAATCTCCGGGCCGGTTTTGGGACTGGTGGGGCAGAAACGGGGATGAAGCCAGCGATTTTCTCAACAGTGTGATTTGTGCCATTAAGCCGGAACGCTGTCAGGGAATGAACGGTTATCCGCCTCCTGTTCAGCCAAGGCAGGATAGTACAATAATGTATGTTTTGCTCGGCATTATGATCGTCTTGCTGATTGTTTTCATGTTCAAAAAGTAATCAAAATGAATAACCATTTAGCCGTCAAGAACTCAGCCCTGTCAAAGTTGGTGTCCATCAAAGGGGTGGCCGCCAACGATGAAGTGCCGGGGAAGGAGACCATCGAGGATATTGCGACCGGCGAACACATCGGGGAAGCCCAGGGTTGGGACTGGAAGAAGTTTGTCAACGGCACCACCGAAAAACGCACCTACTGGATTGCGGCGGGGATCTCCCTGGCGTTTATCGTGGTTTTCGTGGTGGCTGTCAAATACAAATGGATAAAGCTTTAAGGACATGAAGATCACCCTAAACTGGTATATCATTGGCATCATTGCCATCATTCTGATCATCTTCATCCGGGCTTTTGACGTAGATCAGCTACTGGGAAGAGACTCGGATTAAAAACTTAAATACAATGAAAAATATGCATTGGGCTTTTCAGCTTCTTATTGCTTTTGCAGTGATCACGGCATCCTTTTATGTGGCCGATATCCTGCTTGAGAAAAGAGCCTTGAAGAAATTGCCATCGGCTGAATAAACAGCCTTTGAGGATTTAATTATTCATTTAGAAAAGGAATAGATCATGTTGGAAGACTTTTTTACCATTGATAGTGGCAAAGTCAAGTTTACGGTTAACGTGGCTTTTGATCCGGTCAGCGCCTTATGGCTCGCAGGGGCCATTTTCGTCGGACTGGTACTGGCTCTTTTGATTTATTCCAAAATTCGCTAAACGATGAAAAGCATTTTTGTCGGTGGAATAGGTGTTTTAGGACTTGGTTTACTGCTTTGGTATTTTTTGAAACCTCAAAAAGAAGGCAGCGACGAAGCCGGAAATACCTGCATAAAAGTGAACCGCGAAAAGTTCCAGGTACGGTGGATGGAAGACAATATTCCCGGCGGTGTTATCGGCAATATTGCCCAGAGCATCTTTGGTTCTTCCGATCCAAAATTTGGCAATATAGTCAGCGGATTTTTTAAGGCTATCGATGTGTATCCGTCGGAAGGAGCCGGAAAGTATTATAAAAACCAGATCACAGCCTATTACAATAGCCCTAACGGACTTCCCCGGTGGGAGGTGGTACAGGGGGAGCTGGCTTGTGATTCATTTTAAAAAATTATCATTATGGCAATCGAAAAATTTGGTGTCGGTGCTTATTAGGATTATTTCAAAATCAAAGGCAGCGGAACAACGCAGTCCATTGCCGCATTCGTCCAGGACATCGACGGTGGCGGAACCGATGCGATTGAAGAAATTTACCAGGGAGCTTACCAGGGCATGGTCCTGACTTCCGGCGGAAATGTAATGTCCATCACCGGATTCGTAAAATATGCGGAACTCGGCGGAACGGATACCATAACAGGCCAACTAATCGGTGCCGGGTCAAATGTAATTGTGGACGGCGGAGTGATGAAGAGCCTGGTGGAGAAACAATCCGGAAACATTCAGGTGCTGGAAGAGGAGCCGCAGATCGGCCTATTGGAAAGCAGGGAATCCGCAGACGGAGAAGAAGGCGACGAGGACCCGGAGCAATAAAGGGGCCGTGGTGCCCCTTGCTGAAATTATTATCAAAAGACAAAATTAAGCTTTTATGACTTTGACCAGTAATAAAATAGTTCAGGTCCTTTTTGTGGTGGCCGCCGTATTGAGCATCATTGTGGCTGCAAAAACCCTGAGTAAAAAGAATTGTACCTGTACCGGCAGCGATGCTGTTGAACCGATTTAGCATTGAAGATCAACGCCAAGATATTATTTTTCATCCTGGCGATCGCAGCCTTATCGATCGTAGTGTATTACAATGTCGGCATTGGCATCAGGAACATCACCGGGCTTTTGCCAAGGCATCCGACAAAGCGGTTTGACAAACGGAGCCTAACGGTCATCACCGAAGCGGTCATTCACCACACGGCCACCGATAGCCGGAATACGACCATTGAAAGCATTGCCCGGTATCACGTTGAACCCGGCAATCATATTTGTGCCGATGGATGCCCCGGGATCTCTTATCATTTTATGATAAAACCCAGCGGCGCCATTTACCAGGTAAACGATCTGGAAACCATCAGTTACCAGTGCGGCGGATGCAATACCTATACCATTGGAATTTGCCTCATTGGGAACTTCAACGAAGAAATACCGACGGAAAAGGCCCTGAAAGCGGCCGCCAAAACGATCCGGTATGTAAACAGGAGATTGGGCCGGAGCCTGGCCATATCGGCCCACAAAGATCATAAAAGTACATCATGTCCGGGCGACAACACCAATGTGGACAAAATTATCGAAATGGTGTACCCTGTGGCATGATCAAAAATTCAGGGAATCATGCAAAAATTAACGGTCTTATTTGTCCAGGATGTTGAAACCATTGAGCAGGCCATCTCTTGCGACGGCACGGTGGACACGCCCATTTGCAACAAACTGACGGCGGCATTCGAATCCGGACATTTTGACTATAACCTTACCGAATTTATCGATGTTCCGGCCAGGAACGAATATGTCGCCCCTTCGGTCGTCCGCTGGAACCTCAGACACTTCCCTGCTTTAATTTTCATCGACGGAGATACGGGTTTATCCTTTTATGCACTGGACGGCAACAGGATCACCGAACAACGGATAAGAAAAATTATGGAAACAGCTTCACAATTAACCGATGCCTACGGCAATGGCCAGTATATGGACGGCCACGGCCAAAGCGTGGATATTGAAGACGAGATCAATAAAAAATTAGGCGGTGTCCTCGGGGCTGACTGGGGACTTCCCCTGGGGGGTATGTGGAGCGGGTGCAAATCCTATCTGCCGGATTCCGTGGACAAAGTTTGCGATATACCAATATGGTTTTACGGCCTGGTCCTGTTGATCATGCTTATTTTATTAATCAAAATGGTGAGCTGATGGGATTTTGTTTAGGAGGAAAATGGTGCAGAACACAGGACTGCAAAGAACGGTGCAAAGGATGGTTCGGAGCGCAACCCGACATTGAAAGGTCATGTAAAAATGCCTGCAAGACAAATTCCGGCTTAACCAAGGACGATTTTTTATGCTCGGGTAACTGGATAGATCAGCAGATCGTTTTTGCGGCCTATGGATACGATCCATGCGCTGGAGACAATACTACGATAGAAGATTATTTTGATCCACTGGATGACCGGGCAAGGGAGGACGCAAAACCCGAAAAATACAAAGATTTAATCATCATCGTAGCCGCCATTTTACTGTTGGCCCTGGCCGCTTTGATTTATGTAAAAATGAAGTAAATGGAACCCGTTAGCGCGATAGCAAATGCAGTTTCGAATATTTTCGGCGGAGTCGTGGCCCTCATTGAAGGAAGGCGGGAATCTAAATTTGGGAGGCTCCCGGACTGGCTCAGCCCCCGGGACTTCCAGCGCAGGGACTACACGGTTGAGATTATTATAGGCGCTATGCTTTTGGTGTTGATCATTGTGATCATTGGCATAACGAGAGCAAAATAATGACATGAAGTGAATTTAAAAAAGGAACAAAATGGCTGATTTAAGCGGCATCACGGATTTGAACTTTACCGGCCTCATGCGCGGAGCTTATAAAGATCCTGTTTTTGGCCTGGAGGGAGTGGACGAGCTGGCCACTCTCGTGGAGATTCTTGATTGGCTTAGTGATCATGCCGGCGGCGGTGGCGGAATGACCATTTATGGTGAATTCGACGACGATGTGGCGGCCGCCGCCGGAGGGGTGCCCCTGAACGGATTTTATACCCTGTCCATCGCTTCCGGGTTTCATGGATTGGTTAAAAAAAGACTTACATAATGAAAAAACTGTTTTTGTTGTTTGCTTTTATTTTCGTATTCCGTTCCCTTTCGGCTCAATCGATTATCAAAGGGACGGGAACGATCTATTTTGCCGGCAAGGCAAGTATGGATCTTTATACTCCGAATATTAGTTTCGGGTCTGAAACAGCCATTACTGTCGATAATGGTAAGCCCTACACCTGGGACCGGGTACAGCATAAATGGATCCCCATAGACAACACGGGCACAGACGACCAGGTGATCAGCCTGGCGGGTACGACCTTAACCCTGGAAAACGGTGGATCCGTGGACCTGTCCACCTTGCAGGACGGCACCGGAACCGATAACCAGGTAATCAGTTTGGTGGGAACAACCTTAAGCCTGGAAAATGGAGGAAGCGTTAATTTATCCCTGGTTCAGGATGGCACCGGAACCGATGACCAGGTAATCAGTTTGGTGGGAACCACTTTAACCCTGGAAAACGGTGGATCCGTGGACCTGTCCACCTTGCAGGACGGAACCGGAACCGATGACCAGGTAATCAGTTTGGTGGGAACAACTTTAAGCCTCGAAAACGGTGGAAGTGTCAATTTATCCATCGTTCAGGATGGTGTCGGAACCGATGATCAAATCTTAAGCCTTGCCGGAACAACCCTTTCCATTGAAAGCGGAAACTCCGTAAATCTGTCTTCCTTGCAGGACGGAACCGGCACCGACGACCAGCAGATCAGTTTATCCGGTTCAAATTTGATTTTGGAAGATGGCGGAAGTGTCGATCTCTCCGCCCTGATCAGCGGTGGCGGCACTGATGACCAGTTGCTGAATCTTACCGGAACAACGCTTTCCATCGAAAGCGGGAACTCCGTTGATCTATCTATTTTACAGGATGGCATTGGTACGGACGATCAACAGCTCAGCCTGTCCGGAACAACTTTAACCCTTGAAGATGGCGGTAGCGTAAACTTGTCATCCCTGCAGGACGGAATCGGCACCGATGACCAGACATTGAGCCTGGCCGGAACGACCCTTTCCATTGAAAGCGGGAACTCCGTAAACCTGGCATCTTTACAGGATGGCATAGGCACGGACGATCAGCAGCTCAGCCTGTCCGGGGCAACTTTAAGCCTCGAAGATGGCGGAAGCGTGGATTTATCCATTTTGCAGGATGGCACCGGCACCGATGATCAGACTATAAGTTTGGCGGGAACAACCCTTTCCATCGAAAACGGTAATTCCGTAAACCTGTCATCCTTGCAGGATGGCACCGGCACGGATGACCAACAACTAAGCCTGGCCAGTAATATTCTGACCCTCGAAGACGGGGGAAGCGTGGATCTTTCCGGTTACCTCAATACAGATGACCAGACATTGAGTTTGACCGGAACAACCCTTTCCATCGAAGATGGTAATTCCGTGGATCTGGCTTCCTTGCAGGATGGCAATACGAATATTTATAATACCAATGGCAGCTTGCCGGCAGCCACTATAAGAGGGATTCAATTCGGCAGCAACGCCAGCCGTTTTAGATACCTGGATCCTGATAACCCGGATCAGTATTTTGAACTTTTTAATAACTCTACTCTTTCCGGAAAAGCCGGAATGTATATCCTGGATGATGACCTGGGATCCGATGGGAATATTGGCGAAATTGGCCCCTCTGTTTATGGGGTTCTGACGGCGGCCACCGCCAGCGTAAAAGGAAGTTTTGCCTCCCTGATCAATGCCCCCGGAACGACATTTTTTGCAGTGGACGGCTCAGATATAGCCAGGATACAGTCTTCCGTTTCTGATTATCGAATCGGGAACCCGGGCACTCCATCCTCCTTGTTAAGCAAAAATAATGCTTTGCTTAGAATCATGGTTTACGACCATACCACCGGAAAAGTTCAGTACAAAGAGGAATCCTCCATCGTGCCAACCATTCCTGCAAAGGGATATGCACAAATTGACAGAGCCAATACAGTGGTTTCCAATGCTTTCACCGCCGGATCATGGCAAACCATGACCACCGGTTTTGGATTCAATGAAACATCGAGTAACGCAACATTCACCTACACGGGAGGCACCGGCGCCATAACGTTTAACGGAACTTCCGGAGCGAATATAATTGTCTCTGCTTCCATTGGGTTTAAGTCAAGTAATAAACTGGGCGGGCTCGCCATTACTGTAGAAAAAGACGGCGCAATTCCGGCCACCCAGGAAAATCATATTGCCGACGGTGTGGGGTTCGCCTGGAACACTTTGCCCTATTATAAAATTTACAACAACGTGAGTAACGGTGCCGTCTTTAAACTTAGGGTAAAAAGCGATCTAACCGAGACTTTGGACCTAAAGAACATTCATCTTTCAATACACGAATTCTAATAAAAAAACAACTATGAAACGCTTTTTGATCATTTTGATGACCGTACTTTTTGCGGTCCCGTTATTTTCCCAGGAAATCGAAATTCCCCGGAGTTACGAACGTCAAATTAAACGCCAGTCCAAAAAGGTGGAACGCTTTGAAGAAAAGCATGATGTAGTATTAGACCCGGAGGCGACCATCCCGCTTTTACAAACCTTTGATAACAACCCGTCAGCCCTTGAAAACTGGGGGATAAAATACCTGGAGTTTGACCAATACAGGGAGAAAATCAAAGCAAAAAAAGATAAAAGAAAGGTCCTGATCGTCATCTTTGATACCGCCGGGGAATTGAAACACCCCTCCCTTTTAAAGGCCGCCCTAAAAGGATATTCATACACAGGTGAACCCCTGGCGGATGAGCATTGCCACGCCACCCATGTAGCGGGAATTATGGCTTCCGATTTTACCAATATCGGACTTTTGCAGGTTTTGATCAATGAAGGTTATGTGAAACTGCTCCCGGCCAAAATATTGCACAACCAGGGATGGGGCGACAAACCCGAAATCATTGCAGGGGTAAAGGACATCCTCAATAAAGTCCAGGTATATCTGGACAATGGATGGCTGGTGATTTTCAACAACTCCTGGGGAGGATCGCAGCTGATTGAGGAATTAGTTCCCCTTTATGCGGAAGCCGAAAAAAAGGGTATTATCGTATGCGCCGCTTCCGGAAATAATGGCAGCAGTCAGGTATCCAATCCGGCCTCCATCAAAAATGTTATTGCCGTCGGGGCTTTGCAACAGAATGAAAAGGGGGAAGTCAGCCGGGCACCTTATTCCCAATACGGGGAAGCACTGGAATTCGTGGCCCCGGGTTCCAATATTTACAGCACCTACAAAAACGGCAGTTTTGCCTTTCTCTCCGGCACCTCGATGGGAACACCGGAGGAAGTCGCTTGTCTGGCCATAACAGGGTCATACCACAGTCAAAACACCCCTTTGGAAATTGTTTCTCATGTAAGAAAAAACGCCAGGGATCTTCCACCGGTGGATAAGGATATTTTCACAGGTTACGGAAGTACGCCCATTGGCAACCTACTCGATAATATTCCTGAAAAAATTGGAGATGAACCCGATGACCCGGAAGATCCAGGCCAGGATAGCATGGTGATCAAAAAGGAAAGGATCATAACATTACCCATCAATGACCTGCAAATGGTCTGGGGCATTGGTTCCTTCAAAGATCAGCGCCCCATCAGGGTGGACCTGGTTTTGAATATCACTTCCGATCGCCTGGCAGAAATTACTCTCGACAAGACACTTGAGATCGCCAACAGCTTTTTCGGGCATACCGGTTTATCGTTCTCCGACAAAAAAGCCGACGTTTACGACGCAGCCGAATGGACGGCAAGATTCTTCCACAGGCATGCAAATGAGATACAGGACATTTATGCCTTAGGCATCAAACAGATTACCGTTACCGATAAAACAGGCCGGACTTTTATCCGATACGGCGAAGACCTGAAGATCTCAGAAAATGTACGATTTGAAGACATTCCGATCCTGACACAATTGAAATAAATCGAATTATAAAATTCAAAACCACTCACACTATGTTCACTAAAGACAAAAACACTACCATCGCCGGAATACTGGCTTTTATTTCCTTGCTGGCCGGTCAGCTTCAATCCATGTTTGATGCAGATCCTTTGACCAATCCGGAATGGTCCCTCATCGTTTCAGCCCTTTTTGTGCTGATCGGACTGTTCAGGGCAAAGGATTCCGCAAATGAGGAGCCTACAGAATTCAACAGAAGGAACACCTGATAAAGAGTAGTAAATAATTATCCTGAAGTTTACAATTTGGCGCGGGTAATTCACTTTTAGGTGAACTGCCCGCCATTTAAAGTACTTAACAAATGTCCTATCCATTTTCAAAATCAGACATCCCCTACAAAACGGCTTACGAAGCCCACAGAGGTACCTCATTTTCACCTGAGCGACGGGCGAAGGGTGACCAGGAAAGTTATTTCGAGGATCTGAAAAATGCGTATGAGGAGCTTCATGCCCTGGCCGTCAAATGGGATGCTGTGGAGAAGTTTGAAAAGCGGTTTGGCTATTTTGTGGATGGCTATAAAAAAAGATACCTGGACTATTTGTACAGCCAGCACGGTTGGGTAAGTACCATGATCGCCGGTCCTTCCAATTTCCCTGCAGCCCGGATGAATAAAAAAGGAGACCGGGTGCATAAGAAATTGAATGAACTGTTGTCTTACTACAACCTGCAGCTCAAAAAGATAAAAAACTACCTCAAACCCGCCCATCTCAAACCGGTCAAAACCGGGCAGGATGGCGCCATCGACATCCTCCAAAAACAACTGGATGACCGCATGGCTACCCAGGAAGCGATGAAAGCCGTCAATAAGATCGCCAAATCAAAGAAACTGAGTAAGGAGGAAAAGATCGAAAAGCTTAAAACCGATCTCAAATTTTCCGACAGTATGATTGCTGAAATTATGACCCCGGATTATGCCGGACGCATCGGATATCCGGGTTACCTTTTGACAAATAATAATGCCAACATCAAAAGGCTCAAAGGCCGGATCAGCGAAGAAAAGAAACTGGGAGTCCAAAGAGAGCAAGGCAATAAAGAACACAAATTCGACGGCGGATTGGTGATCGAAAACTATGACCAAAACCGCCTGCAGATCAAACACGATGAAAAGCCATCCAGGGAGATTATTCAGAAATTGAAGGCCCGTGGTTTCCGCTGGTCACCTTATTACGGGGTTTGGCAGCGCAATTTGAATACTACTCCGATGTTTTATGCCACTAACATCGTAGGAGAGCTGACACCGATCGCCCAGGAAACCGCCGAGCCTGAAAATGGGGTTGAAATAGAACTTTCTGAAGAAGAGCAAAAGCGTATTGAGGACCAGGTGAAAGAGCGGATGAAGGAAATAGAAACGGAAGCTGAGCCAAACAACAATGATAAATCCGCTACCCAATTAATCGATGAGGCCCTGGAATCGGTTCCGGAAAAACCGGCCAAAAAAATCAACCCGCAACCAGAACCTGCAGGAGAATATTTCCAGGCCAAAGGCAAAGCCTATGTGATCAGATTAGAATATCCCAACGCCCCTACAGACTGGGGAAAATTTAAGATGTATGAATGGGAAAGTTTTAATGACAATCCAGACATTAAAAATTCAGCAATGGATTTTGATGGAATGTGGATGGAAGTTAAAAACCCCAAAGCACTGGAGGAAATTTATATCCTTTACCGGCATTTGGAGTCGGAAAGTAAGGAGCCGGCGATTCCTTTGATTGATGCGGGCATCAAAATAGCCGTGCATTTGCATCAAAAAATAAAAAGGAATTTTGACCATTACAGGGTATCGATAAATGTAAAAAAATACTTCATAAGGATTGAACCGGAAGGAAACCGATCGGACCTGCCCAAAGTGATCTTTGAATTTTTCGAAAAAGCCTTTACAACTCCCAGGGGATATTTTGAGAAAGTCATTTTCACCACGGGTTACATTTGGCTGAAAAATGATGCAGATATAAAACAAGTCTTGGCCTTCATCGAAAAGGGTCCCCTGGGAAAACCTGCAACTTTAACAGAGGAAGCAAAGATTGTCAGAGCATTCATCAAAAAGAAATGGCCCACCTCTGCCAAAAAGATTAAAGTCTTAAGCAAGGTGGATAAGCGTTTATCCGCGAGAACGCATGTATTGATCGATTCCGGCAATACCCCGCTGGACTATAAATTAAAAGACTGGTTTTTCAAAGCCCTGGGAGAGCCCAAGGAGCCGAATAATGTGGTCAAAGCATACGGCATCGTTTTGTACCGGCCAGAGCTGTCGGTCATTGTAAAAGCCATCCAAAAAGAGGACGAAGTTCAAAGCCCCCAGGAAGATCACCAACCACTTGAACTAATAAAAGGTTACGCCGAAAAGGCCGAAGCCTACTTAAAAGCCGAATTCCCAAAATCGACAAAAACCATGAAAGTCTACAGACCTTTTGGCCGTAATTGGGTAGGCATTGAATTTGAAGAAAACCGACCCAAAGACGTTGAGCAGTTCTTCCTCCAGGCCCTGGATAAAAAACTCATCACGGAATTGGAATTATACCACACATTCCCGGATGACAAAAGCAAAATTTTGATCCATGGCAATGAATGGCCAGCCGTTTTTGACTATATAAAAAACAAAAAAAAGAAAGATTCCTCCAGGACTTCACCTCCCAAGGAGGAAAAAGAAAACTGTGCCCGGAAGTTCTACATCAACAAGATCCACACCGACCCGGCACGTTTCCAAAACCGGGAAAAGCTTAACCAGGAGATCATCAACGAGATCGCCGAAAACTTTGACTCCAACCAGTTCGACCCGGTGGTGATCTGGTACGACAAAAAAGCCGAAAAATGGTTTTTACTGGCCGGCCACCACCGACTGAAAGGAGCCGAAAAATCAGGCCGAAAGATGGTTAAAACCCGCTGTTTTGGAGGTTCGGAAGCCGAGGCCATCAAATATGCCAAAGAACTGTCCAATGCCAACAGGACGCTGGAGACGCCCATGGAGCGGGCAAAGATATATCGGGCCCAGATATCCAAAACCGATAAAAAGGAGCTGGAGCAAAAAGCCAAACGCCTGGAGGGCAAAAACTGGAACTATGTTTTAAACATCGCCTACTTAAAGCCCACAGGAAAGGTTGTAACGGCCCTGGCTGCCCTGGACCGCAACAGCGACAAGGTAACCCAGCAAAACCTGGAGAAGATCGCCGACTGGACCGGTGAGGCTCGTCGGTTGTTCCCCCAGCTGACCGATGCCCACGAGGATGAAATCTATGATTTCCTTTTGTCCAACTTCGCCAAGGCCAAAAGCATTTCCCGAAAAACGGACTGGATCACCAAAATAAATGCCATAGTCCACCGCCTGGACTTCGATCCGGAGGAGCCTTTGAACCTCAAAAGGATCGCCTACAAAACGCAGGGAGAAAGCGAATACGAGACGCAAATGTTTGCGATCGACGAAGAGATCAAAGCCGTGGAGAAAAGCAAACAGGCCCTAAAGGATCGCTTCAATGATCCCAAGGTGCCTGGGTATGTTCACCCGGATCTTCCGAGTTATGAGCAAATGCAAAAAGAGGCGGAACAGATTTCTGAAAAACTGGATCAGAAACTAAAAGCGCTGAGAAAGAAGAAACTGGACCTCATGCAACAAAAGGGCCGCATGATCAAAGGAGGCCTGGATCAGGGAAACCTTTTCGCCCAGGTGATCCAAAAAGTGGATGCAAAAGTCATTGAGATTCGAAAAGAACAAAATAAACCGACCGGAGCTTCTTATGATCTTTTGCATAAAGAGATCCATATCCTTTTCAGGAAAAAAGCAGATGAACCCAACGGCTTTCTTTTTGTCAGACAAAACCTGAAATACATAAAGAATATTTTGGAGGTAGCCAAAAGGGATAAGGTTGAATTCTCAACTTCTGATGTGATAAAATTGGGCATTATCATTCAGCCGATTTTACAAGGAGATAAAGCCATTGAAAATGATGTAGGACGATCCAATAAAAGAACCCTGGCCCCTACATTCAACAACCTGCTCCGCTGGACGGGAAACCCTGGCAGATACGATTTAATTGGGGTAGATACCTTTAAAAATGAAAAACCGACCCTCCTGGCAAGGAAGGTCAAAAAAGCACGAATATTTAATCTTTTAGGAATAAAGTAAATTTTAAAATTATGAATACTGAATTAACGACAGGACAGACGGTTATGGCTTATTTGATTTTGGTGATTGTTATTGCTGTTGGGGTGACGGTGGGGATTGGGGTGAGTAATCGGGTGTTATAATGATAGGGTGTAAAATATTACTCCGACTTCTGTAGGACTAAATTTATAATCTTCCTTGAACGGTCTCGGTCAGGCTTATATTTACACCCTCCTTTCAATCAAATTCTAATCAATCATTGGACGAATAAATGGAGTATTAGGTTTCTTCCTATATTGTAAATAATATAGTTTCTTATCCATTGTTTCCAATGTGCCATTAATTACTCTTTGACCATTTTCAAAGGTCCTTAATTGCTCCACTTGTATGTTATTCAATTCTTTAAATCCTGAATCTATGGAGTATCTTAAATTACTAATTGCGGATAAAATCTCATCCTTCATCCTATGTATTGCTTGTTCTAAATTACTAAAACCTGCAATTAGGATTTTTTGAGTTTTTCTGTGTTCCCAAATATTAGCAAATTCAAACTTCGTCTGTGCTTTCCTAATAACAAAATTATAGTCATCTAAAATTGAAGAAGAAATTGAAATATTTGTTTCAATTGGAAATGGAAGTGGAAAATTATGTTTTTTTTCTTCTAATATTTTCGAATAGATTTCACCATTAATAATCAATTGTTCAACTGCATCTTTATAACAGCCTAGAAAATTGCTGGACTCTTCTATTCTATCCCAAAATGGAGAAAGAGCATTATCAACAAAATCAACTTTAGCAAATTCAATACTTTTTTTTGCAGAAGCTTCAAAATAAGGTAGAATTTGATTAATTATTTCATTTGATCTTGCTATAATTTCATTAAGGCGACTACTTAACTTTTCTGCCTCTTCTTTAGCAGTTTTTATCCTTGCTTTTTTGTCATCTTGTTTGATGAATTGCCCCATTACCAACACCATAATAATAAATAGTATAACAAATAATTTTACACCTGGCCACCATATAAACAAAGAAATTATTATTCCCAAACTTGACATCCCAGCAGCAAATCCGGCAATAGCAGTTTTATATGAGCCTTGACCTTGACTTTGAATATGTTTATAATTAAAAAGATCGTCGGGTTCAACCTTATAATAGAATTTTGTCTTCATAGTTGATGCTATTGTTGTTTTTATTCTGCTATTGCTTATTCGACCATTTATACATTTTTAAAGAAGTATTAAATTAACGGTTAGATAGTTTTGGTGCAATTAAATTTACTCTGAAATACATTTGGAACACAGAAATATAAACCACACAGACAATTGTAGCTTATTTGGTTTTGGCCATTGTGATCGCAGCAGGGTGAGTTTGGGGGTAAGTATATTACTTGAAATTTTCAAAGCCGAAAAACTATTATTCTTGGCTTTCAGGAATAAAATTGATGTCCTCAAAAATAACCTGATTGATTCTTTTCCTTTGGTTATTAGATTTATTGATTACATAAAAAAATAATAAAATAAAAGAGCCTACAAATATTGCTTGTAAACAATAATTCTTTTGGAAAAACCAGGAAATAATAGCCGCCACTACCGCGAAAATCATTCCAATAAGAGAACCAATTTGGTCCTCCTTTATCCATCCTTGGTATTCTTTACCAAGGTTTTGAAGTTCAGGAGAAAAGTCAAGGGTAACATTTGTAACTCCATACCTATTATAGGTTATTCCAACCGCTAGCGCAAAGTAAATTGCTAAACAAATAAACCACCAAAATAATCCAATTGGCTGATTGTCAGTTGTTTTTTTAATATAAAGAAGTCCAAAAAGAAGAACCTCAGTAATCCCCAGTAATAATGGAAATACTGAATCCCAAACGTTTCCTCTAGAATTTGTTAGTGTAATTCCTCTACTCCATGTAAAATACGTAGTCATGGCCGCAGCGAGAGATGCTAGCCAAAACAATATGTACAACCACATGTTTGGCATCCCTGTAAAAATTTCAAGCAAAATCAAAGTCCCTGTAGCAAGTGTAGCACCTTTCATTACACTACCGATGTATATATAACCGTCACGATGGTAATTACGCAAACGCGAAACAACTTCTTGGTATGTAATTTGCTCGGACATAATATTAAAATTTTACTGTTGAAAACTAAATACGATAAACTAATTTGCCAGTTGATAGACCATTGCTTTTAATGGAATATGCAGTTAAATCCATGCAAAGAGTTTAAAATACAATTGACAAATTACATAATAAATAATTTAATATATTGAACCTGAGGAAAAGAAAAAGCGAAGTACTTTAATAAATAATAAGACTAATTAAATTAAAAAATTCTGACATAATTTGGATTAAATTTTAAAAACGTAAAAGTCATAATTTGATCAGATGCCCAGGTTTAAAATCAGTTTCCAACTGTAGCATTGCCAGCGAAATATCTATTGCCGTTCATATCCTCTGTACAATTCAGTATCTTCATCATAATCAGATCCCATTTCTGCACAACTTTTAACACTTACGGCTATAAAAACTAAAAAGCATAAAAAAAACAAAATTTGCATTAAGCAATTAGGGCTTGAGCCATCCTTCTTTTCAATAGACAGTATCCTATTAAGTGTGTAAATAAAAAATAGAGGGCTTCGCCCGAATTTTTAGATTTTGACTCTTTCGTCAAAAATAGCAATAAATTGGTTAAGAATAATGGGCCAGTTGCGAATCGGCATGGTCCATTTTTTCGTTATTTCAAAAATCGCCAGATAAACCGACTTTTTCAATGCATTATCCGTTGGAAAAGACATTTTGTTTTTGGTGTATTTTCTGATTTTTCCGTTGAGATTTTCAATCAAATTTGTGGTATAAATGATCGTTCTAATTTCAAGAGGGAAGTCAAAAAAAGTGGTCAGCTCATCCCAGTTATTATACCATGATTTAATAGCGTAAGGATACTTGTGATTCCATTTTTCATCAAAGTCCTTTAGAGCTGCCTGGGCGGCTTCTTTGGTCGGTGCTCCATAAATGGTTTTCATGTCTTTGGCAAAAACCTTACGATCTTTCCAGACAACGTATTTGGAAGCATTCCTGATTTGGTGCACGACACAAATTTGAGTGCTCGTTTCAGGAAAAACACTTTTAATAGTCTGGGTAAAACCGTTGAGATTATCCGTCACGGTAATTAAGATATCTTCTACGCCCCGAGCTTTGATATCGGTCAGTACGCCCATCCAAAAACTGGCGGCTTCACTTTTACCCAACCACATGCCCAAAACCTCTTTCCTCCCGTCTTTCTTGAGTCCTACGGCCAAATAGACTGTTTTATTGGTCACTCTGGAGTTCTCACGGACTTTAAAAACAATCCCATCCATCCACACGATTAGATACTGAGATTCCAGGGGGCGATTTTGCCAGGCAATGATATCCTCGGTCACCTTATCGGTGATTTTGGAGATGGTAGACGTAGAGATGTTGAAGTCATACAAATCCCGAATTTGTTCCTCAATATCGGCATTGCTCATCCCTTTGGCATAAAGTGAAATTACGATCGATTCAATGCCTTTAGCCAGCCTGGATCGTTTAGGAACAATCTGAGGTGTAAAACTTCCATCCCGGTCTCTGGGCACCTCGATTTCAGATTCGCCATAGGAGGTTTTGATTACTTTTTTAGAATTGCCGTTCCGGGCATTTGGATTGTCGCTCCTCTGGTGTTTGGCATAATCCAGATGGGCATCAATTTCTCCTTCCAGCATTTTTTCAATGCCGCGTTTGTGAAGCTCACTGAGGAAAGATTCTAACTCATCCCCAGTCTTAAATTGCTTCAGGAAATCATCGTTTAATAGATCTTCTTTTTTCATCATCAGTAAAGTATGTTTTAAAATTACAAAAAATTAAAATAGGGGGCCATGGCCCCCTATTTTAAAACTTACACACTTTACTGGATACTACCTTTCAATAATTCCATCACCTTTCCTTTGATCCATATTGTTTTGATTTAAGTCTTCTTAAGATTATCCTCTTCAACTAATTTGGCTCCCACCCCATTCTCTTCCATCTTCCGCAAAAAACTTTCAAGATCATACCCAATCTTTGTAAGCTCCCGATCTATAAAATTCCTTAATTGATTCAAGTGTTTTGATACGACTCTGTCCTTCTCTAATAGATAATAGAATTTCCCCTCCTTCAAGTACCTCTTTAATTCGTCTGTGCATTCTTGATGATCCTTCACTATTTCTGTTCTCAGCTGCTTCAACAATTTGTCCTCCAAGGCTTTCAAATTCTCGTCTAGTTTGTTCCTCAAGGTTTTGATATTCGATTTCGATTCCTCTGATTTTTGGATCAAATTCTTCTCGAATTTCATTCTCAAGGATTCTATATTCTTCTGGTAGCTGATTCGTTTTTTGATCAATATCGATTGTTTCGATTCTTGTAGCTTCAGAAGCGCTTTGTATTGCTTCTTTATTCCTGTCAAAGTCTTGCTTAATTCTTTCCTCTTCCCTTCTAATGTTTCTAATTCTTTCGTCAAAACTGGTTGGATCTTCTCCCAGTTCTGCAAGGTATTTTTCAATTCTTTCAATTTCTGATTGGCACTCTGGTTGATAGTTTTCTTGTGTTGTTTCAATAGCTTCTCTCTTTCGATGATATCTTTGGCCCAATTCTGCAACTCGTTTTCGAAACTTTCGCTCCGAATCTTCAAGTCTTTCCACTTCCCGTTTAAATTCGTCTTCCTCTGGTTTAAACCGCTTCTCCACTGCTCTGTAATGGTCTCCTTGTAGTTTATACAACCGTTTGCGACTTCTTTCTGTATTGTTCTCAATTCGCTGTGTTTCTCCTCCAATATATTGTTTTGAGAATCTAAATTGTTCTGAGTCCAGACACTTTCTAATTCCGCGTATAAGGTTATTAATTTGCGAACTTCGGCACGAGTAAGATTCGGCTGCTTTAAGAAGTCTTCTTTGGAATTCATCAGTTGGTAGTATTCCTTCCTGATTTCCTTGGGGAATTTGTAAATAAGCGGTAGTTTCTTGCTCATAATTATATACCCATTTAGTTCTATGGGTTCGGAAAAAACAATTTTCTATTTCTTCAGGAGAGTCCTTAGGTATGGTTACTTGAATGGTATCTATTCCTAACCTTTTTATTTTTGATAATTTTTCTGAATCGATCTTATGGGTAGCAACAATTTCTATTAACAAAATCGGGGTACCTTCTTTATCATAAAAGGAAACATCCGGTTGGATTAGCAAAAACTTTTCTTTTTCTGATTCAAAATCCACGTTTTGACCGAAACAAATTTCACCGGATTCATTTTCATAAAACTGTCGTTCAATTTTCACTTGGTCAGCTTCAATTGTCCATGAGTCTCGTATTTTACGAGGTCTTCCTTCAACACCGGCAGGTGGAAACTTATATAAGGCGGGGACTTTGATTGTCTTAATCCTCTGGAGTATTTCCTTTGCTAACTTATGTCTATACGTTTCATCAGAGTAGGTACATTGTCGCACTATTGAAACATCGGTAGGGACATGGGCAAAATAATAGGCTCTTTTATCCCCTTTACGGGCCTCCATTTCCGCCTGACAGCCAATACAATAATATCCTTTTCGACCCCGCTCAACTAGAGAAACGTGTTTCGGCTCTCCTTTTTCATTCAGAGCGTAAACGTTATTGTTATGGTATTCAGTTTTCATTGAATTTGTCTTAAAATAATAACCCAGGGTTATTTAATAAATCAATGCGTGACAAATTACAAAAAAAGAAATACATTAAAAAAGAAGATAAAGATTTTTGATGCAATAAAAAGCTAATCTAAATAAAGGAGGCTTTTATTCAAGCATTATTAGTCGCATGGTAAGGACCCGTAGTGATTTTTTTCAACCACACAGGCAATTGTAGCTTATTTGATTTTGGCACTTGTGATCGCAGCGGGGGTGAGTATAGGGATTGCAGTGAGTAATCGGGTCTTGTAATAGGTGAAATCTACTATTCACTAAACTCTTTCAGCATAATTGCTTTAAGTAATTCCTTTACCAAATATAAAGAATCCCAGTGATTAACTTGTAATACATGTCCATGGTCAGTAGTTGGACTTAGTTGGGGAATATATTCGCCTACACACAAGTTATTTGCTGAAAAGTATTTTCCCGTATGCAAATATTTAGACCTTTTATCATACTCTTTCTTTATTTGTCTTCTTAAATTTTCAGATCCACTCATTTCGAATATTAAATCAGCTACTCTTTTTGATATTTTGTACATAGGTTGTCTACATTTTTCACATTTTTCATTTTTCCCATTAGTACTTGCCATAACTTCAAAACAAGACATATATAATGAATGGGCTGCCTCTTTAAAATTTATTGAAAAGCTGTTGAAACCATATCTTTCAATTCTTAATCCATCTCGAAAAAGTCTTGCCATTTTATAAATTTTATCATCAGAATTTTCTGGTTTTATTTTTGCCACTTTTTCAAGTATTTTAATTAAACCTTCATCAAGTTCTAAGACTTTATATTTAACAAAGTTTGGATCGGTATTAATCAACTCTTCTGGGGTTGCAAGAGAAAAATATCTATCACTAAATTGATGTCTTGAATCAAAAGGTATATTGTAGAATAGAGAAATGATATCTACCATACTTTCAAAAATAAATTTATTGAAAGTAAAAATATCTTCTATATCAAACCCTTCCCCGTCAAAAGAAATAGTATTAGAATAATCCTCTTTATTCAATGAAATTTCAAAATTTTTAGCTGTAATCGGTTTAATATAATGAGTAGTGGATTCAAATAAATATGTTATTTTAATTTGGTTAAGTTTATTTTGATAACCATTTAAAGCTTCATGAACACAATATTTAATAATATCTGAAAGTTGGGCAGGAATGTCATTAAAAATCAATGATTTGATAGTTCCCTTTTTTCCATATTTACATGTAACTCCAATAGTATGATCAGAAATTGTCAGTAAGCCTAAAGCAATTTTTTGTTTATTTCCATTTTTTGCCGGAGTTGCAGTAAACCTTGATTTGAATGGTCTTAAAACAGAAAAAAATTTCCGTAGAAACAAGTTGGAACCCTCATTATCGTTTAATCCTATCTTTATTTCTAATTCCGTATTGGGATTCAAATTCTAAATTTTTATGATATTATAAAAAAATCAATTTGCTAGCAATAGATTGTAATGGCATCGTATTTGATTTTCGCCCTTGTAATCGCTTTGGGTGCCAGCTTAGGTATTGGGGTGAGTAATCGGTTCTTGTGATCAGTTAATCCGGGGATCAATATCACCAGATTGCTCAAACATCACGGTTTCATCCAGGTATTCTATGACCGTCCTATTCTGCCGGAACTCAGACATAAATGATTTAGCGAGATCCTCAATTTCATTTTTTAACTGACTTACAGGCAAGGGGAACTTGGGATAATTAATAAAACTCAATTTCAAATGTGGTTCAACCTGACCACTTAAAACAATCTTACATTCAGATACGGAAGCACTCAAATAGATGCCTTTATTTTTTATCAGATCTTCCTGATAATATTGAATAAACCGGATTATTTGAGGCTGATTTATTTTAACCTGGTCATAACCAGACTCCAATCCAATGGTGATCGTTGCCAAAAAGAGTTTATGGATTTTTTTATCATTGTGTTTATCTGGAGTTTGTAACGAGCATTGTTTCTTTTTACAGATCTTCTAGATTGTCTTTTAATTCTTGAAAAATTACGAGGCGCGAACCGTGGCTATTACTGGATCGAAGCTGGAAGCTTAAACCATCGAAGTCTTCATTCTATAGTTCTCCTTTAAATGCTTGATCTAGTAAACTACTTTTTAAAGCCTTGAGATTTTCTAGTTTTTGATTCAATTCAAGAGTAATGTTTGTATGAAGTGAATAGAATTTTTCAATCCGTTCAACAACCTTTTCTTGAATTTCAATAGGAGGCAAGACCATCATTCTACTTTCTATGTAGCCCTTTGTAATGTGGATCATCCCAACACCTCTTCCGTTTTCTTCCTTTATTTTGTCTGTATCTCTTTCTAAAAGGTAATACATGTACTTCCTTGAAACTTTATCCGAAGTTGGCACCATTTTCCAAATGTGGTAATGGTAAATTGATTTTTCGCCATCCCAAATTTTAGGACCAAAGGATGCAGACCAGGCATAGAGTAAATCACCTTTTTCGCAGTATTTCGATTCATCAAGTTCCATGTCAGAATAATACCAACCTCTATTTGAAAAGAAGTTTCCAACTCTTAATATTGGATATTTACCAGAATCAAACATTTCAGTTTGCTTATAAGCTCTACCATTAATGACTCTTACAATTTCAGCTAGAGGTTTGCTAGTGTATTTCAATTCCAATTTTCCAAATTCCTCGTCTAGCACACTATTGATTAGTGCTTGAGAATGGCTAATATTCTCTACCAAAAGAATAATTGCTTTCTCTATATTTTTAAAAAGATCGTCTAATTTTGAAACAATTCTTTTTTGATCTGTTATTAGAGGAAATGGGATTTCAATCTCTTTTAAAACATTGGAATTTACACCTGATTGGCCTATCCATTTTTTACAAATGCGAGCAAAATAGCCATCAAGCCACAATTTATTTAAATAGTACACAGCGTATCCAGGAAGGATTTTGTCTTGATCGAACTTGATTTTAGTCAAGTGATTACTATATGCGTAATTAAAGTTTTCTTTAACTAAAGCGGTCTTTCCAACTAATTCTGTGGAGTTAGTATTATTAAAAAGTACATCACCTGCTTTTAGTGTAGATTTTTTAGGATCTACTTTTTTAGGATCTATCTTAATAAATAGGTCCGTATTCAGATTACCGGACGTATCAATATTATGAGTTCTCAGATGCACGTAACCATTAGCAACCTCAAAACTTTTATTACATGCGAAACCAGAACTTACATTAGTTGAAAGTTGTCTGATTGTTTTTGATTTCCAACTATCCATCAATTAAAATTTCAATTTGGTTCATTAAATCGTTTATCTGAAGATCATTTTGCTTTATTGATTTAAGCAATTTTTTTGGAGATAAGTGTTCAATTTCGATCACTTTATGAGGGTTTTTTGCACTTATATCAAAATCTTCTATATCGTCTACAGAAATAGTCCAGTCATAACACTCTTCACCTGTTTTGGCATTGGTGTGATTTCGTCTCTCTGGATGTTTAAAAAGATCTACAAATTCTTTTATATGCTCATATGCAATTGGTTTGTTCTTAGTCAGTTTGTAAGGTGGAGTTACATCATAGTACCAAATTTTTGAAGTAGATCCCTTTCTATCAAAAAACAATATATTAGTCTTTACACCGCTGTATGGAAGAAATACGCCACTTGGTAAACTAACAATAGTATGGACGTTAAATCCTTCTAACAAATCTTGTTTTACCTTACTAAATGCACCAGTAGTTTGAAACAAAACACCTTCTGGAATTATGATAGAAGCACGACCTTCCAGTTTTAGCATTTTCATAAAATGTTGAAGAAAAAGCAGTTCAGTTGCATTTGCTTCTACAGGAAAGTTCTGTTGAATTTGTTTTTTCTCTTTTCCACCAAAAGGAGGATTGGCTAAAATTACATTGTGTCTATCTTTCTCTTGAAAATCACGAATGTTCTGAGTCAAGGTATTTCCTTTATAAACATTGGGGCTTTCAATGCCATGTAATATCATATTCATCATTCCCATTACATAACCTAATGAAGTTTTTTCTTGGCCATAAAAGGTTTTTGTTTGAATTTTTTCCCAGTCAGATGCTGAATATTTTGCCTTCTTATCATCTGTTGTCATATATTCAAAAGCTTCTACCAAAAATCCTGCACTACCTACTGCTCCGTCATAAATGGTTTCACCCACTTTAGGATCAACAGCTTCGACCATTGCCTTAATGATTGCTCTAGGAGTATAAAACTCTCCTGAATTTCCACCATCAGACCCCATGCCTTTAAGAAGGTTTTCATAAATCTGAGAAAGTTCAAACAGCTCATCAGAGCTTTGGAAATCTAATGCATCAATGATGTCTAAAACCTCTCGCAAAGTATGGCCACTAGCAATACGGTTATCCAAGTACTCAAAAATGGCACCTATCTTATATTTAATCGATTGAGGATCGCTGACATTATTCTTAAACCCTTTTAGATAAGGGAAGAATGTAATGTTAACGAATTCTATTAAGTCGCTACCTGTTAGTGCTCGCTTAACATCTAATTTACCGTTATCATCTTTTGGACAAGCCCAAGATGCCCATCTTAAATCTTTACGAATAACATATTCATATTCTTTACCTTCTAATATTGATTCATCGGCTTTGTTTTCTTCGAAATCATTCAAGAATTTCAAGAACAAAATCCAAGAAATTTGTTCGGTGTAGTGCATAGCTCCGCTAATACCATCATCTCTTCGAAGGATGTCTGTAATTCGGTCTATTTTATTTTGTATTTCGCTCATCTTATATTTTTCCTTTTATGAAATTGTAAATGTTTACAATGTCATTTGATATTTCGTTTTCTGGTATTTCAGCAATAATTGCCGATAGTTTATTATAATCAACTCCGCTTTCGTCAGTCGGCACAAATGCTAAACCGTCCTTGAGATACAAAGGTTGAAGCATTGTTTTTACGTCCAAATTCCGAACGTCATCATTATCCCCAGGATTACCCTCTTGCAATTGATTGACTGGGGCTATGTTTTGATTTATTTCTTCCAGCTTTCCATGTGCAGAAAGCATTGTATGACTCAAAAGGTAATTTTCAATTTCTCTTCTTTTCCAACTCATTAAGTAAGCGTACTTATTTCCTTTTAATTGAATCCTCTTTCTTCTCCCTGTTGCTTCTGAATCTGTTACCAGGCCATTGTCTAGTACATCATTCACTGATAAGTTGTCTCGGTCGCATATTAGAAAAATAGACTTGGTAAAGGGTTCTTTGTGATGTTTCTTAAAAGAATCCACCCAATCAAGTTTAGAATTACCAAACCTATCTGCATAACTATTGAAGCCTGCACTGCATTTTATGTAGTGAATTTGTTGCATTATATTAAGATCAAAGTCTGCAACCTTCTTTTTGCAAAGCTCAAGGAAAATAAACCAGTCAAAATAGTCTTCAACTAAAGCTAGGTATTTGACCTTACCAGCTATTGATAATTTATAATTCCCCCCCGCAGATAAAGACTCTAATCGATCAAGAATTTGATTAGCAACCGTCTCTTCTTCAATTTTTCCGGCTTGTACCAGTTTTATGTTAGAGAACTCATTAAGGATAATGGAATCAGCGGAGTGTGTTGTTGTAATTACCTTACCATCTATTGTTCCAAATACATTCCAAAGCTTTTGAATATTTCGATAATATAAATGAGAGTCAACTTCATCTAATAAAAACAAAGTGTTTTCTGAATCAAACAGATCCACTAAAGAATAGATTGCAAGCAGTTGGTGTTCGCCATCGCTCAACTGATTTAATTCTAAATCTCCTTTAAAGTACAAACCGCATTCATCTATAAAAATGAACTGATTATAAAGAGAAGCCCAAGCTAAAAATGAGAATATCTTATTAGTGTCTGTACCTAAAACAAGTGCAGCATCTTTTGCATTGAACCATTTCCAAGCTTTTACAATTCTGGAATCATCAGCCTCAAAGTCGAAATCACTTGAATGAATTTTTTCTGTTAGTTTAGTTAAGAACTGATGGAAGAAGGTTTTTCGAATAGACTTTTGCTCGTATTCAAAGTCTTCAGCTTCTAAAGCAATTGCACGGACAATTTTATGATTATAAGCTCTACGAACTCTAAAAGGAAAACCAATTTTTGTGGAAATGTCAACTCCATCAGCATTTGTGTCTATTAAATCCTTTGATTTAAGATATTCAATAGTCTTACCATCTCTCTTAAGTGCAGTTGCAAAAAATATTAAGAATCTCACCCATCCTTTATCAAAGTAGAATGCGTTTATTGCGTTTTCAAACTTCTCTTCGTCATCGGAATTGTTTACTACGAATCTTTGTTTTCGTCTGATACTATTTTGAAAAATAGAGGAGAATGATTCATTGTTACCAGAAGAGAACGTAATTAGTCTTGTGTCCTCCTGATTATCTTCAAGGTGGTCAGTAAAAATACTTTCTAAAATGGCAGATTTACCACAACCATTTTCACCTACAAAAGTCATGACACTACTGTCCAGAGTGAGTGTCTGAGGAAATTGGTGAATCTTATTTTTTGATATAGTTAATTCCATTTATGAGGCTCTATATATGTTTTCTTGAAGTTTATAATATGCTACAAGTAAAGTTTTCATGTCTCCGAAAATGACTTTTGCGTCTTTCGGTGTTCCTAATTTAAGTTTTACTAAATCGCCAAGCTTGTCTCTTTGTAGTTCTTCAATTCCGAATTTTTCATAGTGGTTTAGAACATATTCCAAAAATTCTCGCGCTTTCAAATTCTGATAAACAGAGAAGAACTCATCATCATTTCGTACCGAAAAAGCACGGTCTTTTCTTGTCATTAAATCAGAACTAAAAGAAATGTGAGATAGCACATCAAAGATGTCGCAATCTGGAGTGGCGATCATATTACGCAATGCGTCCAACTGTTCTTTGTCAAAACCAAGTTCACCTAATTGCACAAGTAGATCTTTTCTTGTGTCTGGATTAGCCCAAATTTTTCTTAATTGTGCTTCATCTTTATAGATTACAGGAAGTTCTCCAACTAGCTTTTCTAAAAACTCTCTAGCTGTTAAAGGTTTGCCATTTTCGTCAATGTAACGAGTGTCAATGTCAATTATTTTAAGTTTTCTTCCGTTACTTAATTCGATAATCAATTTTTCTTTGTTCTCTCCGTATTCTCCTTCAGTGTCTTCAACGATTGGAAGTTTTGGTTTCCTTGATTTTGTTTCTTTGGTGCCAGCGCCATTCTCATCTGTTTCTACTTCGTCTTCGGGAATTCCATCCCATTGGGCATCATAGAATAGGTCAGTAGCACCAACAAAATCTATTATTGTAAAGAAATCCTTTCCGTCATAAACTCTAGTTCCTCTACCAATTATTTGTTTGAATTCAACCATTGAACCAATTGGCGCAGTAAGAACTATGTTTCGGACGTTTCGTGCATCAACTCCCGTTGTTAACATTTTGGAGGAAGTTAGTATCACAGGAATGTCTTTGTCATTATCCTGAAAAGATTCCAAAAAGGTTCTGCCAATTTTACCTTCATCTGAAGTTACACGAACACAATAGTTGGAATCAGTAACTGTCTTGTGTTTATTAATCATATCTCTCAACTCTAAAGCATGATCTTGATTAACACAGAAAACAATAGTTTTTTCCATTGCTCCAATATTGTTTAAAATGGCTTGAGCAATAAGTTCAGTTCTCTGAATAATAGTTATGCTTTTGTTGAAGTCTTTTAATTCGTACCGGTCTTTTTTGACCTCACCTTGTATTACTTTACTGTCGTTTGTGTGGATGTATTCGTCAATATTGGTTTTAACTCTTTTCAATTTGTATGGAGTCAAAAAACCGTCAGAAATGCCATCTTTTAATGAGTATTCATAAATCGGCTTTCCAAAGTATTTGTAGGTGTCGACATTATCTTCACGTTTTGGTGTAGCTGTCAAACCTAAATGAACTGCTGGTTTGAAATGATCTAGAATCGCTCTCCAAGACCCTTCTTCATTTGCACTACCTCTATGACATTCATCAATAACGATTAAATCAAAAAAATCAGAAGGATATTTTGAGTAGTATCCGCCAATATTTTCTCGCTCTGCAATTGCCTGATAGATTGCGAAAAAGATAAATGCGTTTGTTGGTACAACACCATTTCTGCTTTTAACTTCTTCACCATCTATTTTAACCACATCATTTTCATAGGGGTTAAAAGTATTTATGGCTTGATCCGCTAGTACATTTCTATCAGCTAAAAATAAAACTCTTGGTCGTCTATCTTCTCCATCCAAATTCCATTTTGCCTGAAGTAATTTGTGAACTATTTGAAATGAAATAAATGTTTTGCCAGTCCCTGTAGCAAGAGTTAATAGGATTCTTTTGCCTCCATCTGCAATACTTTCTATTACCTTGTTTACTGCAATTTCTTGATAATATCGAGGACGCATTGTACCGGTAAGGTAAAAAGGAATACCATGCAATTTCTCTTTTAGTTCGAGGTTCTTGCCGTACAATCTGTTGTAAAGAGAAGTTGGAGTTGGGAATTCATCAATATATTCTCCAGAACCTTTTTGCCTATCGAATTCATAAATTCGCTTACCATTAGTGGCATAGACGAAATTGATTCTTAATTTTTCGGCATAATCTAAAGCTTGTTGAAGTCCTTTAGTAGGATGGTCATCAATCTTTTTTGCCTCAATGATTGCCAGATTAGTATTGTTAAATTTCAATAGATAATCTAAAAAGAGTCTTTTTCCTCTTTTGTTTCCAATTAGTTTTCGCCCATCAGTGAAATAATATTCACGTTCGATATTATCCGAAGTCCAATCACTTTCAATAAGTTTTGGATCAATGTAATTTGCTCTAGTATCTGCTTCGGATATATTTCTTCTCATGATTCTGAGTTAGTTAATAAGTCCTTAGCATTTACATTCAATATTTCTGCAATCTTGTATAAATCTTCTATACTTGGTTGTCTTCGGTTCTGCACATATGCGTTCACCATATTGTAACTCTTCCCAAGTTTCTCTGCCAGCCAAATCTGTTTGATCCCTCTGTCTGCAAGTACTTCCTTAATTCGATTCATTGCTATCAAATAATTTCGGCCTAAAATACAATTATATCTTAAATAATGAGATATTAAATCAAAGTTATATTGGGTAGGCGGTAGAGATTGGGCTCTATTTCAAAGCTTGACTTGAGGGCTGAGGTGAGTGGCATGGTTTGACTGATATCTAATTGTGAATGGTTATAGCTTTGACCAGAATATGGCAGTAAGGCCTGCAGACTGGATTATTGGAAAATTTTCAACTTGGACCTTCGGAATAATATTTTGCCTTTAATCGAAAATCTATAGTCTATTTCCCCTCTGCTTCCGGTAATGCTTCGTTCAACAAAGTCCGAAATCACGGTTGCACCAGTGACTTCAGCCTTTAATATTACCGCCAGGCTTTTTTTATTTTTTCTATTTCTTTTCTTGCTCTTTTTGAAATTTCATTCTCAAATCTATCAGGCCACGGATTTTTTTTTGTTCTTTTCATAAGAATTCCAGGATGCGGCAAACACATCACATTTCTTGTTTCGCCATTAATTTCCTTGGTCTTTATCGAGCCGTCCATGTATTCTTTGGCTATTTTATCTGATAAACCGAAAACCATTTTTGTGACCTCCATTCCGAGAAGAATTATCACACTTGGCTGACATATCTTAATTTCCTCCTCAAGCCAAATCAGGCTTTTCCCTGCATATTCCTCAAATTTTGAACGGTTTTCCTCAATGTCTTTTGTCCCAAGTTCTTTATATTTATTAATATGCCCATCTTTGAAAAGGAAAACTTTGACCATATTTGTTATCCAGCAATCTTTCCTTTCTAAGCCTATTCGTTGGAGTATTACTTCGTTTAGTTCTTTTCCTGAAGGAATTGATCTTACTCTCGAACCATCAAAATATAATTCATTTGAAAATGGTGAATCATTACTTGCTAAGGGTACATCAGTTTTTCCTTCAATTGTAAAAAACTTTGCTGATGGATATGCCCCAACAATCATAGCTTTATTTGTTTCCGTCTCTATTGGCACAAGAACATTTATCAGGGTTCCGTGAAGATACCTGTATTCAATTGGGTAACCAATACTTGGTTTATAATTCTTGAAACAGTTTTTTTGATATTTCTGGATTCGTCTTTGGTTTTGGTCTTCTGTCATTTTTATTTTTTTATGCTTGGCGGTAACATTGGTTTATATACGCTATAAATATTCCAATATCATGACAATCTAATTAAAAAACTCCAAATCCTTAGCCACCAAAGCCGAATCCAACCCCGAAGCCCTCAAATAAATCCTCAAAGTTCGTATATCCGTCCACCCGCCAAGGTCGCCAATGATTTTGATATTTACATTCTGCAAAGCCAGATTTGTGGCAGCACTGCGCCTGGCGGTGTGTGTCGTAACAAATTTCCATTTGGGGGCGCTTTGATCCCCTTGTTTGGTAATTTGATCAATCTTGGCCATGGCACAGATGGTCTTTATATCTCTGTTACTCTGTGGGTTGCTCCCGCTGTCCAAATCAAAATTTCTTCTTTGAAGGATCTCCCATACCTCTGTTTTTACCGGAATAATACATTCACATTCCGTTTTTTCCTGTTTATACTTGATATAATTACGGCCTGATTTTTTAAAGAAGTTTTCTGCTTTAATTTTCCTGGAATCTTCATAACGCATTAAGAAATAATAACTGACCAGGAAGCGGTCACGTTCCCGGTCAAGTCCCGGATCAAAGGAAAGGTCTAAGGCACTTATCGCCTGTATTTCATCCTCAGTTAAATAGATTTTATTGGAAGTCTTTCCCCGGTGCCTTTTAAATAACCGGCTTTTATAGGTATCATTTTTATGGAGGCCAAGATCCTCCGCATTCCGCATAACCGTTTTAATGATCTTTATGTGCTTTCCGAATCCAACTATCCCACAATTGCAGTCTTCATGGAGGAATTGCTGAAAATCCTTGTAAAAATTCATATCAATATCCTTAAAAAAGAGATCCTTTAATTTCCTGGAATCCCGATACTGATTAATGCGGGTTATTAAGGAGGTATAATTTCTGGCTGTGGTGGGTCTAAGGCTCGTGAATCCGTTTTTTATTTCATCCCGCTGGGTCACAAGGAAATCAATAAAACTTTCCTTCTTCACTTTCTCAATCGTTCTGAGATTTTCTCCGGAATTCATTAAATGATCCAAAATCCGTTTTTTCTCCTCCCCTATTGCTGCATTTATGCGCATATGATTAGGGTGATTTCTTTTTACTTCGCCTTTTATATCATCGAATTCTGAGGGCAAAACATGAAATTTCGTCTTGAAGTATTTCTTATCGCCTTCAAAACCGACGTAGATTTTAATATTGCAGGTACCGTCCTTCCGGGGTTTATAAGTCCATAACATTGCATGTGCTCTCATAGATTTACAATGAAAAGTTAGAAATTTTCAAAAAAGTTGGAAGGAAGTTAGAAAAAACCAATCAAATAACCACAAATACAGGCAAAAAAACACAAATGAGAGGGAATAAGAATAGATAGGTAAGTCCCTGATAATCAATAAAAAAAGCCCTTATGTATTGAAACACAAGGGCTTACGATATTTGTTGTTGGTGATCCCGCTGGGGCTCGAACCCAGGACCCCTTGATTAAAAGTCAAGTGCTCTACCGACTGAGCTACGGAATCTTTCGGTGTGCCTTTTTTCAAAAGCGATGCAAATATACGGCCATTTTCAAAAAAACCAAGTCAGATGAAATTATTTTTTCCTAAAGGTCATTTTTTTTTGTTTTTATATCGCAAATTCACCCGGATTCTCTTTTAACACGGCTTTGGTGTAAATAGTTTCCGGGGCCCTGGTTGCGGGTTACTGGTTTATTTGCATGGATAATTATTATTTATTCGCCAAATCTAATTATTCATTTTTTATCAAAAGTTCTGTATCTGCCATCTAATACCCAAACGAGCAACCAGAAACGAGCAACCAGCAACCAGAAACAAGCCCCTAATCCTCAAATTCAAAACTCAACTGTATTCCCTCCCCTACGTGTTCCTTCTCGAGGTTGGAAACGGTAAGGCCGAGAAGACGTACTTTTTCAAACCCTTCCAGGCAACTTTCGAGCAACTCAATGCCTACTGCCTCTATCTGTTCCAAATCCCGAACCTCGCTGTTGAAGGAACGACTGCGGGTAATGGTCTTAAAATCCTCATTGCGCACCTTAATGCTGATGGTACGGCCGAAATTGTCCGTCTTTTTCATGTAATCGAACACGATACCGGCGAGTTTTTTGAGCTTTTCTTTTTTTTCAGCGGTACTGGATATGTCTTCAGAATAAGTGCGCTCTGCTCCTATCGACTTCCTGATACGATTGGGATTTACGGGACGATTGTCCTGTGCACGTACGATTTTATAATAATGCCGGCCAGCCTTGCCAAAACGGTGTACCAGGTCTATTTCAGAACATTTTTTCAAGTCGGCTCCATTAAACACCCCCATGTTTTTCATCCTCTCGGCCGTCACCTTTCCGATCCCATGAAATTTATGGATGGGCAATTGATCGAGAAAAGCTTCGGCTTCTTCCGGCAGGATGACCTTCAATCCGTCCGGTTTATTAATATCAGAGGCAATTTTTGCCAGGAACTTATTAAAAGAAACCCCGGCCGAGGCGGTCAACTGAGTGGTCAATCGGATCTTCTCCCTTATTTCCATAGCTATTTTGATGGCAGAGCCTATCCCTTTCTTGTTTTCGGTCACATCAAGGTAAGCTTCATCAATGGAAAGGGGCTCCACAAGATCCGTATATTCATGAAAGATCTCCCTTACCTGGGCCGACACCTCGCGATAAACATCAAAACGGTGTTTTACAAATATAAGGTTGGGACACAAGCGAACAGCTTTGGCGGAGGCCATAGCGGAGCGAACCCCAAAAACCCGGGCTTCATAACTCGCCGCGGCAATCACTCCTCGTGAACCGCTCCCACCGACCACCACAGGTTTGCCTTTCAGCGAGGGATTGTCACGCTGCTCAACGGAAGCAAAAAAGGCGTCCATATCGATATGTATGATCTTACGGTCAGTCATGGGAAGTAAAATTACGAAAATGATCCGGAGATTGTTGGTTGGTGATTGAAGATTGTTGATTGGGAAGTGGGTTTGGGTGCGGGTGCGGGTTTGTTTAAACGCAAAGCACGCGGAGAAGGCGCGGAGGGCGCAAAGGAAGCATCCTCAAACCCAAACCACCTTAAACAATTTTGAAACCACCCCGACCTACGTCACGGGATTTCACTACGTTCAACCTGGAACCGCTTGAACAATTTGAACTCATGGAACAATTTGAACAAATTAAAAAACCGTTTAGAAGATCGAAATGTCTTTACTACGAATCTCGATCTCTGTTTCGATAAGGGTGCGGAGGTGGTCTGTAAAACGATAAGTGGTGAACCTTCGCTGGAACCGATAAAGGATCATGGCGGAAAGCCCTGCGAACAACGGGATGAAAAACAAGAAAACATACCCGAAAAACAGGTGGTCGGTCATAAAGGAGTAAATGGCGGTGGACAGACAGATCACGACAATAAAACCGGTAGAGACCAGCATTCTTCTCAGGAAGAAGACTTTTTCCGTCTGATCATCCAGTTGGTGGAGAAAACTATACAATTCATGCGTTTCAAAATAATCAGGACCGAATTCAAGCAGGAGTGCCAACTCATCATTAACCTCCTCCTCGATGCGAAGAAGATACCTATCCAAATGATCCGTTTTTTTAATTAATTGCATAAATAATAATACCCTTTCCTTGTTCTAAAAACGAAAATACAAAAAAAAATTCTTGCCTGCAAGACCACGTCTGCAACAGGCAAGAATTTTTTCCGGGGCCAGGCCTCCGTTTTCCGTTTACAAAAGAGCACTGAATCCGACAGTATCCTGGATAAATGACATGCTAAAAATTAATCCTCTCCCTGACAAAAACCCCAAACAACATCTTCCGGAGGTCCGAATCAAAAGAGAACCGGTTAATACTCTTCCTCAGAATTGAGTTCGTTTTCAATTTCCTGCATCATGATCAGGTCTATTCCATCAGCAACTGTATCCACTATGGTCAGGACAGAGTCCAACCTGGAAATAGTGATCAATTTCTTAACGGAAGGATGATCGATACCGGTAACGATAAAATTTCCCAATTCCTTCCACAAACGGTTGGCGGTCAAAATAGCGCTCAGTCCGGAAGAATCAACGAATTTTACCTCTGAGAGGTTGAAAATCAAATTGCGCACTCCTTCGTTAGACAAGATGACGAATTCGGATTTCAAATCCGGCGCCAACAGTGAATTGAGGTTTTCTTCCTCCAGACGAAAAGCCGTATATTTATCTTTTTTATCTATAGTAAACTTCATGTATCAATTATTATTAACCAATAGAATGGATGCCAGGTAATTTGTATCCAATCTTTTGTTTTTGCCTCACAAATGTATCAAATTTAATAGTAGTAAACACAAATATTTCCAAAAATATTGTTCCGTAATTTTTTTTTGGTAACCTTGTGCCGATCCATGATCCTAATAAGTAGGTGAACGGATTGATTCAGATCGTTTTTTTATCGGATTTCTTGCAGTAAAAAAACGACTGAGGTCAGGATACACTTTTGGCGTTAAAGAAATTTCAGGGGGAACACGGTCTTTTGTGCCATGAGTATAAAATTTTGCGCTATTGGATCTTCTGCTTTATGAATAACAGACAGCTATTGGATTCCCTTAGGCATAATGAGTCCAGGGAACATTAATCTGGTTGGAAAAATTCTTGTTATTTCAGGGATCATTTAATCAACCTAAAAAATCTTCCGAACCTTTTGATGACAAATTCTTAATGGATATTCGCAACAAAATTTACAACCAAATGTTATAATTCAATCTGCTTTTTTTAGCCCTGTAAATCCATATTGTTTTGAAAAAAATACCGGATTTGTCATTAAAACCGGAAAAAAAGGCAGGATTGGCATACTGGCACGATTTTTATTAATTTTTATTCCCGCATACTTGATTTAAAGGCATTTTATTAAGATTATTGCGTTTAAGAACTTGATGAATCAAATTAAGATGAATAATAAAAAATTTTCACCAAAGGTAAAACAGGTTATTTCCAAAAGCCGCGATGAAGCATTGCGTCTCGGATATGACTTTATAGGTACAGAGCATTTGTTGCTGGGTATCGTTTCAGATAACAAAAGTCTGGCTATTCGGGTATTACAGTCACTCGAGGTAAATCCGACGGAACTCAGGCAGGTTATCGAAGAATCCATTCAACGGCTCCATACCTCCATTGCCAACCTGAACGTTGGTAATCTTCCTTTCAACAGACAGGCAGAAAGAGCATTAAAAGTCACTTTCCTGGAAGCCAAGCTTTTAAGAAGTGAAGAAATTGATACAGAACACCTGCTGCTTTCCATTCTCAAAAACAAAGAGAATCCTGCCGCTAAAATTCTGGAACAGTTCAATGTCGATTACCAGACCTACAAGGACGAGCTGGAATATGTGAAGCAGGAGCTCGATGGGGACGACCGCATCGATCCATTTGCCCAGGCTTCCGACGGAGACGAGCCCTTTGAGGATGATGACAACCCTTCAAAAGGTTACCAACAGAGCCGTAAATCACCCGTTAAATCCCGCACCCCTGTACTCGATAATTTCGGTCGTGACATTACCCGACTGGCAGAAGAGGATAAACTTGACCCGATCATTGGTCGTGAGACAGAGATCGAGCGCGTTTCGCAAATTCTCAGTCGCAGGAAGAAGAACAATCCGATACTTATTGGAGAACCCGGTGTGGGTAAAACCGCCATCGTGGAAGGGCTTGCACTTCGCATCATCCAGAAAAAAGTTTCGCGAACTCTTTTTAATAAGAGACTGGTCATGCTGGACCTCGCGGCTCTGGTAGCAGGCACCAAATACAGGGGGCAGTTCGAGGAGCGGATGAAAGCCATTATGACAGAACTGGAAAAATCCAGGGATGTTATTTTATTCATCGACGAGATTCATACTATTGTTGGCGCAGGAGGAGCCACCGGTTCGTTGGATGCCTCCAATATTTTCAAACCAGCGCTGGCAAGAGGTGAGCTTCAATGTATTGGAGCTTCTACCCTTGACGAATACAGACAGCATATCGAAAAGGACGGGGCGCTGGATAGACGTTTCCAAAAGGTTATGGTAGATCCGCCGTCGGCAGATGAAACCATCCACATCCTGCACAATATCAAAGCCAAATACGAGGAATTTCATAATGTGAGCTACAGCGACGAGTCTATCAAAGCTTGCGTTCACCTCAGTGACCGATATATTTCCGATCGTTTCCTGCCGGATAAGGCGATTGACATCCTGGACGAAGTTGGTGCACGTGTGCATTTGAAAAACATATTCGTTCCGGTTCATATCGAAGAACTGGAAAAGGAAATAGAAGAACTCAAAGAGTTGAAAAACCAGGCCGTTAAAAGCCAGCAATACGAAAAGGCAGCCGATCTGCGCGACAAGGAATCAAAACTCGTCCGCAAACTGGAATTTGCCAAAGTTCAATGGGAAGAAGAGGCCAAAACCAAACGCTACCCTGTTGATGAAGAAGATATTGCTGAAGTAGTGGCCATGATGACGGGCATCCCTGTGAGCAGAGTGGCACAGAAAGAAAGCAAGAAACTCATTGAGATGACCAAAGACATGCAAAGTGTCATCATCGGTCAGGATGAAGCGATCACCAAGATCACCAAAGCCATCCAAAGAAATCGGGTTGGTTTGAAAGATCCTACCAAACCTATTGGTTCCTTTATTTTTCTCGGACCAACAGGTGTGGGTAAAACAGAGCTGGCCAAGGCACTTGCCCGTTACCTTTTCGACAGTGAAGATGCCCTGATTCGAATAGACATGAGCGAGTACATGGAGAAATTTTCTGTCAGCCGACTGATCGGAGCGCCTCCGGGATATGTCGGTTACGAAGAAGGAGGCCAACTTACCGAGCGGGTAAGACGCAAGCCTTATTCTGTGATATTGCTGGATGAAATTGAAAAGGCACACCCTGATGTATTTAACATCTTGTTGCAGGTGTTTGATGACGGACAACTGACCGACGGGCTCGGACGCAAAGTCGATTTTAAAAATACCCTTGTGATCATGACCTCGAACATAGGTGTTCGGCAATTGAAGGATTTTGGACAGGGAGTAGGATTTGCGACCAAATCGCGTTTGGAAGCTACAGAGGACTATTCCAAAGGAGTAATCCAAACGGCTCTGAAAAGGACCTTCTCTCCTGAATTTTTGAACAGGATCGACGATATTGTCATTTTCAACAGCCTTGGAGAAGATGAAATCTTCAAGATCATCGACATTGCCCTCAAGGATCTTTATAAGCGTCTTGCTGGAATGGGATACGAACTTTCCCTTACTGAAACCGCTAAAAAGTTTGTTGCGGAAAAAGGATTTGATCCTCAATTCGGTGCTCGCCCACTCCACCGGGCCATTCAAAAATACATTGAAGACCCGCTTGCTGAGTTTATTCTCAATGAGCGCCCGGAGGAAGGAGCCAAATTAAAAGCAGTACTCAACAAAGCCGGTGATGGTTTAAATATTACACTCGCAAAAAAAACCAACACCAAAGTTGAAAAATAATTAATATTACCTTAGCTTAGCACAGCTGTTTGATCACGCTTGGTTGAACAGCTGTGCTTTTTATTTTTAAACAAAAAAAATTATATTGGCAAAGAGAGCAAAAACTCCACAGACACCTAGTACCAAATTCCAATACCGGATAAACGAAAGAATCCGAATTCCTGAGGTTAGACTCGTGGGAGACAATCTTGACGAAATCAGCGAAAAAGTAGGCCAGGCGATTGAACCTGGAGTGTATTCTACAAATGTGCTGAGAAAATGGGCGGATGAGGTAGATCTGGATCTTGTGGAAATTTCACCTAATGCAATCCCACCTGTAGTCCGTATAACCGATTACAACAAATTTCTTTACGAAAGAAAAAAGAAAGAAAAAGAACTAAAAGCCAAAACCGCGAAAACCGTCATCAAGGAAATCAGATTCGGTCCCAATACGGATGACCACGATTTTGATTTCAAACTTCGTCACGCACGAAAATTTTTGGAGGAAGGAGCTAAAGTCAAAGCTTTTGTTCAATTTCGTGGCCGGACCATTGTATTCAAAGATCGTGGCCAGCTTTTACTGCTCAAATTCATCAAAGAGCTGGAAGACTGCGGTCTCGTTGAAGCATTACCGAAGATGGAAGGGCGAAGAATGTTCGTGATGATTTCTCCTAAAAAGAAAGTCAGTAAATAAAAGATTTTTCACTAACGGGCGGGGTTATTTTTTTTAGGTACAAAAAGGATATAAAACTTTTTTATTGAGTGATCTTTTTATTACCTTTGCCGACCGTATCAAAAAAATATATTACGATGCCTAAGATGAAGACACATTCCGGTACTAAGAAGAGATTCAAACTTACCGGATCAGGGAAAGTGAAACGCTTTCAGGCAGGTGCTGCTCACCTTTTAAGAAAAAAGAGCAAAAAAGCAAAGTTGCGTCTGAGTGGTGCTACTACAGTTAGTACACATGATACACCCAGAATTAAAAGACAACTTGTTAAGTAAACCTTTATTTTTTAACGAGAATGCAGAACATAAAGCGTGTTTTAAACTTTACACCTCTGCATTGTACTAAAACAATTAACGATGCCTCGTTCAGTAAATGCTGTTGCGTCCAGAAGAAGACGTAAGAAAATTTTAAAAGCGGCCAGAGGATATTTTGGCGCGAGAAGTAAAGTCTATACGGTTGCGAAAAATGCTGTTGAAAAAGCATATAAGTACGCCTACCGTGACAGAAAAAATAAAAAGCGTGCCTTCCGCAGATTGTGGATTGCCCGTATCAATGCAGGAGTTCGCCAATATGGGTTGAGTTATTCAAAATTCATTCACCTCTTATCTGAAAACAAGATCGATCTGAATCGTAAAGTGTTGGCAGATATGGCTATGAACCATCCTGATACATTTAAAGCAGTGGTTGATTCTGTAAAGAAATAGCCAATCAGACTTTCAAAATAAAAAATGGCTGGCAGGGTTTCCTGGCAGCCATTTTTTATTGGTTTTGTAAATTCAATCCTTTAGTCGAAACCGCCTGATCAGGATGGCATCACTTTCTTTAAGATTGGAGTTCATGATGATTACCGTTTCTTTTGCACCATCAACAACGGATACGGCCACGGTGTTCGGTGGAATATCCCCCAAATCTTCCGCATGAAGAATGAGCAAATTTTCTTCAGCATTGAGGACTACCGGAATCCCCTTTTTATACTTCTGTACCCGGTAATTATTTAAAATGCGTTCTCCGTTGAGAAACAGAGTCGCATAATCTCCATCCACCGTTCCGCTATCCCAGATTTTTATCTTCACATTTTTACTATTCACTTCTACCGTCCTGCCCACTTTTACTATACGGTCAGTTTGTTCTTCATAAGGTTTGGTCAAAACACTTATTTCCCTTTTGATTTCGCGGGTCAGCACCGGTTTTTCCAACACAAGGCTCCCCGACGCACAGGCGCCGAGTTCAGGGTCTTTTCCTTCAATAAATCCAGCCCAATCTCCTTCAATAAAATAACTCATCCCCTGTCTTCTTAGTTTAAAGGAGCCCGATTTTATGCACCATTTCCAGTTTTCATCCGTCCGTTCGATAACATAATCTTCTTTTATGGTAACCATTTCGGTATTTTCATCGTACCACCAGATCAAAGCATGGCTGGCGCTGCCCCCGTTTCCTTCCGAAACAATCATGGAAGTCCCTACTCCTGCTTTTTCAAGCTCAAGCTCATAATAAAACCCGTAATCCCGATCTGACTGAGAAAGATTGCCTGTCCATTTTCCAGTCATGACAAAGGCCTCTTCCTCAATGTCCCTCTCTATCGTTGCCGTTTTTTTCAGCACCATGGTCCCCGGTTTGCACCCTTTTGCGGTCCAGTTTCCGGCTAATTCCGATCCTGCATCTAATTCGGTATAATCCAGTATTATGGATTTAAGACACCATTGAGGCTGTTCCGGCTTGAGCTGTTTTATTTCCTGGAGCAAGAGCCTTGCTCCCTCTGCAATTCCGGTGATAAGAAATTCAGCCGAGGTTTTTCCATCCTCAGATTTGGAAGTCGCATAACCTGATACGGCCTTTTCTTCCACGGTGATTTCCAATGTATAATAATATACGTCCCTACTCCCCTCCTGTTCGACGGAACCTTCCCAACGCCCCGACAGTTTTTGGCCCACCAGCACTACCGGAACAAAAAACACAAGCATAAAAAATAAGTTCCTAAAATAAGTCTTGTTCTTTTTAAGTGCCATATATTCAATTATATGCAAAAATCTATTCTAAATCAAGAAAAACCCATTCTCCTCCATTTCATAACTTTATCCTACCGACCTCTAGTATAATAATAATTGTTTAATGAAAAAATAATGTTATATTTTATAAAAATAATAATAACTTTGCAACCATATCAAATGGGATAACGTAAAATAAAGTTAACTAAAGTTAGACTCTTATTTACCATACCCCATAATTATGGGGTGCATCTAGATTGAAATTTATTTTAGCTTTACACGAATGAAAACAAAGAAAATTTGAAAGGGGGACATTAAAGTAACAACACTTTATGTCGATTTCACCCGGATAGGTAATATCCGGGTTTTTTTTATCCCTAAACTGCAACTACAATCATTTCCTTTAATTCTTTCCCGTAATTTCCTCTGCAATAGCTAATTTCACTTTTAAATAATCCCGTAATACAGCGATCTGTCGACCGTTAGCAACTTCACTTTTGAACACCAAAGTCGAACTTAAATCGGTTTTGGATTGCCTTTTTGATCATTTAGGCCGGCAACCATTTTTTTTGAGGAATTACAGCTTTCATAGCGTTTAATTCGATAAATTAGCGTCTCAAAATCATTACCATGCTACTTGTTATAGATATAGGAAATTCCAACGTTTGCCTGGGCCTTTGGCAAGAAGATCAATGGAGGAACATTTGGAGACTCCCCACCTTTCAAAATGACCTTGAGGTTTATTACGAGACTCAATTAGTCAACCGGTTCCTGGAAGCCAACGTCCAATTGATGGAGGTAACCCGGGTGGTCATGAGCAGCGTAGTTCCAGACATGAATCACAGGATGCTGATTTCCCTTGAAAAATTGTTCGGCATGGGGGTTATTTTGGTCGGGCCTGAAATTTACCCAAAGATTGATCTTCAAATAGACAACCCTTCAGAAATCGGTACAGACCTGGTGGCAAATGCCGTGGCTGCTTATCACCAGTTCGGGAGAGATTGTATTATCGTTGATTTCGGAACGGCCCTCACTTTTACGACCTTAACCAAAGAAGGCCAGATCCTGGGCGTTTCCATCGTGCCGGGATTAAAAACGGCCATCAAAGCCCTCTTCACCAAAACCGCGCAACTTCCGGAAGTGCCCATGGAACATCCGGTGTCTGCCCTGGGGAAAAATACGGTTCAGGCCATTCAAAGCGGAATATTTTATGGATATACCGGATTGGTCATCAACATGGTGGAGAGTATCAGAAAAGAAGTGGGTGAACACTACGAAGCCATTGCAACCGGCGGACTTTCAACTACCATCAAATCACTGGAAGAATACTTCCTGGCCATTGAACCCAATCTTACCCTAAATGGGCTAAGGTATATTGCCCAGGAAATATCTGACCGCAAAAAGGATAAAACCTAATGCATGAAGGTATAATCCTGCCAATTGAAATATCCGAAAGGTTGTTCCCCCGGATGCACTAGTCGTTCCCCGAACCTTTTTCTTTTGCTTGTTCCTGTAATTTTTTGAGCTGCACTTCAGCTGCTTTTATCCTGCGCTCCAGATCATCCAAAACTTTTTGTTTTTCTTCGGCCGACTTTTCTGCTTCCTTTTCCTGCTGTTTTAGCAGTTGAATTTGTTCCTGGCTATTTTTCCTGGCGGTGAGAACTTCTTCCTGAAGTTCTTTTTTGATGGCATCGGTACGCGTTTTCTCTTCGGCAATTTGAGTGGCCGCATCTTCCTTGATTTTAGTCACCTGGTTGGATGCCTCGTGTTTGGCATCGTAAATGGTAGTGGAAGTCTCTTCTCTTACTTTGGTTATTTCCTCTTGAGAATTTTTCCTTGCCAGAGCTGTTTCATTCGCATAGTCCTGTTTCTTTTCAGCGGCATTATCCCTGGCCTGAGTGACCTCCACTGCTGCTGCTGCCCGTGCCTTTTCCACTTCAAGTTTACTTTGTTCCTGGGCATCTTTTATTTGCTGAGCGTAATCGGCCTTTTTGGCGGCCATATCTTCCCGTGCCTGACCGACGGCGTTTGCAGCGTTTTCCCTGGCTGTGGCTACTTCAGTGGCTGCTTCTGCCTTTACTTTTTCCAACTGGGCAGAATTCTCTTGTCTGAATTTTAATAAATCAAGCTGCAGGGATTCCTTTTCCTGTACTGCTTTTTCCCTTGCTATTTTAATTTCTGCAGCCGTCTGTTCTCGGGCGGCATTCAACTCACGGGCTGACCGTTCCCGGGCTTCTGCCACCTCTGCTGCTATCTTGTTGCGTTCTTCTGCAGATTTCTCAAGGGCCGCCTTAACGGCAGCAGCCTCATCTGTTCTTATCTTCGAAATCTGATCAGCAGCAGCTTTGCGGGCATCTGCCACTTCAATGGCAGCACTTTCTCTTGCCTTGCTTGCGTTTGCTTTTATTGCAGCAATTTCATTCGCGGCATTCTCACTGGCTTTCCTCACTTCTTCCGCTGCTTTTTTACGAGCCATCTGCACATCTTCCACCGAAGCTTCCTGGGTTTCTTTTTCTTTTTTCTTCGCTTCGGCTATTTTCCTGGCGGCTTCTTCCTGTGCTTTTTTAACCTCCTCACTGGAAGCGCTGCGGGCGTTGAGCACCTCTGATGCGTAATTTTCTTTTGCCTGGGAAGCGGTCTGGCTCGCTTCCTGAACAGTAGCCTGGGCAGACAACCGTGCTTTCTCTATTTCCGCATTGGCTTTATCGCGTGCCTCCTTGACTTCCAGGACAAGCGCATCCTTTGCGGCATTTTCCCGTTCCCTGATCTCCGTAATACTCTTTTGGGATTCCGCCTGCACCCTTTCCATCTCTTTGGTAGCATTCTGACGAGCTATAATTACCTCCTCTGCAATGGATTCCTTCTGCTCCTGGGCCAGTTTTTTGGCATTGGCGATCTCCTCAGCCTCCTTTTTCCTGATCTCTTCGATCGTCATGGCCGCATTTTGCTTGGCGGCGACCACTTCAGTGGTCAATTTCTGTTTTTCTTCTTCAGCTTTGGCCCTTGCTAAGGCCACTTCTTGAGCTTCGCCTTTTCTCGTCTCGGTAATTTCATTCTGAGCCCTGTTTTTCTCTACTGCCACTTGCTCTCTGACACTATTGATCTCCTCTGAGGCACGTTTTTTAGTATCGGCGACCTCTACGGTCACAGATTCTTTTTGCCGGGCGGCATTCTCTTTTAATTCACCAATTTCAGAAGCCAGCTGTTCCTGTAAAATCCCTTTTTGTTCAGCAGCCGTTCTTCTCACCTCTGCCACTTCAAAAGCGATTCTTTCTTTTTCCAATACGGCGTTTTCCCTGGCCTGGGCAACCTCCAGGGCACTTTCTTCCCTTATTTTCAGGATCTGCTCCTCTGCTGTTTTTTTGGTAGCCACTACATCATCAGTAGTTTTATTCCTTTCCGTTTTGGCCTTTTCTCTGGCTAATTGAATGGTATTTGCCGTTTCCTCCCTGATGCGCTCCAATTCTAACCTCGAATTTTCCCGGGCTGAAGCAATTTCATCAGCATACTCCAGTTTGGCGAGATCGAGTTTTTCCTTTTCCTTTTTCAATTGTTCAGCAGCTGCATTCCTTGCTGCAGCCACTTCTTCAGCAGATTTTAATCTTGCTTTCCCTATTTCATCTGCTGCTTTTCGCCGGGCCTCATCCACCTGCAGGTTGATTTTGTCCAATTCCGAAGTTGCTTTTTCCCTGGCTTCTTTTATGGACATGGCCAGAGCATTTCTGGCCTCTTCGATTTCTTTCTGAGAGGCCTGTCTTGCGGCCAAAACCTCCTGGGCATATTCCTGTTTTTTATTCTGCGCATTTTCCCGGGCCGCTGCCACGTCCTCCTGCAGTCGTGTTTTGATGGAAGCTGCTTTATCTTTTTCAGCCTGTATTTCTTCCCTGAGTTTTTTCTTGGTATCCGCAAGTTCGGAGCGGAGATTCAGCACTTCAGAATCATTGGCAACATTACCCTGAGCAGCGGGTTTCCCCGACTGCCCTTTGTTGGGACCGGCAACAGGGGTGCCCGAAGATTTTGCACCGGGTAAATCCACTTCAGCTATTTCCACTTCCACCACCTGGCTCGGATCCAGGCTCCGGGAAAAACAAATAGCCATATCACGAAAGTCTTTCTGGCGACTTTGGTTTACCGAAAATTTCCTGATCTCATTGCTCGTGTTGTTTTTGATATAAATAGTTCCGATATCCACCGAAGAAAACCATTCAATCGCTGAAAGATCCAATTGAAGGACATTTACATTAACCGGGCTCCCCTTTTCACGAATAACCTCTCCCATCTCCACAAATCGGTAGCCACGGCGCATCATGTTCATATCCATAAATATGATCTCATCATCCTGATTAAACTCAACGCCTGCTTTTGAATACATTTTTGCCGTTACTCCTTTATCACTATTGTTGAGTTCGATACTATAGGTATAATTCCCCCTAACGACAAGTGTTACCGAAACCGACTTGAGAAGCCTCGTACCACTGACCATGCGGTCATCAATAATGAGTTCAGAACAAGACTGAGCGAGGGCTGAATAAGCCGTGAAAAGGGAAAGGAAAAAAGAAAAGTAAAAAATTACTGACTTCATTTCAGGCAATTTATTAATAAACAGATTACTGCATTATAAGTAAATGCGGTACATAATAAAAATGAAAAAACAGACATCAAAGTTGCTTGGTCCGGGGACGGAAAGAATATTTTGTACTTGAAGATATTTTCCTGCCGGCAGACTTTAAACCCTAAAATCTGTAAATTTTTCAATTATTTTTTTCGCAACCGGGTGGATTATTTCCAATGCTTTTTGAAATAAGTTCAGGATTACAATATAGCTCCAAGACTTAATTGCCCCATATCGGGCAAAGAATATTTCATAAATTGTAAAGCAAAACTATTCTTTGCCCGGATTAATTGCATGTAATATAATTATTTTCGGCTTTATCCGGAAAAAAAAGAGTGTAAACTATCGCTTTGAGGCTAATAAAAAAAGTACAGCCATTCGAATGGCCACCCCATTTTCTACCTGCTGCAGAATAATAGAATGATCCGAATCTGCAACATCGCTGCTAATTTCCACCCCACGGTTTATGGGACCAGGGTGCATAATAACGATTTGTTTGTCCAGACTGTCCAACAATGATTTGTTGACACCGTAATATAGGGCATACTCCCTCAAAGAAGGAATGTACCGCAAATCCTGTCGCTCCAGCTGGATGCGTAAAATATTGGCTACATCACACCATTTAAGAGCCTTTCGGAGGTCGAATTCTACTTCAACGCCCAAACTTTGAATATGCTTGGGGATTAAAGTCGGGGGGCCACATACTTTTACCTGGGCGCCCAGTTTTTTTAAGCAAAAAATATTACTCAGGGCCACCCTGGAATGTACGATATCGCCGATAATTACAATTTTTTTTCCTTCAACATTTCCCAACACTTCCTCCATGGAATAAGCATCCAGCAAAGCCTGGGTGGGGTGCTCGTGGGTTCCATCCCCTGCATTGATGATGTTGGCATCAATGTGTTTGGAAAGAAACATCGGGGCACCGGGAGCCGGATGTCTCATAACAACCATGTCCACTTTCATCGACAGAATATTGTTGACGGTGTCCAACAGGGTTTCTCCCTTGCTAACGGAGGAAGAGGAGGCCGAAAAATTGATAATATCTGCGGAAAGTCTTTTTTCCGCCAATTCAAAAGACAAACGAGTCCGGGTGGAGTTTTCGAAAAACAGATTCGCAATGGTAATATCCCTCAGAGAAGGCACCTTTTTAATCGGTCGGTTGATGACCTCCTTAAAGTTGTGCGCCGTATCAAATATCAACCGAATATCCTCGGAAGTGATTTGCTTAATTCCGATCAGATGCTCCGTGCTTAATTGACTAATGACCGCCATAAGTTCTTTTGAAATTGAAAAATTTTTTTAATCAATCATTGGTATACCGGGCCTTTTTATATTGGGCAAGTTTTTTTTAATACAAGGGAGTTTCTCCCGCTTTTGCAGGCGGAAACAACAGGATTTCATCCTGTCCGTTCAAGTGTTCCCAATTCACCTTCACATATTCATTCTCAAGGGCATCAATCGTCAATCCTGAATAATCGGGGCTAACAGGTATTTCACGGTGAAAACGGCGATCCACCAAAACGAGCAGCTCCACAGCCCTGGGCCGCCCATAATGGTTAAGCGCTGTCAAAGCCGCCTGGACAGTACGCCCCGAAAACAATACGTCATCGACTAAAATGACTCGTTTATTTTCAACGAGAAAATCCATTTCGTTAGCATTGACCCTTAGCGGTTTGTCCCGTCTCCTGAAATCATCCCTGTAAAAGCTTATATCCAGTTTGCCATAAGGAAAAGGGGTAATACCATGCACGGTAGTCAATCGCTCGTAAATGCGGTCAGCCAGGAGTACTCCGCGGGCCTGAATACCTACGAGACAAACATCCGAAAAATCAGCATGATCCTCGATCAATTGTTGACATAGCCTGTCAATAGTGATCAAAAATCGTTCCCCGCCTAATATAATACGTCCTTCCATATCTGGTGCTGGTTGCTGGTTTCCTGGTGCTCGTTACCGATTCGTAACGCACCTCCAAAAGCTATAATTATTTTTTCCAACTGTCCTTAAGGGAAATCGTAAGATTAAATACAGGATTTTCCTTTGTTGATTCAGTATCTACGCAAAAATAACCTTTTCTCATGAATTGCAGATAACTTCCCGGCTCAACTTCTGCCAGGAACGGTTCGATTTTTGCCGTGATGATCTCCAAAGAATTTTCATTAAAAAAATCGAGGTAATCCTTATCTTCATAGGCATCAGGAGTCGGATCGGTAAACAGTCTGTCATACAACCTGACCTCAGCATCCTTGGAGTGTGGCACCGATACCCAGTGAATTACCCCTTTGGCTTTTATGCCGGAAGTATCCGAACCGCTCCGGCTGTCAGGAAAATAAGTACAATGTACTTCCACTACTTCCCCCGTTTCCGGATCAGTTTTATAATCTTCACAATGAAGAATATAGGCACTTTTCAACCGGACATTGGTGCCCGGTCCCAGTCTGAAAAATTTCTTGGGAGGATCGACCATAAAGTCCTCTCTTTCAATGTAGATCTCGCGGGAAAAAGGCATATTCCGGGACCCCATACTTTCATCTTCCGGGTTATTGATGGACTCCATTTGTTCCACCTTATCCTCAGGGTAATTGGTAATGACCACCTTAAGCGGATCAAGGATGGCCATCACCCGGGGAGTGATCCTGTTGAGCACATCACGAGTGTTGAATTCCAGCCTTTCGATCTCAATGACATTTGTTCGTTTCGCAACCCCCACCTCATCACAAAATTCGCGAATGGCCTGGGCCGGAATACCCCGGCGACGCATCCCTGCAAGCGTAGGCATTCGGGGGTCGTCCCAACCAGTTACATAACCTTCTGTCACCAACTTAGCCAGCCGGCGTTTGCTGGTGATCATATAAGATACATTCATCCGGGCAAATTCAATTTGCCGGGAAGGAAAAATACCCAGTTGCTCAATATACCAGTCATAAAGAGGCCGATGATTTTCAAATTCTATGGAGCAAAGGGAATGGGTGATCCCTTCGATGGAATCAGATTGCCCGTGAGCGAAATCATACATGGGATAAATACACCACTCATCCCCTGTGCGATGGTGATGTTCATGTTTGATCCTGTACATTACGGAATCCCGCATATGCATATTGGGGGAAGCCATATCTCCTTTGGCCCTTAAAACCTTTGAACCGTCAGGAAACTCCTCCTTCCTCATGCCTTCGAATAACCGCAAATTTTCTTCAATGGAGCGATCACGGTAAGGGCTGTTTGTCCCTGGCACTGTGGGAGTTCCCTTCATGGCGGCAATTTCTTCCACTGAAGAATCATCGACATAGGCCAGTCCTTTTTTGATCAGCTCTACTGCGTATGCATAGAGTTGATGAAAATAATCCGAGGCATAATGCTCTTCCCCTTCCCACTCGTAGCCCAGCCAACGTATATCATTTTTGATGTTCTCCACAAAAAGAGTCTCTTCCGTAGTCGGATTGGTATCATCGAGGCGCAGGTTGGTCTTTCCGCCAAATTTTTTGGCAATTTCGAAATTGACCACAATAGCCTTGGCATGACCAATATGCAGGTAACCATTGGGCTCAGGAGGGAAACGGGTATGAACCGTTCCTTTGTGTTTGCCATTGGCAATATCTTCAGTAATAATTTTTTCAATAAAGTTCAACGACCTTGAATCTTTTAACTCTTCGCTCATTTTTTTTGTATTTTACGTCATTACATTCTTTCCGGCATTTCAATCCCCAGCAGGTCCATTCCCGTTTCAAGGGTATGTCCAACGGCGAGGCATATCATCAGTCTGAAGGCCCTGGCCTCGTCTGATTCAGCCTTTAATATAGGACATTCATGGAAAAACCTGTGGTAGGATTTCGCCAGATTATAACAATAGTTGGCAATATCCGAAGGATCCAGGTTTTTTGCAGCAGACTGGATCAACCCGGGAAACAATTGCAGTTGAATGAGGATATTTTTCTCCTCCCCATTCAGGGCTTCATATCCGGCGGCCAGACTTGCGTCGAATGCCCCTGCTTTTCTGAGGACGGATTGAGTCCGAACGTAGGCATTTTGAACATAAGGTCCGGTCTGGCCCTGAAAATCGAGGGACTTCTTGGGATCAAAAGTCATCCGTTTTTTAGGGTTCACCTTGATGATAAAAAACTTCAGGGCTGCCATGCCTATTTTCCTGATAATCTCCAGTTGCTCGGCTTCGCTCAAATCGTTGGTGGTATCCCGCTCTTTTGAATTTTCAGCAGCCTCCTCAATCACTGTTTTCATCAAATCATCCGCATCCACGATGGTGCCTTCCCTGGATTTCATTTTGCCGGTGGTCAGATCGATCATTCCGTATGAAAGGTGATGCAATCCATCGGCATAGGGCTCTCCTAGTTTTTTCAGAATATGGAACAAGCCCTTAAAGTGATCATTTTGCTCATCTGCAACCACATAAACCATTTCCTTCACCCCGTAATCATCATACCTCAATCTTGCTGTTCCCATGTCCTGGGAAGTATAGGTCGAAGTTCCATCACTTTTAATCACCGTTTTGGGCTCCAGCCCTATCTCTTCAAAATCAGCCCAAACACGCTTGCCATCCCGGTGCATTACGCCCTTTTCAATGGCCGTTTCGATTATTTCCTTTCCGAGGAGGTAAGTGTCCGATTCGTAATAAAGTTTGTCGAATTGTACTCCCAGTTCCTGGTAAGTTTGTTCAAACCCTTTATAAACCCAGCCATTCATCTCTTCCCAAAGCGCCCTCACTTCAGGATCTCCGGATTCCCAAGCCAGGAGCATATCTCTCGCCTGCTTCCCCAACACACTTTCATTATTGAAGTAGTTGTTTTTATACTTTTTGAAAAAAGCTTCCCGGGTTTGGGTGGACATGCCTTCAGATTGGTAAACTTGCTCCGCTTCACTGGTCTCTTGCCACAGGGCGTATTCTTCCTCGTATCGTTTGGCAAATTCAACATAAAAACCTCCCACAAAATGATCGCCCTTGATCCCTGAACTTTCGGGTGTTTTTCCTTCCCCAAAATTTTTCCATGCCACCATACTCCGGCAAATGGCAATCCCCCTGTCATTGACAATCTGTGTCCGAATCACCTCATTACCCGCAGCGGTCAATATCTTATAGGCTGACCAGCCAAGTAAAATGTTCCTGATGTGCCCCAGGTGCAGGGGTTTATTCGTATTGGGCGATGAGAATTCCACGAGTACCTTTTCCCCGGTGGGCGCAGCGTAACCGTAGTGCTCATTATTGTAAATACCTGTAAGAAAGGATTTCCAGAAAGAATCCGCTATGACCAGGTTTAAAAACCCCTGGACCGTATTAAACCTTACCACCTCCGGGAGTTCCTTTTCGAGATACCGGCCAATGTCCTGCCCGATGTCCTCGGGTTTCTTTTTGGCCATCCTGGTAAAAGGAAAGGTCACCACGGTATATTCTCCTTCAAAATCCGGCCGGGTGCTGCTTACCGAAACCTCATCAACGGAAACATCCGTTCCGTACAATGATTTGACCGCTTTTACCACCCCTTCCTGTATGATGCTCGTAATATTCATTTACGAAAATTGCTTTTGTTAAAAAAATTCGGCCAAAGTTAAGGCTTTCCGACCATTGATTATGGGAATGAACACAAAAAAGCCAACAAAAATTCATTTAAAGAAGCTAAAAATATTGTTGCCATATTTTTGCTTCCTGAAAAAACGGGAATGGGTCTCAAAATCAGACTTATTGTCATGTTCTAAAATGAACCATCCCTCCGGATTGAGAAGCCCATACTCAAAGATCATGTCAGGCAGTTTGGACAGGTCGGGGTGGGCATAGGGTGGATCCGCAAAAATCAGATCAAACCGGGTTTCTGTTTTGGGAATAAATTTAAATACGTCATATTTTATGATTTTTATTTCACCCCTTAAGTCCAGTAGGTCTTTTGTCTTTTTCACATAAGCGATACAAGGAAAATACTGATCCACATAAGTGACATCGGAACATCCGCGGGATACCAATTCGTAGGCAATACTCCCGGTTCCCCCAAACAGGTCAAGGGCTTTGACTTCCACAAAATCGAAAACGTTGGTAAGAATATTGAACAGTCCTTCTTTTGCAAAATCGGTGGTAGGCCTCGTGGGCCACTTCCCTGCCGGAGGGTTAAATTTTCTACCTTTAAATTTTCCGCCGATAATTCGCATAATATAAAAGGGACTAATGGTTCGATGAGACAATGATCAACCGGTAATTAAATGAATGATTTCAAGACTTACCAAAATACCCTGGCGCATGGAAAAAGGCAGCATTAAAACATTCTTCTCTGCCTCATTTACTCATTGATTGAGACTCAACACATCGTAAAAAAACCACGAAGGCATTTTCCCCAGTTTGCTACCCATTTTTACGGGTGCCTCATGTTCAAAAAAGAATAATTTATCGATATACCGGTACAATAACCTGAACAACTCCGAATCGCGCAAAAGTTGTCCCAGGAGAAAAACGGGGGTCTGGGTATTGTCCAGGCCATGTTGTTCAAGTACGAGCAACACATAATACAACACATCCTTGACTCCTGTAAAATCAAAGCTGTTTGAAAATTTAATCCTGCCGTTGTCAAATAAAAATATTCTTAAACTCCTTGGTCTGAAATACACATAAACCTGGTGACCCGGATTGGCTTTGGCATGAGATTCAAGGGTTCGCATCATGACGGATGAGAAATGCAAAATATGGAAACCAGGCAGGTGTTCCTCGAAAATGGACAATACGGAAGATTTGACGGCATATACATTTTGGGCCGACTGACCATCAATGGAATCAGTGAATATCGCTGATTGATCCACCAGTGGCATTAAATGTTCGAGATAGGACCTCCTTTCTTTTTCATGATAAAAAGAAGTCGGAATCAACGTGGAATGTGGGTTGTCAATGCCCAGTAAAACACTTCGAAAGGCGGCATTGAGCTGTTTGTCCGAAGACAGGATATTTTTCACCTCATCTTCCTGATTCACATGTTTTTCCAACGTATAGTCCTTTAGGAGTCGTGATTGATTGTTCCCATCACTTATCATATACGTAAAACTGTCCACCCCTAGCAGGATGGACAGTTCCAGTGCAGAGGTAAAACTTCTGCTATAGTTATCTTCAATTATTTCTAATATTAATCTTCCCAATTTCCTGCGAGCTTTGGTGCATTCATATCGCCAAACTTAAGAGGTTTATCGGGATTATAATTCTGGTCGTAACGCCTGAAATGATTGGTACCCCATGGCCCCATGAATTTCTTCCTGATCACCCCTACTTCCACTACATTTACAAGGGTTTTCTGATAGGTTAGCGTATCGGCCGCAATCTCAAAAGTAATTCCTTTTCCAAAAGGAACGTAACGCAGGGAATCCAGATTCATCCCCAGAGCTCTTACTGAATCTATTGCGGGAGTAAGCAGTGTATCCTTGATGATTTCTCCGGTAAATTCAGGATCATCAGGGTCACCGATAATTTTAATGATAGCAAAACTGTCTTCTCTCAAAACTTTAGCCAAAGTATCAAAATTCCCGGCAAATTCACCGGTAATATAACGATACATTTCCTGAGCTGCGCGGACTTCCTTGAGCTTGTTGATCACAGCAGTTTCCCGGATAGCCCTTTCTTTATTGAAAGCTATCGGCTCACGAATACTACTATACAGCACCCACAATAAGAAAAGGGCGATAGCAACGAATAACAGATTAAGTACAATTCTCATATTTTCGTTCGTTTTGTTGCAATTATAAGGTTTTTTATTGACAATGTCATAATCGGACGCAATTTAAAAATATTTGACATCGAATTCATTAAAACGGATATAATTTTGCTTGAAAATGTGAAAATACTGTGATCCATTGATCCTGTGAGATTTTGATCCTGCGATCTGGTAAAACAAGGGTATTTTGAGGCTGAAATGTTATGAGTTTATGATTTCAGCTTGCCTCGATCGATTGGAAATGTATTGTAGAACTTAGGAATTGACTGGATTTTTAAAAAATCAAAGCCGATTATTTTGAATGTAAAATATTGAGTGTAAAATCCCCCAAAGAAAGATCCCGGCACTTTGTTTCGAGGACAGGTTCCCTCCGTAGGGAAACACTGAGTGTCATTACATCAGGGGTAACAATTTGTAATTTGCTATTTGTCAAGGAGTTGAATTAACTTCTTTGGTTTTTACAGGCTTGGCATCGCCTCAAGCCGGCTGGGCTCTTACTTTTTTGGCCGAAAAAAAAGATAATGATTCTAAAAGCTCCTCTCAAAAACAGACATTCCCAAGGCTAAAAGGAACGAAGCATATCGAAGTTCTTTAAGTCTATAGACAAACAGACCAGACCAATTAATTATTATATGGCGAAATAACGCCTAGTTAATAGTGTATATTCGTGTAACATCTGATATCAAGTTCCAGAGGAACGGGTCCTAAGGGTTTCAACTTGCCGTGAAATATAAGTATATTTGCGCCCTGAAAATGAATGTTATGACAACCATAAATATCCTGGCCATCGAATCTTCCTGTGATGATACCTCTGCAGCAGTCATCCAGAACGGGAAAGTGCTGAGCAATTGTGTCGCCAACCAGGAGATCCACACTCAATATGGCGGTGTGGTGCCCGAAGTGGCCTCCCGGGCTCACCAGGAAAATATTGTTCCCATCGTGGACGTAGCTTTGAAACAGGCCGGCATCGAAAAAGAAGACATCCATGCCGTGGCCTTTACCCGCGGTCCCGGCCTCATCGGTTCCCTGATCGTGGGCATATCTTTTGCCAAAGCCTATGCCCTAAGCCTCGGCATCCCGCTGATTGAAGTCAATCACCTGCAAGCTCATGTGCTGGCCCATTTTGCCCGGGAGCCCTACCCTGCTTTTCCTTTCCTCTGTTTGACAGTCTCCGGAGGCCATACCCAGATCATCATCGTCAAAGATCATCTCGAGATGGAACTCATCGGCAGCACCATCGACGATGCCGCCGGCGAAGCTTTTGACAAAACCGGCAAATTGCTCGGCCTCGACTACCCTGCCGGGCCATTGATCGATCACTACGCTCAAAAAGGAATCCCCCGCTTTGACTTCCCGGAGCCCAAAGTAAAAGGCCTGAATTTCAGCTTCAGCGGACTAAAAACCTCCATCCTCTATTTCCTGAAGGACAACCTGAAACAGGACCCCGACTTCATCCAAAACAACCTCAACGACATCTGTGCCTCCGTGCAGACCCGTATTGTAAGCATATTGCTGAACAAGCTTAAAAAAGCGAGCAAACAAACGGATATCAAGGAAATAGCCATCGCCGGGGGCGTTTCCGCCAATTCAGCTCTGAGGAGCGGTTTGAAAGCCATGGAACAAAAACTTGGCTGGACGACACATATCCCGGATTTTGAATTTTGTACGGATAATGCGGCCATGATCGGGGTGACGGGGTATTACAAATATTTGAAGGGGGAGTTTTCGGATCAGCGGGTGATGCCGCTGGCAAGGTGGAGTTTGTAAGGAGATAATTGGAGGCAAGAGAGGACATGTAGAGATAAAAGTGGAAACGAGGAGATAGAAGAGGATGTGGAGATAGAATGGAGGATATCAGGAGATATGTGAGCTGGGGATAATATTTCTTTTATCCGTGGTTCCCTTTTTTGTCAAAATAATTAAATGAAGATCACCAGTCACAACAACACTATCGACTCCATCTTGTCAGAGTACGAAAGTATTCTCGGCAACGATTTCACTGCTTACCGAAATCACGTTTACCGGATTTTTAACTTTTCGATGATCCTCGATGATCATCCGGAAAACATTTCCCGATACGCCATCGCCGCCTCCCTCCACGATCTTGGCATCTGGACGCATAAAACCTTTGATTACCTGGAGCCTACCCTGAACCTTACCAAAAACTACCTCGCCGGGGCAGGGCAACAATCGCTGGAAGCAGAAATCCTGCTGATGATCGATATGCACCACAAGATGAGCCGGTACACGGGCCCTTTCGCCCAAACGGTGGAGGCCTTTCGCCGGGCCGACTGGATTGATGTGAGCATGGGCCTTTTGAAATTCGGGGTTTCAGGGGAAGCGCACAGGAAAGTCAAAGAGGCTTTTCCTTATAAAGGATTTCACCGTTTTTTACTCCGACAGACTTTTAAAAGGTTTTTAAGCCATCCACTGGATCCTTTACCTATGTTCAAAAAGTAATTTTCCGCCGGCGGACAGGAGTCCGCTGCTTAGCACATCGAGATGACACCTTTTTTCCGCTCACAGAGCCTGCCCGGCGGAAGACGTCACCTCGTGCAGCTATGCTTATTTTAAACGAACAAGAGAAGAATCCCGGCGGACAGGAGTCCGCTACTTTGTCCGCTGCCGACAAGATGTAGTGGCGAGCTATTAAAAAAAAGGCCGCAGCACTACGCTACGACCTTTATCGCTAAACCTTAATTTTATTTATCTTGCTTAGAATGAGTCTATTAACTTTTTCTTCATGGCCTCGAACTCTTCGTCGGTGATGATGCCTTCCTTTTTCAGGGCACCCAGTTCACTGAGTCTTTTCAACACATCAGATTCTACCACTTCATCCATATTAGCCGGAGCTTCGACCACCACATCATCAACATTGATCTTTTTTGTTTTTTTGATTTTGCTTTCTTCTTCTTTTTTGATCTGCTCGGCTACTTTTTTACCTTTTTCAAATTTCTCACGATAGTATTTCTTCAGCCTTTCTGTGTCAAAATCGAGGAAGGTGCCTCCGGCAGAAAAATGCTTTTTGAATACTTCGCCCAAAGCGTAGGTTGAAGCTCCGTTGAACACAGAAAGTGTCACCCCACCGATCAGGGAACCGATACCGGGAACGAGTTTGATAAGACTTCTGGCTCCGATCCTGGCCAGGGCTGAACTGGTCAGCGTAGTCACGATGGCTTTGCCTTGTGTTTCTGAAAAATTTACATCATACACCCTGCACAGGCCTTTCACCATATCGAGTTGTAAACCGCTGACCGCAAAAACGTCAATCACGGGCAGCGGAATAAAACTGGCCCCCATTGCCCAGACGATGTGGTTCTTGATTACCGTATCGGCATGCATGCTCTTTTGATCTTTGTCATTATTAGTGGTGTTACTCATAATCGTATCTTTTATTTTCTTTTTTGCATAATCTTTGATGTCCATGGCTCAATAGTTTTGAGTTTAAAAATCCAAAATCAGCTTATCTAAGTGCTGAATCTGGAAAAACCAGTTTTTAATAATAACCTATCTTTCATTATTAATCGAATAATATGGGACAAAGTTGTGGGAAAATGCCGAATATACTCCGTTTTCCCGACGATGATCGGAATTTTTTAGATGAATGCTGGTTGCTGGTTACGAGATACTCGTTACAAATTAATTAAAAACCGAGAAACCAGTAACGAGAAACCAGTAACGAGTTAATTACTCTCAATGACCTGACCGGCTTCACCGTATAAATCTATTTTCCCGTCCAAAAGTACCGCCAGTACGGTCATCCGGGGATCGAGTACTTCTTTCGGAACCTGGATATAAGCTAATCCGGGCACAGCACTCCAGTAGGATTTCATGTAGATATCATATTTCAGTTTGGTCCCGTTGCCCACCACCCAAATGCGGTTGATTTTATTTTTGATGCCTTTTAAAACAAGGTCTTCATTAGGTACATAATCGAAAAAAAGGTATAAAATGGTGCTGTCTTTGGATAAAGTGGACGGCCCGTTAAAGTAGGCACGCGGGATGCCGGGCAGACTGCCGTAAATGGCTGTTTCATGTTTTTGGGTCCACTGTCCCAGTTCTTTCAGTACTTCCACCTGGGGTTCAGGAATGGTGCCGTCTTCCATGGGGCCTACGTCGAGCAGGAGATTTCCTCCCAGGCTGATCACATCCGCAAATATGGAAATGACTTTATTGGCCGATTTAAACTTTTTATCGTGAGGCTGGAACCCCCAGGAATCGTTGATGGTCATACATAATTCCCAGTAATCTTCTTTGGGTGAAGTGAGCGGCAGTCCCTGTTCCGGGGTCCCGTAATCCCCTCCGCGGAGACGGGAGTTGCAGATCAAATCCGGATTATCCTTATACAATTGAGCTTTGACCCTGTCGGATTGAAAAGCTTCCGCATCGTATGACCAGTCGCCGTCAAACCAGAACAAGTCGGGTTTGAACAAATGGTTCAACTCATTGAGCTGGGCGGAATAAAAATCGACGAAAGAGGCAAACCTTTTGGGATCATTTTCGAATTTCTTTTGCGTCCGGGTAAATTCAGGATAATCCGGATGCGACCAGTCAAGGATGGAAAAATACAACCCGGCCTTCAACCCTTCTTTTCTTACCGCTTCTACAAAGGGAGAGACCAGGTCTTTCCCTGCGGGGGTGCTTTTTACGACATTCAGGTCGCTTAATTTCGTGGGCCACAGGGCCATACCGTCATGATGTTTGGTGGTGAGTACCGCATATTGTGCACCACTTTCCCTGAACAACTTAGCCCATTTTGCCGGATCGTAATTTTTAGCGGTAAAACCATTCCGCTGCGCCATATAATCCTCGTAAGAGATCATATTGTTGTAAAAACTCCAGGATTCGTCAATGCCCTTGACGGAATAAATGCCCCAGTGTATAAATATGCCCAGTTTGGCATCACGAAACCATTGCATACGTTCGGTTCTGGCTTCGGGTGATTCGTCAGGCTTTTGAGCGTATGACGTGGTTGAGAAAAGGAAAAGGATGACTAAAAAGGCAAGATGTTTTTTCATTGAAAGTTATTTTTTAAACGCAAAGTGCGCGAAGAAGGCGCAGAGAACGCAAGGAGTTTATGCTAAAATATTGGATTGGGGATGATTGCAAAATACAATTTTTGGGGAATGTACTTTTAATTTGTAATATGAAGTGTCCACTAGTCAAAAAAATCGGTGTTCTTTGTCCGAAATCCCAAAAATAAATGGGAATATTGAACAAGGAACACCGATTAAAGATTTCAAAAATACTTCGAAAAATCAAATCATCATAGTATCGCAGCATCGAAATATTACAACCTCATTATTAATCTACTTTAACCCGTACTCCTTCGGAGTGGCTGGTGAATTTTGGCGCATACATACATTGAATGGTCGTTATTCCATTGGAAAAATCTCCTTTGTGGACCACCCGCACAGGATATTCAAATACATAGGTTCCCTTCGGCAGGTAGCTGAAGAAGAAATTCGTAGCAGCATCCCCGGTGCTTTCGTAATAGCCCAAACCTCCCTGCCATTTGTAGGTACTCAGCACATTCATAGGTTCAAACCCACTGGCACGCATATCTTTCATGTGAACATATTCCATGTCTCTGTCCACCTTCAGTTCAATCCTTACGGTCACTTTATCTCCTGGCTTCAACCCATTTTTATCGTTCACAGGAAGCAAAACAGGACCTTTATCCGAATTATCCACCCGGTACAACTGTTTTTTAAGCGTCAGCGGCGTTTCTTTGAAAACATCTATCTTATCCAATTCTTCAAAGTATTGCCAGTACATGCTGCCCCAGGCCACCACATTGTTCTGGTTTTCCACCTTTACGCTACCCATTCGAGGATTGATCTCGTTGTCCTGCCAATCGACCCGGAAATAACCGGAACCGGCTTCTGCCGTTCCCATGGCTTTACGAATGGACACCTCTTTCTCCTTGGCCTTTGGCAGGCTGATTTTCAATGGTTTATCTTCCACCAACCAATTGGAGCCATTGGCCAGGAGGGCATAAACGGCATTTGCCGTGGCTTTAGTGGTTTCCCAGTGGGTCGTTTCCTTGTTTTTCAGGAGCCAGATTTTCAGTTCATCCACTGCTTTATCATCTTTGGCCACCTCCGCGAAAACCTCAATCATGAGGGCGTGGGTTTCAATCGGCAACTGGTACCAGAAATAACCATAGTCATATTTCCAGTACATGCCCATTTCCTCACTTTGCAGTGCTCTTTCCCGGAAAGAACGAACCAAATCGGCCGCTACTTTGGAACGATCACTTCTTTGCAGGGCCAGGGCGATAAGGCCTTGCTGGTAAATCCCTCTCTTGGTCCAGTATTGCTCTGCCTGTCCCAGATAATATTCCCTGATTTTTGACAGTTCCTGGTCGATTTGATTATCAAAAAAAGAACGTGTATAAAGATAGTGGATCGCCATATTACTCAAATGATCCTCGGCGAAAGTAGTCCTCCCTTTTTTGACCTCTTTTTCCAATTCGGCGTATTCGTATTTCAGTTCTTCGTCCATAAAAACGATCGCATTATCCAACATCTGCTTTACACCGGGATTATTGTTGAAATCTTCGGCTCCTAGATGTTTCAGGTGGCCCATGCCTTCCACAAGATACTGGGTGATGTAACGGCTATCTTCCCCTCCCGGGAACCATGCGAATCCACCCGAAGGAGATTGTCTCTCTTTCAGTTTATTCAATGCTGCCTCCTTTTCGTGCCCCATTTTGTTGAGGTCGAACAGTAAGCCAATGTTTTTGCGCTGTTGTTCCTCACTCTGGGAAGCCAGCACCCATGGAGTCTCTTCCAGTAAAACTGCTTTAAGGTCCTGGTTTTTCGACAATTCGCTTTCCAGCGCCGGAGTATCTTTCCATTGATCAAAGACCTTCCTGATTTTTGGATATTTATTCGCCACCGAAGAAGCCAGGGCATTGGCATAATAACGATTGAAGATCTGTTCCGTACAATCGTATGGGTATTCCATCAGGTAGGGCAATGATTTCACGGCATACCAGGCAGGATTGGAAGTAAATTCCAGGCTCAGTTTATGATTTTGCAAAGTGCGTGAATGTGACGCCTTTTCCATTTCAGCAAAGTCAAAAGACTTTTTCTCACCGCCCCGGATATTCATCGGCATAGTTTCCGTGACCAGCATCCTGTTGGTCAATACGGGCAAAGCACTTTCTTCCCCATCGCTAAAACTGCCGGCGCGGGCCGTCACCCGATGGGTAATGGCCATCACCTTGCCCACCGGAATATTTAATTTCCAGGACAGTGGCGCCGACTGACCGGCCTCGGCTTCAAAGGAAACTTCGGCATTGGCATTGCCTAATAACGCGTCCACCGGCTGCATCGTCAGGGCATCAAAAAGTTCCAAACGGGCAGTCCCTGACAATTTTGATTCACTCAGGTTACTGACTTTTGCGGTAAAATAAATCTCATCCCGCTCCCTGAAAAATCTTGGCGGATTCGGCTGTACCATCAGTTCTTTTTGGGTAATCACTTCCTTGACACCAATGGCCGTTTTCAGATCCGTGGTATGAGCAAAAGTCATGAATTTCCACTTGGTCAGTGCCTCGTTCATGGTAAAGCTGATGACCACATTGCCGTCTTTATCGGTCCGCAATTGCGGCATAAAAAAGACCGTCTCATCGAGGTTGGTTCTGACACTAACAGGCGGTGCGGATGCTTCTTCCATGGAAACAACCTTCCCTTGAGCATTTTCCATTTGCGGGTCAAAAGTGACGACCATTTCTGACAGCTCCTCGGGCTGTGGCGGAGGCGGAGCACCATCGGCCATGGCAGGAGCCGATTTTAGCATGACATTAGCCCTAACCTGCACCCCGTCATCATCTTCCATTGCATAATAATTGCCCCTTCCGAAATATACGTTGTAAAAATCAAACCAATTTAAAGAAGGATAGACCCTCTCAGGTCTTGTATAATCGCGATATGTCTGAGCACTGGCATACTTTTGTCCAAAAGAGGTAGATCTCCATTGGGCATAACTGTAATTAAAAGTTGGGAAGAACCCGGCAGACCAGTTGTTCGGCGCAAAAGCATCCAGCGAGGCATCATACATACCGGCCAGTACCTCAGCGCCTACCTTTTCCCCTTCAGGGCCGCTGATCTTTATCTGCCATTCTTCTTTTTGCCCTGGTTTCAGTTTATCACGGAATGTTGAATAGGTAATTTGCAATTCCTTATCCTCCCAGGGTACGGCTATGTTCTGGACATTGGTAAACACCCGGTTATTTTTAATATAGGCCAAATGACAAATCAGGCCTCCTTTATCTTTTTCACTCAACCGAATGCGCTGGTTACTTAAATTATTGGCCAGTCCCCAACGGATATCCGCTGTTTTATCGGTTCTGCGTTCAACATCCAGCAGGTAATGTACCGGTCCGAACGCTGTTCCTACATTAAGTTCGGCGGTTTCATTCGCTTTGTATTTGGATTTTGACGGACTAAACCAAAGGGTAGTTGTGGAAGGAACGGTTTCTGTGTTGAGATCGTAAAGGTTAAAAAAGCCTTTATCTTCGATCAACTCTCCGCTTTTATCATCTTTTGTCTGAAGGATAACCACATAACTTCCTGTTTCCCATGAAGCAAGTTTCAATTGTAGTTCCTTTGAATTTTCGGTATTAAAAGAACCCACGAATTTTTTTTCCAGCTGTGGCCAATGCTGTACCTGGTCTTCCTCGCCGTAGGCAAAATGCGGGAACAACCGGTTGAATTTATTCTGATTGATCATTGGTTTATCGGGCATTCCCCAATAACGGCTCACGAATTCCTTTTCGGGTTCCTGGAGGCGGTACACTTCGATTTTACCGCGTGCAGGGATAAAGTTGCCATCCAGGTTAGTGGTAGAGATGCCAAAAGAAACCATGTCCTGCCGCTGCACGGTGGCCGGAACATCAAGTTTTGCCTGTAAACTTAAGTAAGCCAGGTTGAAGCTCCGTTGAGCAGAATGCGTTTCGCCGGTAATATCGACCACATCGGCATAAACGGTAAACTGGAAAGAAGGTTTTTGATCCTTTCCTATAGACAAATCCGGCAAAGCTTCAAAAGTTACGGCAAAGGTACCGTCTGGCGCTGTTTTTACTTCTCCGCTGGCAATTTCCATCTCTCCCCCTGAAGGCATAGGCCTGCGATACCACCAGGGCCACCAGGGAAACCTGGCCTGACGAACCACCCTGTATTTTACCATAGCCCCGTCAATCGCATTACCGGCATAACCTGTCGCCACGCCCTTGGCCACTACCCTATCGCCAAGGTTAACATTTTCTTCTGGGGCTTTCATTTCGACCTCAAATTTCGGTCGTTTGTATTCTTCCACCCTGAATGTCTCCCTGTTTTCACCTACGCTGGACTTCAGGGACATGCTTCCTCTAAGCCCAAATTCCGGGGCCACAAATGATCCCTGGACCGTACCAAATTCATTGGATCGGAGATCCAGTTTTTGCACTTCCTGCCAGTTGACATCCAGGAAGGTTATGGTTACGCTTTTATTGGGTAAAATGCCGGGAATACCGTCTTTGTCTTTTTCCATCAACAAGGCCTTGAAATAAACGGTCTGTCCAGGCCGGTAGATCGCCCTGTCCAGGAAAAAACGGGTAAGCTGGTATTTTTCATCAGAAGGCCGGTCACGGTAATTTAAAGAATACCCGTCGTTGGGCAGCAAAACATCCTTTCCGTGGCTTAGGCGGATGACAAAATATTGATTTTCTCTGAATTTAGGATCCACAAAACCATCCGCATCACTTAAGTCTTCGCTTATTTTGATCCGCTTGTTTCTTCTTTCTTTTCTGTCGTATTCATTTTTAAAATACTCCACCTTCACCCCGGGGAAAGGGGCTCCCGTCTCGCGATTGGCGACTACAATTTTCAGGTCCTTGCCCGACAATTTTTTATACAAATAACCAATTTCTGAAACGGTGAAACTCAGGTAAGCCACCCTTTCATCTCCTTCCTTAAAGTTTGGATTATCCGCTACCAAAAGGGCATAAAACCCAACCGACATCGGTTCGCTCATGATTTCTGTGCGGTGGTTTTGAAAATCTCCTTCATTGGGAAGCGTTTCCTGCCAGCGATGTACGACTTCTTTTTTGTTGAGAAAACCGATAATACTGTTATTGTCCATCCGGGACCATTGTTCAAGGTCTTCTTCCGTTAGCCGGACGACCTTCGCATATACTTCCGGAGTATTTTTGTACTGAATGGAAATGAGTACTGGTTTGTTTGGCAAATTGACCTCTTCAATACTTACATCAAATCTTTTTTGTTCGATATCTCTAACCCTTTCCATACAAAGGCCGGCACCATAACTATTAGGATGGAGGGTCATGCCCTTGTTGCACAGCTCCCATGCTTTTTTGAGATCCCATTGCCCTTCCGGTGCCGAAACAGGAACATAGCTGGATCCGCTGTTGTAATAAACCCCCGATTGGGCATACAGGATTTCCGAAACAGCCTCATTTCCCAGGTGCTTCTTTTCCAATCGTTCGAGCGCACTCAGGTACCATTTGTCTTTGAACTCACTGGTTGAATTTGCGTGAACAAAACGGAGTCTTTTCAGGTCTGCATCGATTAACGCCGCCGGATCCCGGTCCTCCAAATGCCTGGACAGCAAAGCCTGGAAAAGATGAATTGTTTTCAGCTTTTGAGAACTCGTATCCCTGGAAACGAATGAATGACCCACAAATGAAGCAGCATCAAGGAAAGGTTCTTCCCCGGTGATGTAGTATTTGTAATTGGGTTCCGTCAGGTAAGCCTGGTCGTTCATAAAATGATCGATGGCCCTGTTCATGAGGAAATCAAAAAGGGTCGGCCGTAATTTCTGGGCATTCGGATCTCCCGTAAAGATGGATCGGAACAACTCAATTTCCACTTTTGCCAACCGATTATCATCCACAGAACATTCGTAATTCAACGAACTGGCTTCGATGAGTTGTTCTGCCGTCCAGGTGCCAATGTCATCGGATTTATATTCCGGCGTGTTGGTCAGATTACTGAGGCGCCAGTAATTTTGCTGAAGATAATTCTGGTAGAGTTCCCCGAGCATGGACTGCAAAATTTGTTTGGTAGGGAAATCCGCTGTATTGGCTTGAGATTCAAGTTTATTCAACACTTTAATATACCCGTCTTCTTCCAGTTCCCTGAAATACTTTAACCGGTATATGGTGGTTTTTACGACCTGAGCGGGATTGTTGTCTTTTTGGGCCTTTTCGTACAAGGCCTCAACTTTTTCAAGGGCTGATTGGGGTAATCGTTGCTGATCAAGTTCAGTAATTTCTTTCCAATCCTGTGTGTAAGGATCATTGGTAAATTTCATAGTCTTTTCATCTTGTGCAAAGGCATTACCACTCATTAAAGCCAGGTTAATGAGGAATAATACCCGAAGGAAGTGCTTTTTTGTCATATCTGGAATCCTGTTTTTTGTTAATAACTATTATACGGATGCAAAAAGTATAGAGAATGCATAAATAATTGGTTACAGGTGGCTGGTTGCTCGTTGCTCGTTGCTCGTTGTTGGAGGTTGATTTTTGAACTTTGAAAATAACGAGATACGAACCGGAGGGTAACATTTTTTCATCCGTTTGATATCATGGTGTAAATAACAAAAATACTTTTTTAAAAACTAAAAAATTCAAGACCATGAGAAACTATTTTCTGACCACATTGATCCTTGCCATTACAATGTTTGCTTTTACCAATTGCGAAAAAGATCCGTTCCAATCAACTGAACGTTCCCAGTGGGGAAATTCAAATGGAAGGTGGAGTGATACCGCAAAAGACTGTAGCGGAAACGGATGCCGCTGCCTGCCGGAAGTCATCATTGTCGGAATTGCAGCGCCTCATAATGATCTCGTAGATGATCTCGTCAACGGCGCTACCGGCGTAGGATCGGGCCCCTTTATCGTGGACTATTTCTCCATGGATGCAACACAACAGCTTTTTACCAACCTGAATGAATATCAATTGGGGTTGTTACAATCCGGGGAATACGAGGTAAAGCCCTATTTCTTTGAAAAAGAATTGTACGAAACCCAAAAACTGGGAAGAATAAAATTCTTTGCCGCCAGAAAAGCGGTTGTAAAGAATCCTGAAGCTTCCCTTGAGGACTATGAATTCTCCTTTGAAGTGGATATCAGACCTTAAAAGCCTCTAATCCGCCATCCCACGAACAGATAACCACTGATTGCCATAAACATTTTGCACAGCTAAATCAAAAATCAGGGTAGCGTTAAGCCAAATCATTTTCAGAGAAAGTCATTGCCACGGGTGATGGCTTTCTCTTTTTGTTTATTTTTGGCAAAGAAAAATTACAGACCATGGCAAACAGAATAATGGATCCCGGATTCGGGCTCTTTTCCAGCAGTAAGGCAAAAAGGTACATCACCGATAATGGGGCAACGACTGTTGTCCATCTAAACAAAAGGTGGACCATTTCCGACATGTACCTACAACTCATCGAAATTTCCTGGGCCAACTTTTTCATATTTGTCACCTTAAGTTACATTGGGCTCAATATTATTTTTGGGCTCACGTATTTTCTTATCGGTATTGAATCGATCACCGAACCCAGCGGTAACCTGTTCAAAGATTTTATGAACGGCTTTTTTTTTAGCGCCCAAACGGTTACCACGGTCGGATACGGAGGCATTTCACCCCATGGAACCATGGCCAATATCGTGTCCACTTTTGAAGCCTTGATCGGATTACTCAGTTTTTCCTTCATCACGGGATTACTTTATGGCCGTTTTGCAAGACCCTCCGCTTCAGTAAGGTTTAGTTCCAACATGGTTTACCGAGATTTTAAAGGGGGAAAAGCGTTGATGTTCCGCCTGATGAACAACCGGACCAATATGATGATCAAACCGAGGGTATCTGTCTCGCTGGGAATCACCAAAGGAGATCCATTGGGAGATTTTAAACGTGAATTCTATCAACTTTCCCTCGAACGCGACAGCATCCAGGCTTTACCCACCATTTGGACCCTGGTGCACGAAATCGATAAGGACAGTCCGCTTTATCAATATTCAGAGGAAGAAATACTGGCGCTCAAAGCGGAACTTTTCATCCTGCTGGAATATTACGACGATGCCTATGCCCAGGAAGTTTTCAAAATGCATTCCTACGACTTTACCCAGATCATTCCCAACCGGAAATTTGTCCGTTCCTTCATGTACAACGAGGACGGTTACCTGGAATTGGACCATGATTCGCTTGATATGACGGAGTCGGTTTGACAACAAGGGAATAAGGACGAAAGGACGGAGGGACTTTCAAATGGTTCAATTGGTTCAATTGGAGCGAAGCGACCTCCGGGGTTGTGTAAAAAGGCTAAAAATCTATTAAATAACATGATTATTTAATGTGTAAAAACTCTATTTTTTTTACGCTTTACATATTCCATTTTCAAAGATATTTTAGAAAAATTGAGTTTTTTACCCGGGTTATTTATATTAATGTCTTTAAGAGATTTGGAATATCCTGAAAAGATAAAACATCAATAACCGCGGGTGTAACCTGTGGGAAACAGAGGAAAATCGAAAGAACCCCGAAGTGGGTTCAATCATTGTTCGCATTATTCGGTAAAGTAGCGTTCGTATTTTTTGACATCTACCTCTTTGTCCAGGGGAGTATTTTCCAAAAGATGTAGTACGGTATGCTTTGCCCAGAATGGAACAAGTGAGGTGCCTTTAGACCCCATTCCGTTGAATAAAAACAGGGATTTATGGGTCGGGTGGGAACCGATAAATGGCCGGCGATCCCGGACGGTGGGTCGGACGGCTGCCTGGTGGTCCAGCACTTCAAAGGGAACGGACAGGATCTTTTCCAATAATTTTAGCAGGTAATTTCTTCCCTTTTCAGAAGGCAACACATTTTTAAAATCACGCTCCATGGTGGCACCAACCCAATAAGTATCGGCTTCCTCAGTGGGGATCAGGTACAATTTATGTTTGAGAATTTTATCAAAACCAGAACCCGGAATTTTGACGATCAAAACCTCCCCTTTGTCTCCAAGGAAAGGCAAGTAATTAAAATACGGGTTGTCCTTTACTTTGGCTCCCTCGCAAAAAATGATCTTTTTCGCTTCCCATCCTTCGTACTTTATGCTTTCCTCCCCAATCTCGAGCAAGTCAAAATCAAATTTCGTCTGGGTGTAACAGGCTTCTGCCTTAAAAAAAGTCCGGTAATGATCGATCAGTTTACCCACCTCCACTCTTGCGCTTTCGCCAATTTCAATAAAATCATAAACCTGTGAAATCTTTTGTTCAAAGGCTTTTGCATCCACATTTTCCACAACAAAACGGTCGTATCCGGATTCTGCACTGCGGGCCAGCCATTCATTTTGTTCACCTGCATTAAAAATAGCCCTGACAATATTGCGGGAATGATAGAATTTAGTGTTAAATTTTCGCTCCAAAACCTTATAAGTTTCCACCGCCGTGGGAAGAAACTCTTCAACACGCCATGACTTGACAAAATGCCTGCCGGTGATGGGATTGATGAGCCCTGCAGCCACCGCTGTAGAACCTGCCGGATCAGCATCGTCTATGATGTGTATGGAGCGGCCGGCTTCCAGCAGAAAATGGGCAAGTATCGTCCCTGCAATACCCTGCCCGACGATGAGAAAGTCGATCTTTTTGGAAACGGTTTGATTCATTCGTCAAAGGTACTTCTTTCAGGGAAACAAGAAAACAAATGAATCATTCTCGTATTAAATCATTCAAGTATTCAAGAATATGAGCAAACTATATCAAAAACTATTTGCGGCGGCCTACGATCCGTTTATGTCATCAGCTGAGAAATCGTTGGAAAAGAACCGACGGGAACTGCTCGCACATTTGCGCGGCAACATTTTTGAAGTGGGCGTTGGAACGGGAGTGAATTTTGATTTTTTCCATCCGGAAGCAAATGTTTTAGCAATTGAGCCCTCCATGCCCATGATGAAAAAAGCCCTTGCCAGGATTCCTGTGGGAAAAAATATTCAGGTGTATCATCTTGGTGTAAACGATGAGTCGCTGGAAGATCTGATCAAACCCGGGAGCCTTGACGCTGTGGTTTGTACGCTGGTTTTATGCACCATTTCCCATCCTGAAATAGCCCTTCAGAAGTTTAGACGATGGCTGAAACCGGAAGGCCAGCTGGTCATCCTTGAACACATCAGGTCAAAACACCACTGGCACGGCAGAATGCAGGACTGGGTCAATCCACTGTGGAAAGCCTTCGGAGAAGGATGCAACCTGAACCGAAATACAGATGCGATGGTTAAAGCAGCGGGATTTGTCCCTGAAAATGAAATGTATTTCAAAAATTCGGTCACCTGGTATCAGGGGGTTTTTAAAGCTGGAGGATAAAAACCAGTCAATACCCTGGAATAATTTAACCGCAAGGCACGCCAGGAAGGCGCAAGGGACGCAAGGAGTACTTATGGAATCAATAGAGGCCCTCCTATAAAATCATTCCTACATACGCTCCCACTCCAATCGTATTTTTTTGGGCAGGCTTTTCACGATCAGGTCGTAAGAATGATCGACGAGCTCCAATAAAAAATCATCCTCCAGGCTTTCTTCAAAGGAAACGGTATTCCAGTGGACCTTACTCATGTGCCAGCCCGGTCGGATTTCCGGATATTCTTCCCGCAACTCAATGGCCCGGTCGGGGTCACATTTTAAATTGACAGTAAATTCGGCACTGTCCAGTCCGGTCAGGGCAAACATTTTACCCATTACTTTGAAAACCAGGGTTTCCGGTCCAAAGGGAAAAGTTTCTTCCACGCCCTTTTTAGAGAGGCAATAATCTCTGAAAACTTCGATGTTCATTCTGAAAAATTTTTACAAAAATAAAGAAACTTTTCCTGCATGCTTTTCATTTTAACATTCAGGGTGTATCTTTGCCGCCCAGCCACCAAAAATGGCCCCGTAGTTCAAGGGATAGAATGGAAGTTTCCTAAACTTTAGATCCAGGTTCGAGTCCTGGCGGGGCTACTATCTTTAAAATCTTACCATTGATTTCCAACGACTTATGCGCTCCCGAGAGGGAGCGTTGTCGTTTGAGTTGTCGTTTTGAAGCTTTGTAAAGATAGTGAAAATGTATTGAAACTATCAATATTACTGAAGGAATAAAGGTTGTTTCTTAAAATTTGAGTATCTTTTATATTCATATAGAAAATATGGTAACTATATGTATATTGAGAAAAATTGCATTCAATTATTTTTAACGCTTGGGTAGATTTGAAAAAAAAGAAATGAGATATGGCTTATAGAAACGGAAATTATTCAGCATTCTATGTGAGTGAACCATTTAGCGAAAGCAGCCTTGGTGCTCATGCGACAAAAGATTTTGTTTATTATAATATGGTTAGAGCGTGGAAAGGTGCTGATTCATCATTTCCATTCAATGATTCGCACAATAAAAATTATAACGTAAGAGATAGCAGTAATTGGGAATCAACATTAAAACCAAGAATTCGTGAACGTATCAGAAAGTCGAAAAACATAATATTGTTTTTGAGTTCTCTAACAAAGAGCTCAAGAGCAATCAGAGAGGAGATGGATTATGGAATTAATAATCAAGGATTGCCAGTTATAGTTGTTTATCCAGAATATACCGAAAAAAGTGATATAATAAATTGCCAATCAGAAACCTTTAAAAAACAAATAACTAACCTGTGGGACAAATTACCGATTTTTAGAGATTCAATGAGTGATGTTCCAACGCTGCACATACCGAAAAAAAAGATTCTAATAAAAAGTGCACTTAATGATCCAGATTTTATGGTTGCATCTAAATGCAAGGCAGGTACATACTTTTACAAGTGTTAGCAAGAATGAAGTATTTAATTAATTCAATATCAAGCTGTGCTTATTGGCGCTACATTTTTTCTTTAGATGGTCTGAAATCTATACTTGCTATCTTTGGTATTTTTTGGCTCATAGTTGAAACATTGGATTTCTTTCAGGTTTATACAAGAGACCAATATGGATCATATGCATTCTTCGTATTCATTACTCTTTCTGTTCTGATTTCTATTCTTCTAAAAAGACCAATAAAATCTATCATTATTCCTTTCAATGAATATGACTTCTCAATTGAAGTTAGGATCGCCAATTTGTTCGATATCTCAGGCGCAACTATGATTAGTACTAACACAACGTTTGAGGCAGATGTGGCTGGAGGTAAGATTGCGGTAGATAGTTTACAAGGTCAGTTTACAGCAAAGTATTATACAGGAAATCAAGGTGAATTGATAAGTAAGATAAAAGAGGGACTGAATGCCATTAATATGACTCCTCCTTATCCAATGGGAACTACTATTTCAATACATACTCATGGAAAAACATTCTATTTTACAGTAATGGCAGAAATTGGGGAAGGAGGTAATGCTTCTTCATCCATTCCAGATATTAAAACTGCATTAAATGGATTGTGGGAATATGTAAGAATAAACGGTGAGTTACAAGAATTAGCCGTTCCAGTGGTTGGGACTGGAAGGGGACGAATAAAAGTTTCTAGAAAAAAAATGATAGCATTGATTGCTGAATCATTTGTAAAAGCATCAATTCAAAATAAATTTTCGGATAAATTGATTATTACCATCCGGCCAGAGGATGCCCAAAATTTTGGAATAAATCTATACGAAATAAAAGACCACCTAAAGCATGTAATAAAATAATAATTTGCACCTCTAAATTGATGCAGGTAGAGAACAATCTTTAGGGAACATAACCGATAGGTATATTTCAGTATTTTTGTCTTTCATGATAATTGATTTATATTTACAAAAATCAATTCCTCCATGCCAGAATTCACCTCCAACATGCAAATTATCTGCCTAGAAAGTGATGCCTTCAAAGCATTACTGAAAGAGGTTGCTAATCAGATAAAGCAGGAGGAGATGTTCCAGTTTGATCCTTGGGTGGATGAGAAGGAGGCCATGCAGCTTTTGAAAATCGCTTCCAAAACGACTTTCCAGAAATATCGCGATGATGGGAAAATTGATTTCCGACGGATAAGCTCCAAACATATTGTTTACCGCAGGCAGTCCATTCTTGATTTTATTGAAAACAGCACAAAATCCGAAAATGATGAATGATGAAAAAGACAGGCTGGCTGGCTTTAATACCGGCTATCTGATCGGGAAATACCGTACACCTCTTGGCAAGCAACTGACAGAAGGCTTGCAGGGCGTTGAAACGCCTTTTTTTGAGGGGTTTGTTGAAGGAAGTGAGCTTTCTATTAAAGAGAAGGGTAAAGAGAAGTTTTTGGATGCTTTGCGGAAGGATACTTTACCTCCTCCAGTTGCTAAAGATAAAAACAAAGACGATAAGGAAATGGATTTCGAAAAATGATTATATTTTTTCCCCGATGAGTAGTTCTTCAAAAACAATAATAATTTTACTGCTAATTCTTGCAATATTAGGCTTTGCCGTTTATCATGGATATTTCCCAACCAAGCTTGGTAACGTGGCAGAATTTGATAAGATTGAACAAGAAATTCCTTCTGAAAATAATTTTGAAGGTTCTTGGGAATTACGTTCTGTTTTAAAAAATTGTATCAATGAAGAAAGATTAAATGGCGTAGAAGTTCTATATCAAATAGAAATTACGCAAAATAGAAAATCAGTCATAAAAGGAACAGGAAAAAAAATTGGAGAATGGGTAAATGGGAAATTTGTTCCTTTATCTCACAAAGATGTACTTTTGGAAGGCATCATAAAAAATGGTCAATTAGTTGCGAAATTATTTGAAAATGGTTTAGATAGAGAATTAACGGGTGAAATGAATTTTGATGTTGAAAATTCCAGATTCGAGTACCATGCTGAATACAAAGGAATAAAGGGGAATTGTGATGGGGATGCAGTGTTAAAAAGAAAAAATTAATACTACCCACCCACCTTCCTCCTCACAAACCCCACAAAAGCACCATCCACATTCTCCGGCCTAAACCCATTGAGCAAGGATTGCGAAAACTGCTGATGGATCGAGTAAAAATCCAGGCCAGTACCGGAATTTTCGACAATCTCCCTGCAACGTAGGATGGTTTCCGGTTTGATGTAGGGCAGATCATCAATTTCGATAATTGGTTTTCGGATTCGGAAGGTGACGAGGTCATTATCGGAAATGCCGATGGTGTAATCCGGCAGATGATTGGATTTTACGATTTCTTTGATGAAGAAACGGAATTTTGGGAGTGTGGAGGTTGATCCGGTTTTCTCTTTCAGTTTGTCCAGGCTTATAGGCCATTCCGATTGGTTGCCGCAGTGTTTGCGGGCGATTTCGTAAATCCGGCGTTCCAGGGCTTTGCCGAGGCGAAAATAATCAGGGTGAATGGTGAGGACCTCTTTTCCGATAATGGAATTGTAAAACCAGTCAGAAAGTGTTATTTGCAGTTTTATCATTCTGTCCTTTACCCGGCTGCTTTCCACTATTTCATAGCTTTCAATCAACCCAAAAGCGCTGGTTATTTCCCGTTTATTGGTTGTGATGTTTGTTTTGACACTTACACCTTTCAGCCTATCCAGAGCTTTTTTCAAGAGTTTATAGCTTTTTCCGTTTGTCTGTCGGTTGGTAGCCACCAATAGGTCGTGACTGGAAACTCTCAATGTTTTGGGCGGAATGATACCTTTGTTGATTTGTTCCATCAAAAGTGATCCACAATACAGCAACACATCCTTATCAAAAATAGTGGGCAGACCGTCAGTGGTTGGCTTTATTGTAATCTTAATATTGCCGTTTTGATACTCCAGGTCCCTGACATCCTTTTTCTTGGAAAGTGAAAATAATGGATGCTCCATTGAGGCAATATCATCTTTGAAAGGCAGGCTATCGAAAATATCTGCAATAAAGAAATCTTTCGTGGGGTGCCTGTCGGGCAAAAGAGATAAGTTTTTTGAGGCTTCAGTCATACGTTATCTTCGGTACTTCAGGAATCATATTACCGCTTTTTACAACTATTTCAAGCCAAAATTTCGGTACTTCAGGAACGATCACCCTGATATTCCGTTTTTGGTAGATAATTTAAGATCAATTCCTCAATTCATCATTTCAAAAACCGTTCGATACTTTAGGAATTTCCATACGGTACTTCAGGAATTTCCGTTCGATACTTTGGGAATAGCCGTACGGTACTTTAGGAATCCCTAATATTATGGAAGCCGCAGTTTCCCAAATTTTCAAGCGATCCTTTGAGGGCGTAACACTACACTAACGTAAGTATTAACATATAATAACACTAAGCACCTACCCTCCGTTCGCATTCGCTCACTCCGCCCGATGCTTCGCATCGCCTTGTAATGAGTTCGCTAAGGCTCACCATTCTCAAAATTTACTACTGAAAAGAGAATCTTTATGGATTTTGATAAATGATCTTGAAGATAAAGGTATCTGCTTATGGAGTAAATAAGAATTCTTTAAAGCACGAAAGCACGACATCGTTGCATCTTTACATCGTGCCAGCACGAAAACCGCCTTTCTTTCAGTCTTCCTTTCGTTTTTTCTGCAATTAAACGATTTCTTCTGCTAAGATCAGCAAATAACAAAAGGAAGGAATTATGAGAACTGGTGTACTTTCCCAAAAAGGTGGTGTTGGAAAATCTACTCTGGTGCGTTCGCTGGCGGTTGAATTTGCCCGTAACAAGTGGAATGTCAAAATTGCTGATATGGATTTAAAACAGTCCACATCTACAATCTGGAACCGCAAAAGAATGGATAATGAAATTGTTCCGGGGATTTCTGCCGAGCCTTTTTCTTCGGTGAAGGATGTTTTAAAAATTGAGCCAAACCATGATTTGGTCATTTTTGACGGAGTAGGACAGGCAGATGGACAAACACTTGAAATTGCGAAAGTGTGTGATTTTGTCATTTTACCAAGCGGCGTAACCGCAGATGACCTTGAGCCGCAGGTGAAGCTCGCCCATGAATTGAAAAAGAAAGGCGTTCCATCCGCAAAAATCGGATTTTGCTTGAGTCGGGTTGGCAACAGCAAAAATGAGTTTGAGGCAGCAAGGGAGTACATTACCATTTCCGGATATACTTACCTGGGGATGATCCCTGAAAAAACATCAATCGGTCAATGCTCGGATGAAGGATTGGCAGCCAATGAAACAAAATATCCGTCAATAAATTTGGTCGTGGATGAATTAATTCAAAATATTTATAATCAGGTAATGCAACTTAATGATGAGGAGGTGCAGTATGGCTAATCTCGCCAAACCCAATAAATCTGTTCAACGAAAAGGTATGCCTCCAAAAGAAGAAGAGGCCAGTGACAATATGCCTGTTACTGAAAAGGAGGAAAAGAAACCGCTTAATTTCAAGGTGCCTTCGTCGTTTAGAAAGAAATTCAAAAACTTTGCTACCAACCATGAAATGCCAATGAGCGAATTGCTCATTTTATGTTTTGAAGAGTACGAAAAGAAGAAATCCATATAGCAAGAAAGCACGACATCGTTTTTTCTTTAAAGCCAGATTTAACGAAATATGAATACAGAGCAAGCCAAGAAAATATCCCTGCCAGAGATTATGTCCCGTCTTGGATATGAACCGATTTCCATAAAAAAGGGCGGGAATGAATATTGGTATCAATCTCCTTTCCGAACAGAGCAGGAGGCCTCTTTTCATACTTCATACCTTGGCGGAAAATGGATTTGGAATGATTTCGGTGATATGGGAGGCACGGTTATTGATTTTATCCTGCGACATGAAAATCTTTCCAATGTTTCAGATGCCCTTCAATTCCTGGATAGGATGCTTTATTCGAAGAAGTTTGAAAAAACAAAAGGGGCAAGATCGCAGAACCTTTTTTCTTCTCAAAAGCCCAATTCCACGCTGGAGCTTGTGGAAGTAGTCAGGCTGTCCAATAAGGCTTTGTTGGGTTATTTGGCCGGAGAGCGCAAGATCAGCCTTGATGTAGTTTTTCCTTACCTGTCAGAGATTCACTACAAGAATACTGAAAGTGGTAAAACCTACTTTGCATTTGGCATCCAAAACAAATCGGACGGTTTTGAAATCCGCAACCGGTATTTCAAAAGCAGTATCGGCAAAAAGGATTTTTCCTTTTTCAAAGGTGCAGGTGACAATACCTCCGTGCTTGTTTTTGAAGGATTCCTGGACTTCCTGAGCTATCTGACCCATCAGATAATCACCCTTCCACAGGAAGATGTTATTATTCTTAATTCAGCTTCCTATAAAAATCCCGTGCTGGATTTCATTAAAGCCCACGGTTATCAAACAGCCTTTACCTTTTTCGATAATGACAAAACCGGGGAGCAGATCACAGATCAGTTTTTGAGCGATTTGGCAGCGACACAGGTAAAACCTATGAATCATCTTTACGCCGGGTTTAAAGATTACAATGACTTTCTGACCCACCGTTTTTAGGGAATTGCCTTTGATCGTTTTCGTTATTATGCTTCCATTTTCTACTTAATTTTCACACAAGTTTCCGGTCTTTCAATGAGTTCACCGGCCAATTGTTCCCATTTTTAAAGAACAAACCTCCCCTCCGATATACATTCCCGCATAAATCCGCCAAGTAAAAAAACGGCTTTCCGGGGGAAGCCTTCCGTTTTTTGTACTTCCTGCCCGTGAGCGAGCCTTTGCAGATTTCTTTGCTTGAAATGCTTTTTGCTGAGGGGTATAAGTTTTATTAATCTTAAAAATGGAGAATCAAAATGGCTTATAACTGTAAAATTGAACTAAACGGCAATCTTGGCGCTGATCCCAAAGTGATCGATAAAAATGGTAAGACCTTCATCGCTCTTCGCGTAGCGACAAAAGACAGCTACCCTGAAAAAGAAGGTGAAACAACAGTCTGGAAAGATAGTAAAACAACCCTTTGGCATGATGTTTTGGTATTCCGCCCGATTGCGGTTGAAATCGCCAAAAAGCTTGAAAAAGGTGATCGTGTAGAAATCATCGGTTCCCTTTCCTATCGTCCTTTTAAAGACGACCAGGGTTTTACAAAATACCAGGCTTCTATCATCGGATCATTCATTCAGAAAGTTGAATTCAACAGTGCTGATGAACCTACCGAAGAAGAAATTTCTGCGGCTTCGGAAGAAGTTCCGAGAAGTTAATCAACTTCAATGGCAGGAGATTTTTGTCTCCTGCCTATTATGCTTTTTTCATTGTTGATTGGACAAGCTTATCAATTTGGTTTTTCAATTGCCGGGCAGTCAAAATGGATTTCGTCCTTTCATCATAAAAACCGGCCTCATCCAAAGTATGTTCCAACAGATTCTTTAGTGTCTCAGGCCTTTTAAAAGCACAGTTCACGGTACAGGTCAAATCTGAGGGCTGGCCGGAGAATGAAATGACTTTCACATCTTCTTTGGAAAGTTCATTTAAGCATTCTATCATTTTACCTGCAAATGCTAAACCTGAGTCGTCCTGGATGAAAACAATCTCCCAACAAATTGGGAAATCTGAGTTTATTTTAGAATTGTTAAAGGTGAAATCAGTGATGCCTTTAAGAGGATGATACATTTATTACTCCCGTTCTTGCCAATTATCAATAATGCAAAAAAAGTCAAAATGCGTAAATTTTGCATTTTTTTAATTTTGACAAAACTTTTTTCGTCAATTCTACGTTTTTATATTTTTATTCTCAAAATATCAATCATGGCAAAAGCAAAAATTGTATCAAGGGATCTTGTTAATAGTTATACAATTGGAGGCGGAGCTTTTTCTATAATTCCAATTCCCGGGATTCACTCAATAGGATTGACAGTCGCAGAAGCTAAATTAGCTGCTGATATCGCTCGTATATATGGTTTAAAACCAATTGGTATTATTTGGACAATTATCCTAAAAGGAATAATGCTTCATTGTGGAGGAAGCCTATTATTGAAAGGATTAGGTGAATTTCTTAATGTAATTCCCATTTTTGGTTGGTTAGCAAAACCACTTGTTGCCTCCACGGTCATTAAAGGATTTGGTGAATTGGTGATTTTGTACTTCGAGGATAGGTTCCCAGAGCAGGAAGCGTATGTTAAACCAACATTGAAAAAAATGTTAATTGCATTTAGCGGAGCTGCAGCAGCACACGAGATAACTGAATGGTATCATAAAAACGATTAGTAATTAGGCTTCTATACTCTAATTAAAAAATCAGTGTAATTACCGAAATAATCCAACCAAGAACTAACAAAATTGAAAATACTCGTCGAGTTGGATTTAACTTCCAAGGAGTTGGAAATGGAAAATTTTTTTTAACTAATCCTGCGAGAATCCTACGTACTGCATAAATTGCAATTCCACCAACTACTAAATCATCTATTATTATCCAAAAAGGATCAAAAATAATATAAAGCAATGCAGCTAAAGAGGTTCCAATTACTTTGGTATATCCTCCAACATTTGCACCAATCAAAGCAAATCTCGCAGCAGTTGCGTTGGAAAATTGTGCGGGATTAAATGAAAATGACCAAATTGCAAAAAGGAAAGGAACTAATATGGTGACTGGCCATTGGATAATAGATAATTCCATAGATATCTTTTTTTTAAATGAAAATTTAGAAAAGACCTCTTTTTTAGGTGCCTTTTAATTCATTATAGACCTGAATAATAGATTGATAAGTTTCAGGCTCTGGATTTTGAAAATATTCCCTTGTTGCTTCATCTTCAACTATTTGCTTGATTTCCAAATGCTTTTGTTTGCGGAAACGTTCCTTATTAATTCGATTTGCCAAATAATAATCACATAATATTTCATATTGATTTAACAAACTTTCGACAGCAGCTTTGAAAAGTTGCTCATATCGGAGAAGGTCTTTCTTCGAGGAATCAGGTTGAAATTGCGAAATTTCTTGTGCAACTTCATGAAGTTTATACTTTGCCAGGTTTATTTCTCTAGTTATCGTATGCTCAAAGCCATCTCTTGAAACTTCTATAGCTTCACCTGATTTCTCTATTGCTTTTTTGGCTTGGCTCAAACCTAAATCTACTTTTCCTCTAATTTCTTTATTATGCGCTTTTTGGCCAAAACGGAAATATAGAGAAACTATTAATGAGATAACAGAAATTAGAATGGCTATGCCAGATAAATAAACTTCTATTGCCATGTTGAGGATTATTTTTTAAATAAGTCTTTGATCATTTGAATTAAATTAAGAGTTTCTCTGGAGCTTGTAAGATTTGAAAAAAATCTAAAAAAAGACTTAAGGAATCCGAACATAATAATTGAATTACAAAAGGGAAAAAATACAATAATACTCTTTGAGAAACGCCTGTTTGTATATTTTAGTTTCGTATTCATTTAGAAAATCGAATAATACTTTTATTTTATGTAACTTTTTTAGGATTCTGTTTGAATCCATCATTCTTCCTCAATCCTAATCCTCTCAATCACCACATCCACTTCCTCAGCCTCCACGAAAGAGCTATCATTTTCCTTCACCCAAACCAATCGCTGTTCCAAAATATATTCATAAACAGAAGATAGATTCTTTCCTTCAATGATAATATCACGGCCCCCAGCGCGTAGGGTGATCGTTTGCCCGCTGCCATTTGTGCCAAGATTGAACATAATGGGCGAGGAAATTTCCATGTAGTAAATGCCAAAACGATTTCCTCCTTTGGTGAAAATGTCCAAAGCCATAGAAAGCGGATGTCGTCCGTTGGTTTGGTCAAACGTATAACCAAAATACTTTCTGTCTTTTGCCTTGCGTATGAACTCCGGGCGATCCCCGTTGAAGGGAGTACTACTTTGCCGGAGCTGATCTTGAAATTTGCTTGACATTACTCATTATTTTTTGGTTCACATTGCCGATATATTCCTTACTCTTATGCCACATATCTTTTGATTTGGAAACTGCCACTTTGAAAATATTTTCCTTGCGCTTGTACTTATCCCGCATATTTTCCGAGGCAGCCGCCACTTCCATTGCCGTTGTCCTGGTAGTGGACTGCTTTACTGATTTCAGTAAATACTGCTTGTCGTCAGTATATACTGAAATTGAAAACTTACCACGCGAAGCGCTTACGTAAAATTGTTCCTTGCTGGAAGCCTTTCCCGAAGCTGAAGATTGCATCACTATAACCTTGTCCACGGATTTTCCCTGTGAAGCGGGGGAGGTGGTGTAATAACCATGTGTCATGTTGCGATAATCCTTATCAAGGGTGATAATGTTCTTTGCCTTGTCCCCCTTAAAAGCTAACACATTGCCACCTTTGTCAAATCCGTGAACGGTCATGATCTCCCCATTATTCAATCGCTTTTTTTCGTTGGACATGCCATTCTTGGTAATTCTGATTTTATCCCCGATGGCAAGACCTATTTCCTGTTTTTCATAAACCGAAAAACGCTGGCTATGCTTCAAAGGCAAAACCATGCTTTCTGTTTTCTTTTCATTAGCAACCGCCGCGGAAACCAGCACATTTCCCTTTTTATCAAACCCCATCACATCATAAGTACTCCCTCTTTTAAAACCACCGGCGGCGTTTTGATGAAACTGGATGGACATACCTTTTTGAAAGTTGGCACTGTCCTGTTTTTGGGCTTCCGTGTAGGATTTATCTTTATGAATGGTAAAAGCTTTATCTTTCATTTCAAGGGCTCCCTGTTCTTTGAGCTTGTGGCGGATAGCCTTTGTCGCTTCTGCGCCTTGTGCGTGGGTAGTTGCCACCACAAGAATATTTTCCTTTTTATGGGCAGCATCGGCATATTCTGAAGCAACCTGAGTTTTTAAGCTATTCATATCCACCACTTCTTTGATAGCTCCCATCTTGTCCAGCTTTTCATAACCCTTTTCAACCTTGCCTTCAGAAAGATGCTTTACTGCACTTTTGTACTGGTCTGTTTTCTGTCTATGGATCTTTTTGATAAAAGCTGGCATTGTGCCACCATAATCCTGAATGATCCGCATGGCATCCCCGCGCTCAACACTGTTGTGTTGTTTGGTGTCACCAGTGAGCAGAATCCGGGCATTTTGGTTTTTCGCTACATCAATTAATTGGTTCATGGTTTTATTGCCTACCATGCCGCTTTCATCGATCCACATCACTCCGTCCTTGATTTTGCTTTGAAGCTTTTCATCCTGTAAGAGGGCGGCAATGGTGGTGGCATCCTTAAAGCCTTCTTCCCGCTGCACGCCACGTGAGGCATCCGCAGAAGGGGCAAAAGCATGGAATGATTTCCCGGAGGCCTCCACGCCCTGAGCCACTTCTTTGATCGACCAGGTCTTTCCGGTACCCGCACCACCGGTGATAATAGTGATAAAATCTCTGGAATTAAGTGCATGATTAACAGCATGAGCCTGTTCATCGGAAAGCTGCTTATTCTGGACTTCATAGGATTTATTGATGGGTTCATGATTGCCCCTGCCTGCGCGAACGGAATGAATCAGTTTTTTTTCTTCATCTAGTGCTTCGCGGGTAGTGATGATCTTATCTTTGGTGCGCTGATCGGTTTTGGATAGAATATCCTTTCGTATGCCATACTCCCTTTTTATTTCATCCGCACTAACCTGTCCAATTCCGCGTTTTAAAGCCTCACCAAGCATCCTTTTCTCTGAAATGGTGGATTGCCTTTCCAGTGCATGGGAAAGCGCATAATCAATCGCCTGAGCAGCATTTAACCCCTTATCATCGGTATCACCTCCACCATTTTTAGCAGAAAAGACCTGTTCCTTTTCAGCATTAGTGAGTCTTTCCAGCCACTTTTTTTCCAATTCCTGGTTGGATAATCCTTTGGATTTATCCGCTCTTGTCTTGGCACCCAGGGCGCTTTTATCTTCGGAATAAGTAATCCCCAATTCCTGCGCTTTATCTTCAATTTCGCGGGTACGATTGGAGAATTTATCAACCGTTTCTTTGCTGAATCCTTTTATCTGAAAATTGTTTTCATCCCGTTCAATTCCATATCCAATTTCCTGTAGGTTATTGGCCAGATGAGAATGAAAAAGCGCTTCGTAATAAGGCGCATTGCTTTTCACCGTCCCCACCTCGATGGCCTGAAAGCGGTCTTTTTCTTCATTTTTGGTGGTGTTAAAAACATAGCAATGTTGATGCAAATGAGGGTCAGGAATACCATCCACCGGACGTGCATTAAAATGTGTAAATGCTGCATAAGCGATATTGGAGGTGAGCTGATATTCTTTATCATTTCCCTGTCCTTTTTGAGTTTGCATATCCTTTTCTATTTCCATCATGGAGGACTGAACGGACTTTTCAAAGGCAGCTAAAATTTCCTTATCGCCGGTCAGGGAATAGATCATAGATACACTTTTTGGTGCCGAAAATGTGAAGTCATATCCCGCTCTTCTTGACTCGCTATCCCGAACATTTAACTGTTCATCGGTAGCCGGATTTATATTGCTGGCAAGCTTTTCAAAATCCTCTTTTTTGACCTCGCCGCGCAGATTAAATCCTTCGGAAAGTTTGCCGTGCCACTTCCCCTGAATCTCATTTTTTTCGGAATAATAATCCTGTCTCGACAGACCCTCATCGAAGTATTTTGAGGCTGCTTTTGCACTTTTCGACACCGTTATTCTTAGCATAGGCAGGTACTATTTTATTAAGTAATATTTAAGGCAGACGTCTCGTCTAAGCAGTGCTTACACCTTTATGGTCGCAAGGTATCAAGGATAGGAAAGGTGGTCAATAGGGTTTTTATGGAAAAGGTGGGAAAACTGGATGTGATATTTTTCTATATGGCTTTTTTGAATATCTTTGAAATAAAATTACAATTCTATTGATCACCTAAAACTATATTTTGATTTTGAAGACTACTTCCAATTCATTTCTCAAATTCGAATCTCCAATTATTCGATTTTCACAAGAACCAAAAGATTTTTGGACTCTTAGCGATGCCCTCAGAGGCACCCAAATTTTTGGTGGGATAGGATCAGGAAAAACCTCCGGTAGTGGAGCAATGATCTCAAAAGCTTTTTTGGAAAATAATTTTGGAGGCATTGTGCTTTGTGCAAAACCGGACGAAGTGGAGAACTGGAAGAGAGTTGCCGCTTTAACCGGGAGAACAAAGGACTTAATTATTTTTAATGAAGATAGTCCTTATCGGTTTAATCCCTTGGACTACGAAACCAATCGATCAGGAAAAGGAGCCGGAGAAACCTTTAATCTGGTATCGCTTTTCATGAATATTTATCAGATGGGTAGAAATGTAAGTGGGGAAGGATTGTCCAGGGAAAATGACAGATTTTGGGATAATGCTATGAAACGGAGTTTGAAGCGCATGATTGATTTATTAAAACTCGCAAAGGAACCTGTGTCTATCAGAAATATGCACCGCATTATTTTGGACGCTCAAAAAACAGATGATATAGAAGAAATCATGCAAGCATCCACAGATAAAAACTTGGAAAACGGGCAAAGAAAAATTTCTGAAATAGGGAATTATTACGGGATTTGCATAATGAAGGCGATTCGAAATTACGCTAGCAAAAACACCAGCCTGAAAGATCAGCAAAAAATGGAGTGGGAACTCCAATTAATTATCAACTACTTTAATCGGGAGTTTGCTAAATTAAGTGACAGAACCCGGACTATCATTGTTGAATCCTTTTTGGGAATTGCAGAACCTTTTTTGGGCGGGATGCTCAAAGAGTTTTTTGCAGGTGGAACTTCGGACGAAATAAAACCAGAGGTTTGTTTTGATGGAAAAATCATTGTGCTGGATTTTCCTATAAAAAACTACCTTGAAATGGGGGTATATGTTCAAGGTATTTACAAATTGCTTTGGCAGCAAGCGATGGAAAGAAGAAGTTTTAAGGATGGTAGGGACAGGCCTGTTTTTCTATGGGTTGATGAGAGTCAAATGTTTTTGAACGATTATGATCAAATTTTCCAGACCACTGCCCGAAGTTCAGGTACGGCTACTGTTTATTTATCACAAAATATCAGTAATTACTACGCCGCTATTGGAGGTAGAAATCCTACCGCAAAAGTTGATAGTCTTCTTGCTAACCTTTCAACAAAGATTTTCCATTCTAATAATGACGCAGTAACTAATGAATGGGCTGCTCAAACTATAGGAAAATCTTTTAGGATAATAGAGAGTTTTAATGTAGGAGAACAAACCAGTGCTGGGGCAAGTAAGCAATTTCATTATCAGGTTGAACCTGTGAAGTTTTCTGTATTGAAAAGTGGAATAAGTGACGATGAGGACAAACTTGAATTTGGGACATATATTACAGTTGCCAACAGAAGGTGGTCTAATGGCAAGAATTTTATCACATATACCTTTGAAAAATACATTTAAGAATTATGAACAAAAACCCATACAATAATCCAGAAAGGAAAAATGTATCAAAAAGCCTTTTTGAAGCCTTTACAAGTATTCTAGGTTTGAAAAATGCTGGAGTAATTAGTGGAATATTTTGGTTTTTAATATTGTTTATGGAAACGGTTGCCTTACCAGCTAAACTTTTATCAAGAAAAAGACCGGGTATCAGATCAGTAGGAAGATTAAAGTTTATTCTTTTTGTTGTAATTGTTTTGTTCGTTCATCCTTATTATCTCCGGTTTCTTCTAGGAGACGAGTTGATTTTGTACAATGACAATGAGTGGGACTATTTATTTTCTTTAACTCTCATTTGTTTAATCATTTGGATTAAAAATTTGAGAAAATTCAAGGAAAGAACTGGCTTTGAACAACATTCATTTTTTAGGGGTTATCCTTTAATGAACTGGTTTGATATTGGAAAATTAGAAGTTGAAGAAAATTTAAGTGTTGGTAGATTTTTAGATCCATTTATTATTGCGTTGACATCCTATGGAGCGTTGTATTTTCTTGGAGATATTTTTAAAATAACTGCTGTATTTATTTGGGTTTCTTGTTCTGTATTACTTATTGAAGAATTGATCCATTATTATGACCACATTAATTTTGACCTTGACTTCACAGATCAAAGAACTTTTTCAGAAAACTTAGCTAAACGTGATCAAAACTCGACTACTGACTATTAAAATTTGAAAATGAATATGGATTTGTTTTTTAAAATAACTGGCTATTTGGGAGTCTCTTTATTTGTGTTAATTATCATTGGCCAAATTTTTTTTGATAAAATTGATATTGGAAAATTAGGAGAGGGACTTAATTCCTTTTTGATTTGGTTTTTCAAATATTTGATTTTGATTTCAGGAGTGATTATAACAATTGGAGTAATTTCTATGCCGGCATTTTTTTTGGTTTTCATAGAGAAGAACAATCTTTATTCCGGAGCCCCAAAATACATTGCCAACTTGGGAATAATTTATATTTTCACATTTTTACTTGGGATAATCTTGTTTTCTTTTGCAAAGAAAAATGGAGGAATTTCTTATTTTAACTCGCCGAGATATTCCAGGAAAATTCTTCTAAATCCCGTTATTGTTTTTATATCTTTTTTAATTCCCACAATTCCGTCAATACTTTTTTTCGACTTGATAAGGCGAATATTTCCAATAGAAAATGTGTTTTTTTCTATCTTGGTCTATGGTTTATTTACGTTAATATTTGTATTAATATTTATGGAGGTTGTGAAAAAAGGGCAGCTTAAAAATAAGATTTACGGTTATTTTTTTCGAGAACATTATTATTGGCATAAGTCATGGAAATTGACGGACAGTGGTCAGCTTGATAAAATATCTAATGCATCAATTTTAGATCAAGCTATTGGAAATTTGACTAGGTCGGTTGAAATATATCCCACAATAATTGCGCACAAGTATATAGCAAAGGTATATGCTAGATATTTTTTTTTAACAGAAAGTAACAACCCTATAAAAGCACAAAAATTTGAAAAGAAAATAGAAGAACATTTAGAGTCGTTACAAGATTTAAATGAGGAGGCGCTTTATTTATATAAACTGAAAAAGAATATTAATTCTCTAAAGTCTGGATCTTTCGAACTTTATTAACTATTTTTTAACCATTTCCCTCTATAATGGACTAATAATAAATGAATTTAAGGAGGTTATCTTGGTTAAAGAAATTGATTTAGGAAAAAAATCACATCTCACAGGTGAGATGTCAAAGAATATTGTAGCTCAAATAGTCCATGATGGTAGCTATATTTCTCCTCATGCCATAGCTCATGTAAGATCAAGAGCAAAGTCTTATGGAGGGCTTGAATATCCTCCTTATGAAGGAGTTTCAAGAGAAGAAATGGAGGAAATGAAAGCTTCCGAATTTAGTAGAATCACAAGGGAAGTTCCAAGGATTTATAATAGCAATTTGACTGGCATTGCCTATGAAATAGGTAATGAAATTGCCAATTCTGGAGAATTAAAGGTTGCACAAGATGACCGAGTTAAAGTTCTCATGGATGATAAAATGTATAAATTAATATCTGAGACCCTTCCTAAACTTTCAGATGAAATATATGATTTAGGGAAATCAATCGGTAGAGGTTTTCGAGACTTAGTAAGAGGAAATTCATTGCAAACCGAGATGAAAAACAAAATAAAAAGTGAAATGGTAGAACCATTAAGAGAGTATCTAAAAAATGAAAATATCAATACAATGAAACCTAAAGAGGAGATCAATTCTTCTCTAGACGCATTGTTAGAAAAATACTTTTCCACCTCAAAGGGTAGGGGTTAAGTGTTGGAATATTGAAGGCAATAATAAATAAATAATCACAGAGGAATAGATTAATTAATTAATGAGGGTGTAATTTCAATTACCTTCTCTATTTTTCATCGCTAAAATTATCATCGAACTCAATTACGGCAAATCCTTGAATATAGACAAATCGCCCTTCAGGGCTTTTTAATAGAAGAGTTGAGGCATCGCTGTCAGAATATTCAACTGTATAATTTACATATTCAATAAGCTGGCCACCCAAATTAGTTTTTACTGTACCCTGTTTCCCTACTATTGAAGTATAATTAAACGCTTCATCTTTTCTCTTATCAATGAAGCCACATCCTGAAAAAAATAATTGAGAAAAAACAATCATAAAGAATAAAAATGAAATTCTTTCATTTCATAATCATTGTATTTGATATGACTAATCACCACCGCCATCTCCACCACCGTCGCCGCCTCCATCTCCGCCGTCACCACCGTCGGCATCGCCATCCATTGAAGGATCACCTACGTCATCATAATCTTCGTAGGCACTTTCAATTTCTGGTTCCTGATATGCTTCCGGTGCTATCATAATATTTTTGTTTTCCTGAATTTCCTGTAGTCGGCCCATATCCAGTTCTTCCACTTCTCCCTGATTGGGGTCTTGCTTGTCAATTTCCGGCTCTTCTTCATTGATGAAATTTTTCTCATCCCTAAATACATCCCAGGCTTTTTGCATTCTTTCTTGATCCACTAATTCCTCTGGTTGTTCAATTTCGGATTTATTTATCGGATCAGTATTGGTTTCATTTCCCTCCACCTCTGGCTCCGAAATATTTGGCTCCTGTTCAATTTGTGGCTCTTCCATGTTTTCTGGAAATTCAGGTCGCTCATCCTGAAATTCGCGCATGGCACCTCCTAATTTAATTCTTTCCTCAGAATTGATTGAATTGATGTTATTCTTTTCATTTTGACTAATTGGTTCATTTTTGAAGCCTTGTTCCAATTTCTGTTTTTCTTCCCATTCCTTTATCATCCTTTGCTCTGTTGCTTCATCAACTGTTGATTTCGGGTCAAAAACACTAACCACCCCTCCAACGGGGCCAGCAATTCTTCCAATTCCTCCCAAAACTTTTCCTGTTCCCTCTAAAACCGGGCCTGCTTTTGCCGCTAGGTCATCAAGATATGGAGCTGCTTTTTTTAAATCCTGCTCGGCCTTTTCAACCAAGTCATCAATCTTATCCGCAATCTTTTTCCCAACCTCAGACTTTTTTTCTGGCTCAACTTCGGGAGTTTCAGACATTCTATTTTCGTATGACTTTATTGACCTTTTTTCCTGGGCTTCCATAGCCTCATCCAATTTCTTTTCATAAAGGTCTCTATCAAATTCCTGAGGCTTGAATTCTGGTTTTCCTGATTTTTCAGCTTCCATTTTTTTTACATCGAACTTGTTGTTCTCCTTTCTTGGAAGGCTGTTCTCTCCGCCAATGAATTTTTCGTCAATCTTTGAAGGGCTTTTTACCCTGTCTTTCCAATTGTTTTTGTCTGCCATAATCAGGTTTTTAAAATTCTGTCCTAAAATTAGCTATTTTCTGATATAATGAACCAACCGAAAGATTATTTAGTTTTGCTTCAGCCCTGCATTTCCTCTTTTTTGTTTCCCGAGAACGGAGGGTGAAGAAACAAAAAAGGAGAAAATTTATGAAAGATCATAATGACACTAAAAATCATAACGCTCCCTTATCGGATAATTCGTTTATGATAGATTCCGATTTATTACCTCTATTTGATAAAGCGGAAAACGGTTGTTTATCTTCCCAAATAAAATTGGCAGTGGCTTTCTGTGAAGGAGAAGGGGCTAAAAAGAATGAAGCGTTAGCAAGAAAATTTGAAAAGTTAATGTTTGATACAACCGATGACTATAGGTTTAAATTAGCTGCCCTTTGGAACCCTGCCATCAGGGCACATGAAAGAGGTGATTTGGAAGACATGAAAGCCTATTTTCACAAAGTGATAGACTTCATGCAAGAAAATGTCCCCATGGAAAAATGGGATTTTTCTCTTTTTGAGGTGATGGAAAAACTGACTCAAGGGAAAGAATAACCCTTTATCCATAGCTTTCAAACTTTGATAGTAATTCCAATTTTTGGAAATATTGGGTCCAGAGGTGCTTTTTATAGGAGGATTGGTTCATGGGGGGCATTTTTGACAGAAAGGGCAACCCTTTTCGGATTGCCCTGTATCTATTTAGAATGGGAATTCTTGTAGAAAGCTAATTAAGTCCGAAGAAAGTTCAAAAAAACCTTTTAGCATTTCAAAATAGTTATATCCTTCGAGAAGGATCTTAGCTATTTTTCTGATTCTCTTCCAAATATATCTGCGCTTCCTCCTTCGGGAAGCTGTTTTGTGTTTCCTTTTCATCTGTCAAATTCGACCAGATAACATTGAGGAAATCACAATAAATAGCAAAAAACACCATAATTGAAAATCTGCCAGCCAGAGCTGGTCATTTATTTGTAGGCTTCTAAATAACGGTCAATTCTAAGGTCAAGAACTCTAACAGGCTGTTTTCAACGCAACTAAGTTTTTCTTGAACAGTTAGTCTTTTCCATTGTTATTTTCCACCTAGATATTGTATGATGTAGAAAGTTGCTAGCTTTCCAATTTAATATTAGAGCACCCCAGTTGGTTCGCAGCCATAATGATTAATACGGATGCCCTATTAGATTAGTTTCAAAACTCCAAGACTCATTTAATAGTCCCAAAAAACGACCGTTTTCCCGAACCCCTCCCTCCATTTCCTAATTTCCCCATTTTCTTCTCACCCGCTGTCCAAAAAACTGGTTTTCAAAATCAAAGTATGATAAAAGCAGTTATCAACCCTTTTATTGGACAATTATGAAAATCGGATATGCCAGAGTAAGTACCAAAGACCAAAACCTTTCTATGCAGATTGATGCCCTCAAAAAAGAAGGGTGCAAAATCATCTTTGAAGAAAAAGTCACCGGCACGAAAGCCGGCCGGCAGGAGCTACGTAAAATGATAGATCAACTGCGGGAAGATGATACGGTAATAATATGGAAACTCGACCGTCTCGGTCGTTCACTTCGTGATTTGGTGAATCTGGTGACGGAAATCCAGGACAAAGGTGCGGGGCTGAAATCTCTCAATGATTCTATTGATACCACTACGCCACAAGGAAAGCTTACTTTTCACTTATTTGCTGCGCTCTCCGAATTTGAACGGGATATTATCAGTGAGCGGACAAAGGCTGGTTTGGAGGCTGCCCGCGCTCGGGGGCGGAAAGGCGGGCGACCAAAAGGACTTTCTAAAGAGGCACGGGATAAGGCGATAATTGCTAAGACACTTTATGAGCAGGGGGAAATGTCTGTTTCGGAGATTTGTAAGTATGTAGGGATTGCACGGAGTACGCTTTATAAGTATTTGAATATTTCCTCTGCTTCAAATTCCGGCGAAAAGACGGATTGAATAGTGTTATTTCCCACAAGTTCCATTTACATTGTTAGGAATCTCAATTATTGTTTCCATAACTTATTGTTAAATCTTAAATTTGTTACTTTTAGAGGTTGAAATGACTGAACCAAAGCAAAATGAAAACGAATCTTTAATTCAGCATATAAAATTCCAAAGTGATATAATGTCAGAAGAACACAAGAAACAACTTGAAACCCAGCTATGGAACATAGCCAATACCCTGAGAGGGAAAATGAATGCCGATGAATTTCGGGATTATATCCTGGGCTTCATTTTTTATAAATACCTTTCGGAAAAGATGCACCTCTATGCCGATAAAATCCTGCAAGAGGATGGCATGAAGTATGAGGATATTGACGAAAATTCGGAAGAAGGACAGGAATATCTGGAAGCTATCAGGGAAGAATCGGTTTTGCAGTTGGGGTACTTCCTGAAGCCCTCCGAGCTTTTCCATGCTATTGCTGTTCGTGGCAATGGCAATGGTTCCAAAAATTTCATCCTCGATGACCTTTCCAAAATCCTGACCAATATCGAGCAGAGTACGATGGGGACGGAGAGTGAGGACGATTTCGATAAACTCTTTGAAGACCTCGATCTCACTTCTACCAAACTTGGCAGGACGGAATCTGCGAAAAATGAGCTGATCTCCAAGGTGCTTTCTCACCTTGATGCGATAGATTTTGAATTGGAAAATACGGAGCTGGATGTTTTGGGCGATGCTTATGAATATTTAATTGCTCAATTTGCCAGTGGTGCGGGCAAAAAGGCCGGGGAGTTTTATACGCCCCAGGAAGTATCACAGGTTTTGGCCAAACTGGTGACTACCGGAAAGACCAAACTTAAATCCGTTTATGACCCTACCTGTGGTTCAGGCTCCTTGTTGTTGCGGGTAGCGAAAGAGGTAAAGGAGGTTTCTGCTTTTTACGGGCAGGAACTCAACCGCACCACCTATAACCTCGCAAGGATGAATATGATCCTGCACGGGGTGCATTATCGAAAATTCGATATTCGGCAGGAAGATACTTTGGAGCGGCCTCAGCACATAGAGGAACGCTTTGAAGCTATTGTAGCAAATCCGCCATTTTCGGCTAAATGGAGCGCTAACCAACTACACATGAGCGATGATCGCTTTAGCCAGTACGGAAAACTTGCACCTGGCTCCAAGGCGGACTTTGCCTTTGTCCAGCATATGATCCACCATCTGGCAGATAACGGTCAAATGGCGGTGGTATTGCCGCATGGTGTTTTGTTCAGGGGCGCTGCGGAAGGGCTTATCCGAAAATACCTGATCGAAGACAGGAATTATTTAGATGCAGTGATCGGGCTGCCGGCCAATATTTTTTATGGCACGTCCATTCCTACCTGCGTACTCGTTTTTAAAAAATGCAGGGAAACGCCGGACGATATTTTATTCATCGATGCCAGTGCTCATTTTGAGAAAAACAAAAACCAGAACCGCCTGCGGGAAGAAGATATTGAAAAGATCATTACCACCTACCGGGAGCGGAAGGCGATGGATAAATACAGCTACATAGCACCTCTCGATGAAGTTAAAGAAAATGACTACAACCTCAATATCCCCCGCTATGTAGATACTTTTGAAGAAGAGGAACCGATAGATATTGAAGCCGTTTCTGACGAGCTGGCAGTGCTGGAAGGCGAAATCCGTACCAACGATGAGGTGATTGCCGATTTTTGTAAACAGCTGGGTATTTCAACACCTTTTTAAAACCGGATGATAATGGCAGAAAAAAAGAAAATACCGGTTTTGAGGTTTCCTGAGTTTGAGGGGGAGTGGAAAAAGAAAAAGATTAAGGATTTAGGTCATGTCATTACCGGAAATACTCCAAAAACCTCAAGGAATGATTTCTATGGAGGCAAGAGACTTTTTGTTTCACCAGCAGATTTAAATGGAGTTAGGCATATTTCAGAAACCTTTACAAAGGTAACAGAAAAAGGATTTGATACAGGTCGAGAAATAAGAAAAGGGAGTACAATGTTTGTTTGTATTGGTTCTACAATTGGTAAGGTGGCTCAAGCTGCAGTTAATTGTATCACGAACCAACAAATTAACTCAATTATTCCAAATGGACAATATTCCGATAATTTTATTTTTTCTTTGCTTGAAAGAAATGCCAGGCAAATAAAGACGTTGGCAGCAATTCAAGCAGTTCCTATAATTAATAAAACAACTTTTTCAAAAGTCAAAATTGTTGTCCCCTCCCTCCCCGAACAAACCAAAATCGCCAATTTCCTCACCGCCATAGACACCCGCATTCAACAGCTCAACCGCAAGAAAACCCTTTTGGAGCAGTATAAAAAAGGGGTGATGCAAAAGATATTTTCGCAGGAGATCAGGTTTCGGGATGATGAGGGGAAGGGGTTTCCGGAGTGGGAGTTAAAAAGGGGCAAAGATTTATTCCAAAGCCATTCCAATAAAAATCACAATGGAGAATTAGCAATTTTATCAGCTTCCCAAGAATTTGGAATGATTTATAGAGGTGAGGGAGGAATTCAAATTCAATCTTCTGATAAAAGTATTAAATCTTATAAGATAGTAGAAAAGGGTGATTTTGTAATAAGCTTGAGATCCTTTCAAGGCGGAATAGAATACTCAACATTAAAGGGCATCTGTAGCCCTGCCTACATTATTTTAAAACCCAAGGTTCCAATAAATGAGCTTTTTTTTAAATTCTATTTTAAAAAAGATTCATTTATTGAAAGGTTAAGTAAAACTGTTGTTGGAATTAGAGATGGCAAGCAAATATCGTATGATGCATTCGGGGGGCTAAAATTAATAATCCCAAGTGTTAAGGAACAACAAAAAATAGCTAACTTCCTAACCGCCATTGATAATAAAATCGCCCTTGTCTCAACCCAAATCCAAAAAACAACCGCCTACAAAACCGGCCTTTTGCAGCAAATGTTCGTATAAAACCAAAAATCCTCCTATGACACAATCAGAACAAATTTTAGAAGACAATTTAGTAAAACAGTTGGGAACGCTGGGTTATGAATTTGTGTCCATCAATGACGAGGCGGATTTGCTGGCCAATCTGAAAAGCCAGTTGGAAAAACACAACGGGGTCAAACTGTCGGAAAAAGAGTTTTCTCAAATTCTCAATCACCTGAATAAAGGCAATGTCTTTGACCGGTCAGAAACTTTGCGCGACCGTTTCCAACTCACTAAAGAAGATGGAGAAAATATCTGGATAGAGTTTATCAATCAGGAACACTGGTGCCAGAATCAGTATCAGGTCACGCAGCAAGTCACCATCCAGGGCCGGTATAAAAACCGGTATGATGTCACGCTGCTCATCAATGGCCTTCCCCTTGTGCAGATTGAATTGAAGCGGCGTGGGCTGGAAATCAAAGAAGCATTCAACCAGATCAATCGTTACCAGCGCCATTCTTTTTGGGCATCGAGCGGTCTGTTTCAATATGTGCAGATTTTCGTCATCAGCAATGGGGTGAATACCAAATATTACGCCAATAACCGCAAACAGTCTTTCAAACAAACCTTCTACTGGACAGATAAGGACAATAAAAAGATCACCAATTTGGAGGCTTTTGCAGAAGCCTTTTTGGAAAAGTGTCACCTATCCAAGATGATCTGCAAATACATCGTATTGCACCAGTCGGATAAAATCCTAATGGTATTGCGCCCTTATCAGTATTATGCTGTGGAAGCCATCATCGACCAAGTGAAGAACAGCACCAAAAACGGTTATATCTGGCACACCACCGGATCGGGAAAAACCCTCACCTCTTTCAAGGCCAGCCAGATTCTGGTGAACCTCCCGCATATCGACAAGGTGGTTTTTGTGGTGGACAGAAACGATCTGGATTACCAGACCACCAAGGAATTCAACTACTTTGCAGAAGGCAGCGTGGATGGCACAGACAATACCAAAGTGTTGGTGGACCAGTTTGCCGGAACCTTCAAAGACAAAAAAGGCAGTCCGAAGGAAACCAAACTCATTGTCACCACTATTCAAAAACTGAACAATGCCATCAGCCGGACACGCTATTTGAAGCGTATGGAAAAGCTGCGCGATCAGCGCATCATCTTTATTTTTGATGAGTGCCACCGAAGCCAGTTTGGTGATACCCACAACCGGATAAAATCCTTTTTCACCAATCACCAGATGTTTGGGTTTACCGGCACACCTATTTTTGTAGAAAATGCCGTTTCCAACAAATTAGGCAAGCGCACCACGCTGGAGCTTTTTGATAAAAGATTGCACGAATATGTCATCACCAATGCCATACGCGATGAAAATGTACTGCGCTTTTCCATTGAATATGTTGGCCGCTACAAACAAAAGGAAGACAGCCAGACCAACATCGACATCCCGGTGGAGGATATCGACACCCGGGAATTGCTGGAATCTGAAGACCGGCTGGAAAAGATCGTGGATTACATCATCGCCAACCACGACCGGAAGACCTACCGAAAAGATTTTACCGCCATCTTTTGCGTGAGCAGCGTGGAGAGCCTGATCAAATATTACGAGATATTCAAACGCAAAAAAGAAGCCGGGCAACATGATCTCAGGGTGGCCACCATTTTTTCCTATGCTGCCAATGAAGACGACAAAGACGCAGACGGACTCATTGACGATGCCTTTGAACCAATGATGGCGATGGCTGCCGAGCCGCACGTTGCCTATGCTGCCCACAGCCATACACGCGACAAGCTGGATTCCTTCATTGCGGATTACAACGCCATGTACCAAACCAACTATTCCACCAATGACAACCAGGCTTATTACAATTATTACAAAGACATCGCCAAGCGAATCAAGAACCGCGAAAAAACGAGTTTCCAGGACAAAGACCGCGTGGATATCCTGCTGGTCGTGAATATGTTCCTGACAGGATTTGATGCCAAAAAGGTGAATACCCTCTACGTGGACAAAAAGCTCAAATATCACGGCCTGATCCAGGCATTTTCCCGCACGAACCGTATTCTGAACGAAGTAAAATCCTACGGCAACATCATCTGCTTCCGCAACCTGAAGGAAGCCACAGACGATGCCATTGCCCTGTTTTCCAATCCTGAGGCCAAGGAGATCATTTTCATGCAGCCTTACGAGGTTTACATCAAAAAGTTCAATGAAGCGCTGGATAAGCTAAAAACGATTGTCCCGACGGTGGATAGCGTCAACGAGCTGCCAAGCGAAGAAGAAGAACTCGAATTTGTAAAAGCCTTCCGAAACCTGATGCGCCTGAAAAACATCCTTTCCGGATTTTCTGATTTTGACTTCGAAGACCTGGCGATGGAAGAACAGGAGTTTGAGGACTATAAGAGCAAATACCTCGATATTTACGACAAGGTCAAAAACCGCACCGAAAAGGAAAAAGTATCCATCCTGGAGGATGTAGATTTTGAGCTGGAATTGATCCACCGCGACGAGATCAATGTGTCCTATATCCTGAAGCTCCTCAGCAAGCTCCACGAGGCCGAAGAACACGAAAAAGAAAAGCATCGCAAAGCCATCATTGACCTGCTGGGCGGCGAAGCCCAACTCCGCAGCAAGAAGGAACTCATAGAAAAGTTCATCAATGAAAACCTGCCCCACATTGAAGACGTGGACGACATCCCTGATGAATTTTCCGAGTTCTGGAACATCGAAAAGCTAAAAGCCATCAACGCCCTCTGCGAAGACGAGAATCTGAATAAAGATCATTTAATCACCATCATCGACAATTACCTCTTCACCGGCCGCACGCCCCTCCGCGATACTGTTGTCGAAGCCCTCACCGTCAAGCCCAAATTGCTGGAACGCAAAACCCTGGTGGAACGGGTTATCGGGAAAATATTGGACTTTGTGGAGGTCTTTGATGGGGGGATGGGGGAAGTGTAGGTTTGAAAATTCTACTCTTATTTAAGCATCTTTTTCTTTAACTTGACGTATGCCTTTATATGACTTCATTGCTAAATAATGAAATAAATGATCTATTTAATTTTAGATACTAATACCTGGATTTATCTCGCAAACGGATACCATAATTTATCTCAGAAATATCAAGAGGAATTTCATTTTCGTCTCTTAAATGAATTGATTGAAAGGGAATCTAAAATTTCAGTTCTAATTAATGAAATTATAATAGAGGAATGGGTAAGGAATAAAGCAACAACTGAAGTGCTAATAAATAAATATTCTCAAAAGATAGAGGATAATCAAAAACATATAAAAAAAATTTCAAAACATCTAAACCGAGCCGATGTTAAGCGATTAAAGAGGATACATAAGCATTTTAGGCGAAGATTAGAAAAGTTGATAGAAAAAAACCGCCTGCATATACAAAAAGTTGAAGACTTTTTAACACATAAAGCCTCCAGGATTCCAATTACCCCTAAGGTGAAAAATTTTGTGACAGATTTTAGCATCAAAAAGAAAGCCCCATTTCATAATTCAAAAAATAATATGGCGGATGCCTTGATACTTTTTAGTACAGACGAATTTGTTAGGCTCAATGTGAAAGATCCATCTTCTGAGGTCATTTTTATCTCTAATAATGTTAGTGAGTTTTGCAATCCAAATGACCATACAAAATTTCACGATGACATTTTACAAGCATTAAGTACAAGGATTCATTTTGAAACTAACCTAGGTAAAGCTTTAAATTTGAGTAAATCTTTAATAGAAGATTACGAAAAAATAATTGAGGAAATTGCTGAGACAAATGAATTTGAATGTATGGCAATAAATTGTATAACTTCAGAGTCTTTCAGCGGTTTCGGACACCTTGATAGCAAAATAGCGGCTACCCAAATCGTTAGTGAAGAAAACCCTTATCAATTGAAAATCAATCTTGGTTTACCTGAGCAACATACTTCTGTTCCAACCCGAACAAAAATTCTTTCTGGAGAATGTCATTTTTGTGGAACAACTCATTTTTTATGCCCAGTATGTGATGAATTAATTTGTTTGGAGCAAAACGAAGATGAAATTGAATGTGAGTGCCTTACAAAAATATACATTAAATATTTTCCTGATAATTATTCAATAAAAGCAATTGAGTTCATTTAAACTGCAATAACTTTGAATTACTGATGGAATTTACTTCGTGAAAATATTGAATAAAGACAAACAGTTACCCCCCTGATGTGTCTTTGTAAATTAACTGTTACTGAAAATCGTATAGACTAAAATATTTACTCTGAACTATTTGATCTAACACCCTTGACAACCTGTTTTGTAATCTGTTATTGTTGGTTATGATATGTGAATCTCTAGTCTTTAAGACTTCAACTGAAATTACCAAATCAGTTTTGTCATCTACTTTTTTTCCATTCAAGGTGCTGGGGAAATTAATGGAAGCAATGCACGCCCCCTTGTTCCCATCAATTTGAAAATTATACCGAATTTTTATTCTCGATAGAAGAATCGCATTTTTATATGAATCTTTCTCTATATGAGGTAGTTCTTCCAGCAAACTGCCATTAATATCTAAGTTCCTGACCTTATTCCTGTATGGTTCCAAGTCTGCAGGGATAACTTTTAGGGATTCGTCGGGTTTAAACTTGATATTGACCACTTGTCCCTCAAAAAAGGTATCCGTTATATCAATATTAATAAACCCCGTCATGAACTCAACTCTATCAAGATTGGATTTGAAATCTCGAAACTTAATTCCTTTTAAATCCACGATTATGCATCCTTCCTTCTTTAGCTTAAAATTCAGACTAGAGGAAAGTTGATCAAGATACTTTTTTGTGTCAGTAGAAGTGTATTCTTCCTTGACATTTAGTTTATCATTTATGAGTGAAATGGTGAGCCTTCCTTCATGGCGAGTTTTCCCACTAATTAAATCCTTGGTAGTATTGGTTCTTTCAATATTTATTTCTAATTCATAGCGGTTATCCCCTTTTGGAATAAAAGTAGGCTGTTTTAAATGTTTACAGTTTCCTGATAAAGGGACAATTTTAGGGTCCAATGCAAGAACTACTTCCCTGAGCTTTTTTTCCGTACCTATAAAAGGAGCCGTTTTATTGATTGCCTTAGGCTTTTCTTCCTTATCAATTAATAACCCTTTTAGGTAATCTAACTCATTTGGCGAAAGTAACATATTAGCTATAAGGGGAATAATCTGTCCCTTGTCTGCATATTTCACAAAAATGCCCTTCCTTTTTAGAAAATTCTTCAGGTCTGAAGCCCCTAAAATTGAAGAATCGAGTATTGGTTTTATTCTGCTTCCAAAAGGTAATATCTTTTCATAATCATCACTGATTTTTCCATTTATACGATTTTGGTCATTTTGGGGAAAATCCTGAACACCTAAATTTCGGGCTGTATCCAAGTATTCTCCTTCTGAATCTTTTAGTTTAATAAAGGAATAATCATCCCATTTCTTTAAGCTTATTTTGTTAAGATAATCACTTTCTTGAAATTGTTGTTTCACAGAATTCGCCATTCCTTTGTGTTTGCCTGAGTCATAGTCGGGGAAAAAAATGATTGTTTTTGCTGCAAACCCCGACAGTTTATGAATAAGCCAAAATATTCTTTTAAGGTATTTTTTTTCGATGGGATCATTACAGAAAATTAACACGTGATTATTTTCTTCTTTCTCCACCAAAATAGGTAAAACATCACTACACATTAACTCTAATGGGAGTATTTTGCCACTTACAGAAATATCTTCTGTATTTTGGGCACCTGTATCTGGATAAATAAAACTAATTTCTCTGTTACTACTATATTGTCTTGCTTCAGATATTGCAGAATATAAGAATGTTGCTCTTTTATTGTCTATGAAAAATAATGTGTCAAAATTATCTGATGGAATACTTACAAATTCATAATTTTCAAAGAAGAAAGAATTATGCTTTTCAGAAATATCAGATGAGAAAAAGGTAATTAATCCATCATATTCTATATCTCTAAGTGAATCAAATCCATCAAGATAATCATCCTTTATCTTAGGGCTTACCCTAGCACAATCAAGACATTGAGCATGCTCTTTAATAGCATTATAGATTTTGTTCTTAGAAGTTGAAGGATAGCTATCTGCGTGGTGCTTAGAAGATATAAGAATAAGTTTTGTAACAGATAGGTTTAAAGGGCTGTAATAAACATTAATTCCATCGACACTATGTTCTCTCCTTCCTCCTTTATTTTTAGGGGGTTTGTGTTTTTCATTCGAAAAACAAGGGAAATCTATGTGCTCAGAAATATTCCAGCCACAAAGTCGCAAAAGTCTTGAGGTTATTTTTTGTCCATCTTCACCAGACAGAACAGATTTTTCTCCTGCCATCTTAATAATTTTAATATATAAAGATAATCAATTTTCAGGATATGGTGTGAAAATGTTGTTTTCCAAAGCGCTCACATTTTCCCTCCCCCTCATCCACCCCCTAAATTGTCACGATTTCCATTCAAAAATACATACCAATTCAGGCACCAGGGGTAGAATCGGGTGATGGATTGGGTACGTCCGGGGCAAGGTGATCATTGCCTTTTTCGCCCTTCATCCAAATCTCATTTCGGTATCATCCTGCCCTTTTTTCCTCCACTAATGTACTGTTGGCTCCCACTGCGGCAAGGAACGACCCTTTGGGTGCTTTCTCCCCGATTTTTTGGACGCAAGGCCACAAATAATAGTGGATAATCCTTGTCCTCATGTCCGCTGTCCAGTTACAAAGTTCCGCAAAAAGGGAGGAAACCTCAATTAAGAGTTTGGATAACAAACGGGCTGCAAAGCCTCTCCAACCTTCCCTCGCACTCCCGGATAAAGGGAGTTTTCCTTATTAAAAATTTCAAAAATTCAGCAGACATGACTTATCAAATTCCGACGCAAGTCACCGAAGTAAAACTGGTTTATTACAACAAAGTAAATGCCAAAGACAGACCACAGCTAAAAAGTTCTTTTGATGCTTACGAAGTCTTAGCCGCTAATTGGGATGAAGGCACCATAAGCCTGTACGAAGAATTTTATATTCTTCTGTTAGATCGAGGAAACCGTGTAATGGGGCGCTATCTGGTTTCTCAGGGCGGTTTGACCGGCACAGTAGTTGACCCGAAAATGATCTTTGCAGCCGCTTTAAAAGGCCGTGCTGCCTCAATTATTCTGGCACATAATCACCCCAGCGGAAATTTAAAGCCCTCCAAGGCTGACAAGAATTTAACGCGCAATCTCATTCAGGCCGGAAAATTTCTGGAAATCCCGGTATTAGATCACCTCATTTTAGCCCCTGACGGCGGTTACTACTCCTTTGCCGATGAGGGGGAAATGTACTAAGGGCTTCGCCCTCACGCTCGCAAGGGGTTTCCCCTGTTTTCGGAGGTTCGCGAACTCCTGCAAACGGGTGATTCCCCTCCCCATTGCCATTGTTACCCCATTTCTCGCCGAAAAGGCAGAAGGTTAAAACACTTCATTAACAATTTAAAATATTAGAACAATGACTAAAACAACTAAAATAGATTTATACGAAACAGTAACTAACAAAATGATTGCATTACTTGAAAAGGGCGTTGCCCCCTGGCGCAGTCCGTGGAGTAAATACGGCCTTGCCCGCAATTATGCCACCGGTCACGTTTACAGCGGAATAAATGCTTTTTTGATGAACCTCACCGAACACCCGATTCCCTATTTTATGAGCTTTAAACAGATTAAAGCCAAAAGCGGGAAGATTAAAAAAGGAGCTAAATCGGAAATGGTATTCTTTTATAAAACCTACTATAAAGATGAACAAGGGCAAACGATCAGCCCCGACCAGTACAGCGCACTTTGTGAAATGGGCGGAGAACCGCAACGCATTTCTTTTTTGAAGTATTACCCCGTTTTCAATATTCAGGATGTGGAAGGCATCGAAATTGAAATTCCTGAAGTGGAGCTAAAAGAACATGAAAGAATTGAAAGGTGCGAGGCAGTTAAAAACAATATGCCCAACCCGCCGGAGTTTGTTTTTCAGGATGCAAACCGCGCCTATTATGCGCCAATGTCCGATAAATTAAATATGCCTGATATTGCACAATTTGATACACCCGAAGAATATTATTCAACCCTTTTTCATGAGTTGACCCACTCCACCGGCCACGCTTCCAGACTGGCAAGAAAGGGCATAACGGAATTGACCACCAGCGACAGAAAGCAATATTCCAAGGAGGAATTAATTGCTGAAATGGGGGCTTCATTCCTTGCCGCTCATACGGGCATCAATACGGATGATTTAACCGAAAACAGCGCCGCATATCTTGAAGGCTGGTTAAAGATTTTGAAATCTGATAAAAAGCTGATTTTTAAAGCAGCAGCCAAAGCACAAAAGGCCGTTGATTATATTTTGAATGTAAAACGGGTTTACAAGGATTAACCGTACTTTTTTAGATGGGTGGAACTGTGGGAGGTTTCACCTATTTTTTCTTTTCAGGGGTGGGGAAAAAAATTCATTATTTGCGTATATGGTCGCGCGAACCCGCCTGCGGCGGGTTGGAAAAAATTTGAAACAAAACAATCATTTTTACGTTTAAACTGATTGAATAGAATGAAACTTTGAAATTTTTTTTGTAATATTTCAGGCAAAATTTCTATGAATTCATCCCTTTCTGGGACATTTCTAAAATACATAAATTTATGCCTTTTATTAATGTCTCGGGTTATTAGTCAATAAGATAATTACAAATGATTGAAGGTAAGATTACTATTTTTATTGGTTTTGCAAATGATTACTCTGATAACGGAGGGCACCTTGAAACTTTGTTAGAAGAAGAGGGAGCAATAGATAAACACCTAGACCAAGTAAGAAATAGAGGAAAATGTCATGTTATTAGAGAAAATCCTTTAACAGTAGAAGCTCTTTTTGAGAACCTTCAAAAGCATAGAGGTAAAATAGATATTTTTCATTTTTCTGGACATGCTGATCATGAATCAATTTTTTTAGAAGAAATCAATGGTGAATATCCAAAAGAAGTAGGTACAAATTCAATAATCGACCTATTTGGCAATCAAAATGGAGGACTTCAATTAGTCTTTTTAAATGGGTGCAATACCGAAAAATTAGGATTAGAATTAAAAAAGCGAGGAGTCAAAAACGTCATTGCTACAACTGAAAAAGTTGATGAAGAGGACGCACTAGTTTTTACAAAAGCATTCTATAAATCATTAATTTTAGGAGCTTCAATTAAAGAATCCTTTTTTGAAGCAAAAGGAGAGTTACAAGTTATTACAAAAGATATAAAGGATACGTCTTATCAATGGGTATTAATTGATGACGGACAAGAATCTTTTAATTGGCGTCCATTTGAGGAAGTCAATAACAATAATAAAGTGAACTTTTTACAACTATCAGATATTAATGCGAACACATTAGATTTTTCAACGATTCACGAAAAATTATTTTCTGACAATGGAAAAATTGATTTTGTTTTTTGCACTGGAAATATAACCAAATCATCAGGGAACCCAAAAGAATTTAAACAAGATTACCATGAATTCGTCCAAAAAATATGTCAAACAACAAAAGTTTCTCCTGAGAATATTCTTTTCTGTCCTGGTTCAAAAGATTTAGATGAATCTAAAATATTGCCAGCAGTTCACGATAGTCTCAACAAAATGAGAACTAATGAAGATCTTTTTAATTTTACAAGGTTTACAGAACAATTTTTCGCCAGTTGCAAAATGTCAGATAATTTCCGTTCAATTGTATATGATTCATATAATGAAAAGGATAAAACAAATGAGCTTTATTCCAGTCATAAAAGATTTGTAGGTGATAAAACAATTGGTATAGTTTGTATTAATAGCGTCTGGAGTATTCAAAAAGAAGGTTCGGATCAGTTTGTATTTCCTGTTGAATTTTTAGAACAGTCTTTGGACGAAATAAATGGCACTGATCTGAAAATTCTTCTTTCAAATCAACCGCTTTCTTCTTTTAAACCCTTTAATAGGAAAGAACTTGAAAGTGTTATCTATTCGAGTTTTGATATGATTTTTTTAGGAGCTGATTATCTAGGCACCACAAATAAGAAATTAATTAGTGATGAAGGAATTTATCAAAGTTTTTCTGGTCTTAATCTGTCAAATGGCTCCGATTATATTTATCATAGTTTTGATTTTATAACAAAAAAAATATCTAATGAGGCCATAATAATGATAGATGGTGATGAATGTATAGTTGAAGAGAAAATTGAGAATGGACAATATTCCCTACCTAAAGGAACTGAAAAAAGGAAACAAATAAAATTGTTGCGTACCCTTAGTATGGAGCTAGAGAGTTTTCATCAAAGAGGTGAAGAATTATTTATTGATTATAAAGATGAAGGAAAAAAATTCCATGAACTTTTTACCCCCCCTGTTATTAAAGAAAAACCCGTAGAAGAACTTCAAACCTTAAGTGGAACAAAGCTCCTTGGTCAAAATAAGTTTAAAAGTATTTTTAACAATGATGAAAACTTCATAATCTTTGGTAAAGACAAATCAGGAAAATCGTCTTTACTAATTCATGTCGGAATAAAATTATTAGAAAACTTCACCAAAGACAAAATTATTCCTTTTTATATAGATTTGTCCAACTATAAATATCGAGCAGAAAAACTTAATATCTTAAATTTAATATCTAATTTACTAGAACGAAACAAGCGAGAATCAATCGCTTTAATAACTAAATATCATATTAGGTTTTTATTAGATAATTACGATCCTGCAAATAACGAAATCACAAAAAAAATTCGTGAATTTTTGTTGGAATACCCTGTATGTAGCTTTGTTTTAGTCACTGATCAAACCACGATTAGGACTTTTGAAGATTTTGATTTTGGTGAAATTACTTATAGAAAATTGTATTTCCATGAAATCTCCAGAGTTGAAATAAGGTCTTTAGTGAAAAAATCACTTAATAAACCTGATGCTTTTGTCGAAACTATTGTTCAAAGGCTTGTAAAAGTTTTTAGGCAATATAAAATGCCTTTTAATTATTGGACAGTTTCAGTTTTTCTTTGGATTTTCCTGAAAAGAAGATTAGAAGATTTTGAAATTCAAAATAATACCGCATTAATCGAGTTATACGTACAAGAACTTTTAGGGCAAAAAGAGCTTGCCTATGACACTACAAATAAGCTCTCTTTTTCCAAGTACAAAAGATATTTAAGCTCATTAGCAACAATACTTTATAGAAAGCATGAAAAAGACAGCTACTCTACAACTTATGAAAACCTATTAAAATACACTAAAGATTTTCTTGATCAAAGTAAAAGGAATAATGCTGAACCTAATGATGTCCTTCAATATATTTTAGAAAGAGGAATTTTAAAAAGGATATCTCAGACCCATTTTTCTTTTAGATTAAACGGAGTTTTTGAGTATTTCTTGGCGAATGAGATGCTACACAATCAAGAATTTTTGGATTATGTCCTTTCCAATGAGGATAATATTTATTTATCGTTCAAAAATGAATTAGACCTCCTTTCTGGCTTTGAGAAAAACGACCCTGAAAAAGATAAACTATTAATATCTAAAGTGTATGAAAAAACAAAACTTAGATTTAACAGAATAAACAAGGCCTTTTCTAATAAAGGCAGCATCGATGAAAATTTAATTGATCAGGCAGGAAGTGAATCCATTTTTGAGACTATTGGGAAATTAGATATTAGCAAAGTTGAACCCTTATCCTATGAGAAAAAAGATATTGTTGAAACCGCATTAGAGAAAAGCGGAGACCCTGATTTGCCCTTTGAAGACTTCAACGATGAGGTTCAGGTCAAGCGGTTATTCGACGAACAATCAAGTGAATATGAAAAATTAGAGCTTCATATTTTTATTTTGTCAAGGGTATTCAGGAACATCGAGGTTGATGACCAAAAAGGGGACCTGGACGATGAAATTTTCTCTTTTATTTTAAATTCGACTTGTAATTTAGGCTTTCTTTTAATTGAAGACATAATAAAAATTTCGCAGAATCAAGGCATTCAAGAAATTGAAGAAAAATTTGGCCTGCCTAAAGAACTATTTAAGTTAATAGGAGGAATGCTTCCATTAATTGTACAGGATTTTTTCTATAACGCCGTTGGACATATTAATTTAGAAATAATAATAAAGGAAAAAATAGATGAATTAGAAAAATCATCTGATCAAAACCAATTTCAACTTTTTATTCTGTATTTTACTTTGCTTGATTTGAATTTAAAATCAAATAAGAAATATTTAGACCAGATTTTTGGCTTTGTCAGTTATGGAGTTTTAAAAGCTTCAGTACTAACCAAACTGTTATATTATTTAGTTTTTAAAGCTTACAACGATAAAAATCTAGTGAATTTTTTAAAGGATAAGTTTCGAAAATATCAAATCAAGGTAAATCCTAAAATTGACTTTCAAGAGTTGGATAAAAAAATGAGTGAATTTGAAAAATTAACTCTAATAAAGCGAAATTCAGAGAAACTACCCGATTTACCTGAATGATATAGCCTTATTTATACCCAACTGAATTCAATACAAGAATTTTTCATTCTAAAATACGCCTCCCCACGCCCATCCTCAAAATTCCGCCACACGAAATTAGCCACCCAATCAATAAACATAAGCCGTTTATTGTGGTGGCTATCCTCCGGGGAGTAGGTGATTTTTACATTGGCGTTATTTTCCAGCCAGAGCTTTGTTTTTAAAAGATCAGGACAGCTATTCTGGCTGCCGGTTGGCACACTTCTTTTATCGGGAATTATTCGGACACTTTTTAACGTTTTCAGGACGGGTGTCAGCGCCACGGCCACCATGTAGTTATAGAGGATATTGCTATTCCTGGCATCAATGATTTTCGGCACTTCCTCCTTTTTCACCGTTATGGCACCAATTTTGACATCCTCATTGGTTTTCAGGAATTTCACGATGCGCTTGGCCGCAATCACCGCGAATTCATCATTGAAATTCATTCCCTTGAATTCTCTTTTGGCTTCAATGGAATAGCTTTTGTAAAACCTGCGAATGAATCTGTCGAGTAGAATACTCTTTTCTGAAGGGATGAGAACATACGCAATGGTGAAATACCTGCTGGAACCTCCGTCTCTATATGGAGCATCCAGAATCCAGCCTAAATCCCCGCTCTCATCAAAATAAACATCGTGCATGATAGCCTATATAAATAGAAAAGAGGTCTCCAATCATTACGATCGAAGACCTCTTTTGAAGTCAAAAAAGAAAGAAACCTATGGGCGACGTACTTACAGCACGTTTAGGATAGTTTATATACTTCCGTACTAAACCGTCCCGCCTTACACAGGCATATTTAATTCTTTCACTGCAAAGATAGCATTTAAACGAACTTTTGTCAAGTTCAACAGTGAAATCAGGACGGCAGAAAGGAAGTACATTATTGATGTTCATCACCAGATTATCCTTTTAGTTTTTTCAGCCTGCTAACCCGATGCTGATTTCTGAAATCAAGTAGTTCAGCTCTGATGTACCGCTTTTCCTTCATGTGATAGAAAACGGTAAAATGCCCCTCCTGAACCAAATAACGTAGCACCTTGGAACAAACCCCAAGAATCCTGCAAGCCGTCCCGGTACTCACCAGATCATCTTCGCCGATGACCCTTTGCATTTCCTGATTGATGTTTTCAAATTCTTCTCTCACCAACTCCCGCAAAAGCTCTTTTAGCTCCGCCGGAGTGATCGAATGCAGTATAATATTGTTGTTTTGCATGGCAGCTATTTTTTTGAATGAAGCCTTGAATAGCCGCAATTTATGGCAAGCCTTTCGGTTATGCAAATAGCAGAAAATCAGTGCATTAAGTGTTAAAATGAAAGCATTTGGAATGATTTTTTTGTTTTTGAATCACAGAACTGTATTCAAATGAAACCATATGGAATCATTTGGGGAAATGTTAAAGTTGGGAAAAAGGCCAAACTTTAACATTTTTTCTCTTCTAAGGGGCCTTGCCCCTCTCGCACTGCAACAAAAATTCTTCCTTACCGTGGCTCAAATTTAGATTCCTAAACCCTGCGCCCGCACCACTAAATCGAATTTATTATTGCGTTTGACTCCCCATCCTCGCCGGAAGGCAGAAGGTATAAAGCACACAAGGTGTTTTTACCTTTTTATTAAATATTGGAGAATAATAATGACCGATACCCAAAAACTAATCAATGAACTAAGTCAATTTCACGGAACTGAAAACTGGTATAAAAACCCATTATTTCCAGGTTATTATTATACCGATGGTATTCAATACCTTGCAGAACAAGCAGGAGCCTATTGGTTGATAGATTATATTTTCAGCAATCAATCTATTTCAGCGATACGCAAACTTACTTTTCAGGCCTGGAAATTGGATGTAAATGATGATCACACCGCAAAAATATCTGTTATGGATGACAACGGAGCAGAAGTTTATTCATTCCATCTGGAATTCACGGATTTTCCATTGAAAGAAATTTCATTGTGGCTGACAGATAGGATTCTTTTACTTCCATCGGAGTATTAAAGAACAGAAGAAAACCCTTCCAACAAAGTGTTGAAAGGGTTTTCAATTATCAAATTTCAGTATTGAAGGCTTCTTCCAAAAGGGCAGTTTTCAGCAACCGGACCATGAGGATTCTTTTTTCATTTTCCTCAATGGATTTCAGCACGGTTTGATGAACAGGTTTGCCTTCCTTTTTCCTTTCTACTTTCTTTTCAACAGATGCCAAAAAACGCTGTTGGAAGCGTTTTTCCAATCGTTCAAGGTTCCGTTTCAGGAATGGATTCTCTTTGTCGAGTTCCACTCCATAAAACCTGGGATTCAATTTTTCCCGCCCCTCACCGTCCCGTTCAGTGAAGGGCGGGCTTCTTTTCCCGATAAATGCTCATTTAGTTCTGACAGCAAAGCAAGCATTTTGCTTTCTTCCTTATTCGCCGGTTCAGGTGGTGGAAGTGCTTTTTCGTTAGCTGTTTCCACTTCAATTTGAGGAATTTCCCCTTGAAGGAAATTCTCCATTTCTTTCTGAGCCAGATAAAAAGCCTTTAGCTCCGCCCATTTCTCCTTGTCCTGGAATAGTTCCATTTGCGTGGAAAAGATTGTTTCCTTCAAGATCATGATCTCGATCACCCAGCCGACGATCATCAGGGTAGAAACGGAAACAATCCAGCCAACTCCATGAGGAGCCATTACAAAATAGGCTTCTATCAGAGAAAGCAATAATAGCACCGAGGCAGCAATTACCCCAAAGGAATATTTGCCTTGTATTCGCGCAGGGTTGAGTTGGAAGAAAAACACCAACGTTCCCCTGCCCGCTTGAATAGAAAGCGGTACCAGAAAGGCCGCAATGGTAAAACCGATATTCGGGGATTTCTCCATGTGAAAAATCCCCATAATGATGGCAGAAATCAAATAGGTGCCTATCAATAATCCAAAACTCAACACCGGCAAGATCGAACGCAGCCGGGCAATGGATTTACTGAATGATTGGTTGATGAGTGTATTTTGCATGATTCTGTTTTTTTATCGTTTGAAAATTATTTGACAGCCCTCAAAAAGTTGGCGGCTTTGCCATTGCCTGTTTGAGCAGCTTTTATGATTTGAAGGCCGATTTCCTCAGCGTTTTGTTCATTGTCAATTCCGATATAAACCCGAAGCTGGGTTTCGGTGGCGTGGCCGGTCATCGGCATGATCTGAGAAAGATTATATCCCATCCGGTAAAGATTCGTTGCAAATGAACGCCTGCAAGTGTGAGAAGAAATCACATCATGCTTTTCGACAAACTCTTTTTCCACTTTTGCCTTGCGCCCCATATATTGATTCACCTTTAACATCCTTTCACTGATTCCGGCATATTTGCAAAGCTCCTTTATGCCATCATTAAATTTCTGCATGGAAATCTTTGGGGTGGCGTAGTTATTCCGTTCAAGTACCGGAATAAGCCAGGGAAATAGATTCAAAGGTACCTTTGTCGGTATTTCCGTTTTTACCGAGATCAAAGAAAGGATAGGAACGCCGCTGGGCGTGATATAAAAGTTGTCGGGGGTGTACCTACTAAAATCACTAAAACGCTGCCCTGTGCCTGCCCCTATCAAACATATGTCCCTGATTTTTGCCAGATGCCCGGAAAGTTCAAGATCGGCCAGAAATTGAAGTTCCTCCGGTGAAAGGGTTACAATCTGGCCGGTAGCCTTTTTAGGAGAGATCGTCCAACCAACGCCGTGGTAGTCCGTATTGGAATGCAGCTTTTTTCGCCTTGCCCGTTCCATGAACTGCCGTAGTACCTTCAAAGTCTTATTGCCATAAGCAAGCTGCATATTCCTTTCTGCACACCAATCGACGAGCTTATCCCTTAAACTCCAATCGACATCCGAGAAATTAAAACCATCTTTTCCAAATACTTGGTAACCGAATTCTTTGATAAAGGCAGAATGAAGCTTGAAGTTCTTGAAGCTGTGATACTTCATGTTCGTAGCTTTCATTTCTGCAAGCTCCATATCCATGAACTCAAAAAAGGATATCTCATCACTGTCTTTTTGTTCAGCGACCTTTCCGGTTCTAAGATCAAGCTGATCTTTAAACTCCTCCACACCAATAGCACCATAGTTATATTCAATGAAAATATCAGTGCAATGGGTAGCGAGATCATCAAGCTGTCGCTGGATGGAAAAAAGGTCTGTCCTTCTTGCCAGAGCAAGCGGTCTTTGCTTTTTAAAATCCCAATCTTTCGGATGGATAGAATATCCGGTGGAGTAAACGAGCCGTTTTCCCTTGTATCGAAACACAAGAGAAATCAGTGTTGGAGATTTGGCTTTAGCAAGCCTCAAATTGAATTTAGGAATAGGTAATTTTGCCATAACGCCTGTTTGTGATTACGAAAATAGTATTCACTTCGCACGGCAACTGCGTTGTCGGAATAGTTGTCGAAAGTGTTCCCGACTTTTCCGACGAATGGCAAAAAATTATTTTAAGTAGTCGCTAAAATCCCTGTATTTAAAGGGATTCAGGCGAAAACCTGAGAAAACAAGATTTAAAAACGTTTCCTGGCGGGGCTACTCTTTTAAACCGCAAAATGCAAAATGTAAAATTTTAAATTAAAAAGTGAGCGGGTTGGCGTTTGGGTTTGGGCCTGTCTTTGGAATACTTCCTTTTTCATTCTACATTCCGTGTTTTACATTTTAATGGGAGCGGACTATGTTTGGGACCATCTGTTCAATGTTGTGGTGTTTCTATATTATGGATCACTTAATAACCTCAAATTCAACTCTTCTGTTTTTTGATCTGCCGGCGTCAGTTTTATTATCAGCAATTGGATATTCTTCTCCAAATCCTTTCCACTCAATTCTGTATTGACTAATTCCATTCTGAATAATATTTTGTGCTATAAACCTTGCCCTCCTTTCAGATAGCGACAAATTAGATTTCTTACCTCCTTCTGAGTCTGTATGACCATTAATTCTTATTCTTATTGATGGGTTTAATTTTAAATATGCTGTTAAATCGTTTAAAAGTTCATAAGATTGAATATCCTTCAGTTCGGTTGTTCCTGATACAAAATGTAGGTTATTCAATGGAATGATACTTCCTATCGCCAATTCCGCGCCCTTTTCCAAAGCCCTGTAATCCGTTAATTCCTCGACCAAAACATCATCTATAACGTAATACCCCTTCTTTAAAGTAGGGGCTTCACCTTCCTTTTGAAATTGACCAATATAAAGTTTATCGTATTTCCTTTTTGGTGTAAAATATTTTGATACTTTCACCCATTCCCCGGAAGTTATCAAGAGTTGAGTATCTGCTTTAACCTGAGGAGTACCCGTTAACATTTTTCCATCAGAAGTTTCTATAAAATCTAAATCTGATGAAAATAGAATTCCGAAATGGTCATCCATTTTTTGATCAACATTATTACTTGGACTTATACAAAAGGATCTTCGAATCCAATACTCAACATAATAGGTTCTATTGGGTATTAACTCTTTTGTTAAAGCCACTCCGACACATTCAATCCAGTCCTTTTTGCTGAATTGAATACCAATCATATTCGATCCCGAATGAGGAGCAGGTGGAATAATATATTTCTCTTTAAAATCAGGAGTTATCAAATCAGGAGAAGCAGCATTAGGTGTTGTCCAATTTTTAATTTTGCTAATGAATTCAATGTTATTATTTGTAAACCCACCAATGGTGTCATTTATTTCTTCAAAGCTTGGATTAGGCACCAGGTTTTGACAAAAAACTACTGAATGACAATATAAAATAAAAACGATTGTTATTCTCATCTTATAAATCTTTCCTGCATAATGGGAAGCTTCTCAATAGTTACAGTTTTAGTGTGCTTTTTTCTTTGAAGTTCCTCATGACATACCACAGTCTACATTCAGTATTTTATATTTTAATGCTCGTCCTGGACAATTATTATTTCCCGGATTGGGCATTATTATCTTTTATATGCAGTTGCAAAACAGCAAAATACATGTATATGACATAACAAGTCATCAGTACATGGGTCAAGGAGTGGTGGTTGAACCACTTGCTGATGGTGATTTGAGTGTTGTAAACATAGGCGATCAGTCCCGCAAATAATATTCCGGAAATGACATACCACGATTTGTTGTTTTTCCAGTTAACAAGAGCGTAAAGGTAAAGTGGCAGAATGACGCCCAGGTAACTAAAGGTCGCATTCAGCTGAACCACTCTGAAACTTCGAGTGGACGGAAAAATCAAAAGCAGATAAAACGCGACCAACTGAACTAAAGTGATGATTTTCAGCATATCATAGACCCGGGGAGGCAATTCTTTTTTAAAATATTCGAAGGAAGCCCGCTCAAAACAGTACAGTCCTATAGCACTTAAACTCCAACCCACCATTTTCCATTGCGGACTGATATAGTGTAAAAAAGCATGACCGATGGTGCCGGCACACACGGTAGCCAAACCGGTGAACAGAAAATACAGGGTAAAAAGCTGCATACTCCTTTCCGGTGATCTGTTTCTCCACAGGAGATAAGCCACGATAAGTCCTGTAACCCCGGTAATAAAATCCGTAAGGGAGCCTACCGGTTCCAGGATTACAAAACCATTGATTTCCATTTCATTGAGTTTCATAGGCATTGTTTTTGTAGCGCTTTTGCAAATTTTTGGAGGTCTCACGGGAGCCGTCTACAGACCAGCCGGGAGGACCGAATACATACATGAATGCTTCGTGTGGATTGCTAGCGTTTTTTACATCATTCCAGATATCCTTGAATTCGTGGGTGAGGATGACAAAGGGATTAAAGGAATCAGGCGGATGAAGTACCCCGTATTCTACTTTATCGGTGGATGGATCATATTCGTAAAACGTACCAAATAGCTTGTCAAAAATGCACAAAATACCTCCGTGATTCATATCCAGATGAGGAATATGCCTGGAATGATGAACCTGGTGTTGGGAGTGGGTAACCAAAAACTTCTCCAAAAATCCCAGTTTTGGAACATACTGTGTATGCAATTGGAACTGGTAAATGGTTTCGATCCCCAGACAAATGAGGAGCATTTCATAAGGGAACCCAATGGCCAGTATCCAGAGGTAAAAAATTGGCTTGTATATTAACACAAACCACCCAATCCGGATCCCCGTTCCATAATTGAAATGATCAGAGGAATGGTGGGGAAGGTGCATTGCCCAGAGGATTCGAATGGTATGGCTAAGCCGGTGATACCAGTAAAATGAAAAATCGTCCAAAAATTGGCAGGCCAACCAGACATACCAGGCATAACCAAAGGATTGATATCCGAAAATATTCATCCTGACCCCATCTACCAGTGGGTTGAAAAATTGATAAACATAGAAAAACAATATACTGATCACCATCACCTTTAAAAGAGAACCCAAAACAAGAGTGCCTGCCCCGATAAATAGGCTGGCTCCGAAATCCCTGGCCTCATAAAGTTTTTTATCTCCAAATAACCGGCTAAGACTTGCTTCCAGTACTATAAATCCAATAAATACTGGAGCGGCATAAATTATTGGGTTTGAAATATCCATATTATGGGGTGTAATTATTTTGTCTTTATGGGGTTTGATTTTTTACTCATTGTCTGTTTAATCTGTTCCCTAAACTTTCATGTTCGATGGCAACAAATGAATAACAATGTGACAAAATTAGAATAAAAAAAATTCCTCATTAGGAGAATCCCAAAATTATTATGGATAAAAAGTACACATTATCCGATGATCAGGCGATAACACTACCTGAATAGGAGATTTTTGCATTTTCTTATCATCGTAATTGGCATACAAGTTTTACATGCCCAACAATTTTTTCTCAAAAATCCGGTACCGCTTATATATATTCCCCCCCAACCTTTCATAAATCGCCCGCATCTTGGTATTTTCCTCCATGACCACGTGACTATCCATAATGTCGAGGTTGCCTTTGCGGGCGGCTTCAAGCTGGGAAACGGCCATGAGGGCATCAAGGCCTGAATTCTGGTATTTTGTTTTGACGCATCCGAGCAGAAGATCGAGCTGTCTGGCTGTTTTGAGAGACCGGAGGATGTGGATAAATCCGAAAGGAAACAACCTGCCATTGGCCTTTTTAAACCCTTTGCTGATATTGGGCATGGCCACCATAAAGGCAGACAATTGGCCTTCTTTGTCTTTTACGAGTTGTATGTATTTAGGGTTCAGCAGTGGAAGGAAACGCTCAGAAAATTCCTTCGACTCGATTTCCGTCAACGGGGCAAAACCGTAGATATCGGTGTATGTTTCATTGATGAGGTCAAAAACCGGCTGGATATAGGGCCGCATCTCTTTTGATTTTTCGAGAGCAACCAGGTCGAAACCGCGATTTTGAACTCTTTCAGCCACTCTTTTATAAACTTCAGGAATAATTTCCGGGGTTTCAATCCTGTACTGGACCAGGTCTAATTTCTTTCCATAGCCATTCCGTTCCGTATGGTCTATCATATAAGGTAAACTACAATTCGTCACCATTACCGTCATGGGATCCTCAAAACCTTCTATGAGAAATCCTTGTGGATCCTTATCGGAAAAACCAAGCGGGCCAACCAGCTTTTCCATACCTTTTTCCTTTGCCCAATTTTCAACAGCCTGGATCAGGGCATCAAAGACTTCTGCATCGTCATAACATTCTACAAAACAAAAACGACCGGCTTTTTCGCCATGAGATTTATTGTAAAGCGGATTTATTATGCCCATGATGCGCCCCACCACCTGCCCTGCCCTTTCGGCCAGTAACAAAACCGTTTCGCAGGTGTCAAAGGAATGGTTTTGGGTTTTATCAAAAACCTTCCATTCATCAGAGATTAAGGGGGGAAGCCATTCTTTGTGATCTTTATGAATGCTAAAAGGGAGATGAATAAACCGTTTGAGGTCTTTTTTACTTTTTACGCTGGTAACTGTTATCATAAGTCCTAAATTTTTATTCATCCCAATCTTCCCTAAAAGTATAAATAATACCCTAAAATACTCCAACTTTTTCGTGGTTTCTAAACCAGGAACAAAAATGTATTTTCGGGAAGGGCTATAAACCATATTTACCCCTCAATATTTTGTTTATCGTGGATAATTAATTTACCTTGGAACCCCGCTAAATATAAATTTGTATCAAATGCAAAAAAGACAAAACATCCTGATTCTGGGATTTTTAATGCTTTCGTCTGCCGGATTTTCGCAGCCCCCTGCAAAAGAAACGTTGGATTCAGATGAAAAAACCACCCTGGTGACCATTTCAGAAACTAAAATGTACGCCGGCACCACATCTCCTAAAGCTCAAAATTTCTTTTCACAGGCACAGGAATACGACAGGAAAAACGACCTGGAAAATGCAAAAAAATATTACCTAAAAGCCATTGAAGAGGATGAATCATACATTGAAGCATATGATAATATCGGGTTGGTTTATAGAAGATTAGGCGATTTTGATAAAGCAGAATCCTACTACCTGCAATCGATAAAAATGTACCCGGAAGGCCTCATGGCTCACCAAAACCTGGCGGTGGTTTACTCCCTGAAACAAGAATACCCAAAGGCGATAAAATCCTATGACAATATCATTGCCATCAATCCGGAGGATCCTGAAGGCTATTTCGGAAAGGCCAACACTTATTTGCAGATGGGTGAATTTGAAAAAGCCCTTAAAAACGGGAAAAAAGCACTGGATATTTACCAGTTGACCAATTCCCCTCACCTGGCTGACGGTTATTACCTGGTTGGCCTTATTTATTATTATAAAAACGAAAAAGACCAGGCCATAACATTCCTACAGGAAGCCAAAAATCTTGGGGCTCAATTACATCCTCAAATTGACCAGGAACTATTCCCAGCCCCCAAGGCCCAAGAAAAAGATTTCACCCTGGAAAGCCCGGAGGATTATGCCAAATATGAAGAAGATATGATCAAACTGATCAATTGGCTTGAAAACACCCCACTCACCGAAGCCCCCGAACAACGCAAAGCCGTCAATGCTTTTGTGATTCAATGGATTACAGGTACACCTACCTTTTCCATCGAAATTAAACAGGAGATCATTCCCTATATGGATTGCGCAGAGTGCCTGATGATATTTATGGGCGGCTGGACCAAATACGCCCTGGAAAGTAAAGATTACGAAAATAAATTCCAGGGAAATTTAGCCGGTACCGAAAGTGTCATTTCCTTTTACCAATCCAATAAAAAGGCGATCGGAAAAAATAAAGAGATCGAAAAACTGGCCAAACTTAAGGAAAAGGGGCAGTTGGAGGCTTTCATTCGTTCGAACATGTAAATGTTTCAAAATCTTAATACCTTGTAACGAAAGATTAATTATATTTTTTGAATAAGGAAATTTTACAGATTGCTCCTGGAAATTTAATTTTTAAAAAGCCATCCATCACCCTGTGCTTTAGCCGCAAGAAGGCAGGCGCAGCAGACTAGTCTTTTTTTCAAATGGTTTATCGGAATTTGAAATACCCTGGAATCTTGAGGGAAAAAAGAATTGAGGCAAAAGTAGATATCCTGTTAATAAATCATTCCGAGGATGATTACGAGGTGATTATTAAAAATGAATCCGGATTTTTATTTGAACAAACCATAAAGTCTTCTATTGAAAAAACAAGAGAAATCTGGTTAAAAAAGAATGAGAAAATTTTCGTGGAATTCTGTATTTGTTTCAAATTAATTGAGAACAATAACACGATCAGTGAACTTGATTGTGATTGCCCCATTATTGAAGAACAATTTGCACCAATTATAAAGTATTGATTGATGTTACGCAAATAAACAAAACTGGGTTTCCATTTTCCTGCTTGCATATTTTCGGCCTCTCCTGGATAGTATCAAGGGGCGTTGTTTTTGGCAATTGAAATAACTTCGTTTGAGGGCACATATCATGATTTTTATTTTTAATTAATGATTCTCTCTAAAAGGATAATGACTTGTTTCAAAATAATTCATTGATCTGAGTTTAAATTCCTGCCAGGATTTTTTTAGATTTACTACCCTAACAAAATCTACCAACCTATGACTCGATTTATGTCCTTCCTCCTGCTCGTCGCCCTTTTTATTTACCCTGATTTTATCTACGCACAAGGGAAAGGGAAAAAAGGCAAAGATGAAAAAGCCTCCACTGAAAAAAAGGATACTTTTTCGCTGAAAAAGATTCCCCACCCCGGGTTATCTTTCCGAAGCATCGGCCCTGCTGTCACCAGCGGAAGGGTCATCGATATTGATGTCAATCCGTTGGATCATAGCGAATATTACGTGGCCTCCGCCCATGGCTCTTTGTGGAAGACCACCAATGCAGGCGTTACCTTCTCTCCTGTTTTCGACCATCAATCCTCCTTCGCCATGGGCGCCGTAACGATCGACCCTAACAATCCTAATGTGGTTTGGGTAGGAACAGGAGAAAACAACGCCCATTCAAATGTCATTCCGGGAGACGGCATCTATAAAAGCGAGGATGGCGGTAAGTCATGGGTGAACAAGGGGTTAAAAGAATCTCAGCACATTGGCGGGATCATTGTGCATCCGGATAATTCCAACATTGTATGGGTCGCCGCCTACGGCCCTCACCGAACCTCCGGAGGGGAAAGGGGTGTTTACAAAACGACCGACGGGGGCGAGACCTGGGAACATGTACTCAACATCAGCGATTATACGGGTTGCTGGGAAATCCATATGGATCCGCGTAATCCTGACGTGCTGTACACGGTTGCTCATCAGCGGCAGCGTTACCTTTATACCACCATTTCCGGGGGCGATGAAAGTGCTATTTACAAAACCACTGATGGAGGAAAAACCTGGAAAAGGCTAAAAGGCGGTTTACCTCAGGAGAACGTAGGTCGTATCGGCATGGCCATCTCTCCTGCTGCACCCGATGTATTGTATGCCGTGGTTCACGCCAAGGAAGGCAGCGGACTTTATAAAAGCACGGACCAGGGCGCCAGCTGGAGCAAACAGAGTAGTTATAATACCTCCTATCCCTTTTACATGCAAAAACTCTTTTGCGATACCAAAGACGTTAATAAACTTTACGCCATGGACGTTTTCAACCAGGTGAGCACTGACGGAGGGAAGTCGTGGTCAAATCTTGGCGAAGACAAAAAACACGTGGACAACCATACCCTCTGGATCGATCCTCAGGATAACAGGCACATGTTGTCCGGATGTGACGGAGGCGTTTATGAAACCTTCGACACCGGCAAAAACTGGGATTTTAAAGCCAACCTGCCCCTGGCCGAAGTCTATAAGGTGACAGCCGATCATGCCAAACCTTTTTACAACGTTTACATCGGCACCCAGGACAACAACAGCCTAGGCGGCCCCTCCAGGACCATCAACTCAGGAGGGATCACCAATGCCGACTGGTACTTCACCCTCGGTGGCGACGGATTCGAAACGCAGGTGGACTGGGCTGATCCCAATATTGTGTATTCCCAGGCTCAATTTGGCGCCCTTGCTCGTTATGACAAAAAAAGCGGAGAAAGACTTTACATCAAGGCCTATGAAGTGGGCGACACTTCCTATCGTTTCGACTGGGATGCCGCCTTATTAATCTCCAGCCATGACCATAAGCGCCTTTATCACGGTGGCAATAAATTGCTTAGATCAGATGACCAGGGCAGCACCTGGAAGGAAATCAGCCCGGACCTTACCCGGGGCATTCCCAAAGAAATGCACAAACTGATGGGACGAAGCTGGAGCATCGACGAATTAGCCTCCAAACGGTCCATGGCAAGTATTGTCACCATCGCTGAATCTCCTTTGGATGAAAACTTCCTGTTTGTCGGCTCGGCAGACGGGTTGATCCATTACACGCATGACGGTGGAAAAACCTGGAACAAAGGCCGGGCAGCAGGACTTCCCGAGCAGGCCAGGATTCACCATATCGTCGCCTCCAATCACAATAAAATGGTGGCTTATGCCGCCTGCAACAACTTTTTCGCCGGGGATTTCAAACCTTTTTTATACAAAACGACCGATGGAGGTGCCAGCTGGATAAACATCAGCGCCAATCTGCCTGAACGCGGAAGTACTTTTACCGTTGGTGAAGATCATATCAATCCCGACCTTTTGTTCGTTGGAACCATGTTTGGCGTTTATGTTTCCACGACAAAGGAGCCTTATTGGGTCCAACTGGATTCAGGGATTCCCACGGAAACGGTGATGGATCTCGATATTCAAAGAGATGAAGATGATCTGGTGGTGTCCACCTACGGGAGAGGCGTTTATATTCTGGACGATTATTCCCCTTTGCGTGAGGTAAATCCTGAACTCGCCGAAAAAGAAGCGGCCATTTTTCCAATCCAGGACGGGCTGATGTTTATACAGGCCGATCCGTTTGGATTCCCCGGAGTTGGGTTCCAGGGAGGCAGTTATTTTGCCACGCCCAACCCGGAAGTGGGGGTCGTTATCAATTATTATATCAAAGACAAACCAAAAACACGGAAGGAACAGCGCCAGGAAATGGAGCAGGAAAATCGCAAAGCAGGAAAAGACATAAAATATCCTGATTACGAAACCCTGAAAAAGGAAAATGATGAGCCTGAAACCTTCCTTTTGTTTACCATAACCGATGAGGAAGGGCATCTCGTGCGAAAAATAAAACAGCCCATTGCCAAAGGCATTCAGCGGGTGGTTTGGGATTTCAGGTATAGTCCGGTGGTCCCGGTTTCTTTAACGCCTTTTGATAACTCCGTTCCCTGGAACAGCCCTGACCTCGGATACATGGTTACCCCGGGGACCTACCAGGTTTCCCTTTCCCGATATGAAGATGGCAAAATGACTGAACTGGTAAAACCACGGTCTTTTAAATGTAAACCTTTGAACATTACAAGCCTTCCTGCTGAAGACCAGCAATCACTTGAACAGTTTAATAAAAAAGTGGCTTCTTTGTCCAGGGCCGTTTCAGCTGCCGATGCCCACATGGGACAAATAAAGGGTCAATTGCCTTACCTGGAACAGGCCATCATGAACGTTCCGGCCATGCAGGAATCCTGGTACACGAATTATTACGCCATCAAAGACGGGCTAAAGGAGCTGAACCAAAAGCTGAATGGCGATCCTTTGCTATCCAGATATGAAGGGGCGGACCGTACCTCTTTAAAAAATAAAATTGATCTGATCACTTCTGCTTTATGGAGTACTACTTCCGGACAAACGGCCACTTTTGAAAGAGCTTATACAGAAGCTTCCGGGGGCTTTGAACAAATTTTGTCCTCCTTAAAGGAAATAAACGATAGAATTTCAACCCTGGAAAAATCATTGGAAGATGCCGGGGCACCTTACACTCCGGGAAGGTTTCCTGTCTGGAAAAAGGTAGATTAGTGGAAGTCATCAGCGGGAAAAGGGCCGCTAAAAAAGAGAGTATAGGTGTCCTAAGCAAAATTTTCCGTAAAATTGCACCTAAATTTGAGGAGATATGACTTTTGAAGAACTGAATTTGAATAAAGCCCTTTGGAATGCGCTGAGTGACCTGGAGTATGAAAATCCTACGCCGATTCAAAGAGAAGCCTTTTCCGTGATCATGTCGGGAAAGGATATAGTGGGTGTTGCCCAAACAGGAACGGGTAAAACTTTTGCCTATTTATTGCCCTTATTGCGGCTGCATAACTTTTCCAATGAAAGGGATCCACGCATTCTAATCCTCGTGCCTACGCGGGAACTGGTATTGCAACAGGTGGAAGAAGTGGAAAAACTGACCACTTATATGAATTTACGGGTGGCCGGAGTTTATGGCGGCACCAATATCAATACCCAGAAACAAGTGGTCATGAATGGCCTGGATATTTTAATTGCCACCCCGGGCCGGCTCCGCGACCTAGCCCTGAGCGGGGCACTGAAACTGCGTTCTGTCCGCAAACTCGTCATCGATGAGGTGGACGAAATGCTGAACCTGGGATTCAGACCCCAGCTGGAACGCATTTTTGAATTACTTCCCCAAAAAAGGCAAAACATCATGTTTTCGGCTACCCTTACTGAAGAAATTGAAAAACTGATTACTGATTATTTTGAAGCCCCGGAAAAGATAGAGATCGTTCCCCACGGAACGCCCTTGGAAAAAATCATACAGCGGGGTTATCATGTACCCAATTTTTTCACCAAAGTGAACCTGTTAAGGCTTTTGCTGGAGCGGGATGAGACGATGAACAAAGTGCTCATCTTCACAGGAAGCAAAAGGCAGGCCGACCGGCTCGAGGAACAATTGTCGGAACAGTTTCCCGAACAAATTGGCGTCATCCATTCCAATAAATCACAGAATTTCAGGATCAACTCCCTCAACAGTTTTCATGAAGGAAAATACCGGATTCTTATCGCCACCGACATCATGGCGCGCGGACTGGATATTTCCGATGTTTCTCATGTATTGAATTTTGACATGCCCGAAGTGGCGGTCGATTACATCCATAGAATCGGAAGAACCGGGCGTGCAGACCGCGACGGTATGGCCATCAGTTTTATTTCCGATAGAGAACAGGAATATCAAGTAGAAATTGAAGCCCTCATGGACAGGACGATCACTCTTGAAAGCCTGCCGGAAGATCTCGTTATCTCCGATGAACTCCTCCCGGAAGAAAAAATTCCCATCGGAGGAGATAAGCATTACCTCAAGGCGCCTTCCCTGAAAAATTCAAAAGGAGCATTCCACGATAAAAAAGCAAAAAACCTGAAAGTAAACCGGGCCCAGGAGAAACGCCGGGCGAGACTGAAAGAGAAAAAGAAAAGCAAGAGAAAGAAGAAAAAATAGTCGAAGAAAGAAGGTGGACGAGGGAATATATTTTGAAATTTATTTAAATCCGCGGAGTACCGTGTAACAAAAATAATGGCTTTAAATAAAATTTCGATTGCCAGGTGCTTTAGCGCTATTTTCGATTGCCCAGTGCTTTAGCGCTATTTTCGATTGCCCAGTGCTTTAGCGCTGGGTAAAATATCATCAAGAACCCCAGGCCTTTAGGCCTTACCAATAAACGATCATGAGAAAGGGCTGAAAGCCCTGTAGTTTTTTTTTATTTCCTTTAGCCTGCCTTCCTGCGGCGTCAGGCAGGCTAAAGCACAGGGTGATGGATGGCTTTTTAAAAATTAAATTTCCTTAATTAAAAAATATAATTAATCTTTCGTTACACGGCGCTGAGTCCAAAAACGAGCTACCTGGTTAAGCAAAAAAAATGAACATAATTGAATGAAAAGGTATTGGTTTATCTTACTCTTTTTCCCGATGGGACTTATCGCTCAAATTGATACGCTTCCGCCTGAAACGCCTTCGGAACTGCAACAAATTATTGAAGACTATCTGGCGGAAACGGAAGAGGAAGATTTTGACTTCAACACCATCCTTGAAGAACTTGAAGTATATCTCAGGTCGCCACTAAACCTGAATACGGCCGATGAATATACCCTTCAGGAAATGATTTTGCTCACCAACATTCAGGTGGATGAACTCATTCGTTACCGCACCGAGATCGGCCCCTTACTTTCCATTTATGAATTACAGGCCATTCCGGGTTTTGACCTTCCTTCTATACGACGATTATTGCCCTTTGTGACCGTGGGGGGAGATACCTATGACTACAATTTGTCGCTCAAACAGATGGTCTCCACGGGAAAAAACGAACTGTACTTCCGATGGTTTCGGATACTGGAACAACAAAAAGGATACAGCCCGCTTGAGGAGGGCGAAACCGCCAGCCGTTATCTCGGCGATCCCAATCAGTTGTATATGCGTTTTAAACATTCCTATGGCAATAGGCTGAGTTATGGCTTTACGGCCGAAAAAGACCGGGGGGAAGAATTTTTTTCGGGTGCCAATAAAAAAGGTTTCGATTATTACACGGCCCATTTTTATCTCCGCGATTACAATCAACGCATCAAAGCTCTGGCCCTGGGGGATTATAGTATCAGCCTTGGACAAGGATTGATCCTGTATTCCGGATTCAGCTCCGGTAAAAGCACCCAGGTCACCAACATCAGGAAGGGAGGCAGAGTGATCCGTCCCTACACCTCCGTTAATGAAGCTCTTTTCATGAGGGGTGCCGCTGCCACCATAGGGATTACCAAAAACATCGACCTCACGGCTTTTGCTTCGATTCGCAACAGGGATGCCAGTTTTGTCGATCAGGTGGACACCTTTCTCGTTGACCCAACCCTGGCCGTCATTGCCTCACTAGGCACCACAGGTCTTCATCGCACCGCTACTGAGATTGAAAACAAAAATATCACCCGACAATATGCTACGGGCGCCAGTGCAAGATATCGAAAAGGCAACCGCCATGTGGCCTTAAATGTGTTGTACAACAGATTCAGTAATCCCGTTGAAAAAGATTATAAACCGTACAATCAATTTGATTTCCGGGGAAAGCAACTGCTCAATGCCAGCCTGGATTATGGTTTCCTGATCCGTAACCTCAGTTTTTTCGGGGAAACGGCGATCAGTGACAACGGAACCCCGGCCACTTTAAACGGCGTATTAATCGGCCTCACCCCCAAGGTGGATTTTGCTGTTTTACACCGTTATTACCCCCGGGATTACCAGGTTTTGGAAGCCAATCCTTTTGGAGAAACAAGAGGAGGAAAAAACGAAACCGGTTTGTATCTCGGTATGGAGGTTCGTCCTCATAAAAACTGGAAAATTTCCGGATATTTTGACCGATGGTATCATCCGTGGCTGCGTTTTTTAGCCAATGCGCCCTCCCGCGGACATGAATACCGGGCCAGGATTACCTGGTGGGCAAAACGTAAATTCGAAGTTTACGTAGAAGTGAAAGATGAAACCAAAGAAAAGAATTTTACCCTGGAAGAAACCAAAACCAAAATCGTACCTGAAACCCGGACTTTTCAAACCCGGCTGCATTTCAGTTATAACATCAACAAAGCCCTCACCATCCGAAGCCGCTTGGACATGGGATTTTATGACAATCAGCAGGAGCCTAAAAGTACCGGGGTAGTACTCTACCAGGATGTTATTTACAAATCACTGGAATTTCCAATATCTTTTTCGGCACGATTCGTATTGATGGATACTGACGGATTTGATGCCAGGTATTATTCCTACGAAAATAACCTGCTCTACACCTTTTCCATCCCTCCTTATTACCACCGCGGATCGAGGTATTACTTAAACGTTCGATACCGTGGTATTCGCAACCTTACCCTTGAAGCGAGATTGGAACGCACCTTCTGGTCGGATCAAACTTCCATTGGCGGCGGGCTGGAAGAAATTAATGGCCAAACCCGAACCGCCTTGAGTGCCCAGGTAAAGTATGAGTTTTGAGCATGTCGGAAGTCCGTTGCCGGTGCAGCACCCCTTGTATTTGACGATGAAGATTGAAGGAGATCCTCGTTTACGCAGTGCGGCCTGTCGTCAGAGAATTTTGCTTCAATCAACCTGGAACAATTTGAACCATTGGAACAATTTGAACTATTTTGAGACAATCTGAAACACCAAACATTAAACAAGGAAAAACTATCCCCATTCGACAATATCACATGACCGTTTTTCTAAAATTTTCAAAAATCCATTCGATGAATCGTTTCTTTTCGGTGATGATTTCTGCGGTTCCCGTCATTTCGGGGCTGGGTTCGATGGTCCTGTTCGTAGTAGTAACCAGGCCGTTAGGAAAGGAAATTTCTGCGGGGACGCTGTTATTGTGAGGCACCTTGCCCTTGTAGATGACCTCCCCGATGACGGCTCCAAAAGCTTCAAACGGGTAACTTTTAAACTTCACCACCACTCTTTGCCCTGTTTTCACCTTTCCTGACCCGTCGAGCCCGAGTTTCACCCTGCCGATAATGCCATCTTCCTTGATGGGCAAAACTACGGCCAGTTCTGTTTCATTTGGAATATATTGATCCTTGCCCAGGGTTTGATTGGTAATCAAAACGACTCCGTCCATGGGAGAGACGATCAGGAATTCCTTTCGCCAGTCCTCAATGCCTCGTTGTAGTTTAAGGAAAGTTTCCTTCAATTCTGATGAGGCTGTGCTGCTATTGATTTCGGAGCCGGTTTGGTAAGTACTTATTTCTTTCCTTAAAATGCTGATTTCGAATTCCTTACTTTTAATATTGGATTCAGCACTTTGAATAAGACGGTCCAGGGAAAGTAATTCTTCCTGTAATTGACGGACTCTTGCCACGGTGCTTAGTTTTTCCTGCAGTAGGTTTTGCTCCCGGATGTAACGTTCATTGACGAGATTATGCTCTTTGGTGAGGTTTTCCTTTCTTCTTTTCTCGAATTCAATACTGCTTTCAGCCTTGGAGATTTGTTTTCGCAACTGACTGATACTCAAATCCTCTAACCTGGACCTTCCCGAATGGTTCAACGCCTCTTGTTTTTCAACAAAAGCATAAAATAAATCCTGGACTTCGCCAAGCAATAGGTCTTTTGGCGGTTTAAAAGCCAGTAACGAAGAATCTTCGGTGTTTTTAACGCTGAGCATCTGGTCTTCGAGGCTGAGTACATCTTCAAACTGCGCTTTGCTCTTTAAGACCATCAGCACCTGGCTGGCTTTGACGGTATCTTCGTTTTTAATCAAAACTTCATCAATGAACCCGGATTTTTCGGTAACGAGTTTCCTCGGCGGTTCTTTAGAGGATACGACGATATCCGTCCGCACCACATCGGGATACCTGTAGAAATAACTCCCCCACCCCAACATCAACAGGGCCAGCAAACCAAGTATTGTCCCCCAGCGAACCAGCCAGCCGGGAGGAGTCCCCAGGATTTCCTGCACCTCATCACTCCGTATTTCTATATCTGAAGCCATTGATAATATTTTTTTCTACGTGAAAATGAATCACAACTCGGCATCGAGAATATCCTCGGAATCCAAAACATCATTCGATTCATTCACTGCAGCAGGCGCATTTACTGCAATCGTATAACTAATATAGGCACCTAACGCCGCTCCTAAAAGGGCAAACAGGTACAACATCCCCCCCTCTCCGTAAATCATGGCCCCTATTACTGACCCGGTAATCTCCAAGCCAAGCCACAATGCCACCATAATAACAATGTATTTCGTGGCTTTTAATCCTTTAGCTTCGACAATTTTTTTAATTTCCTTCCCAAGGAAAACTGCCGCAATAATTTCTAACATCTTGCAAAAATTTATTGGTTGATCACTTTATTCCTAATTTCTTTTGAGCACTTGCTTATGCCCCAAGTTCCAACTGGTTTTTCACCAAATGATAATACGTACCCCGTAAATAAGAGAGTTCTTCGTGCGTACCCTGTTCCACAATTTCGCCCCCATCGATCACAATAATGTTATCTGCTTTTTTAACCGTACTCAGTCTGTGTGCCACTACCACTACCGTACGTCCTGCAAAAAACTCTTCCAGGCCTTCCATCACGATCAATTCATTATAAGCGTCGAGGGAAGAGGTTGCTTCATCAAAGAAAATATAATCAGGATTTTTATAAACCGCTCTGGCAATAAGAATACGTTGTTTTTGTCCCTGGCTCAATCCTAATCCTTCCTGTCCGATTTTAGTATTGTATCCCAGTGGAAGCGTTTCTATAAAAGTCTGAATATTAGCAACTTTAACGGCTTTTAGCAACATTAATTTATCAACGATATCATCTCCAAGGGCGATATTCTTGGCAATGGTATCATTGAAAATATACCCATCCTGCATAACTACGCCACATTTGCTCCGCCAAAGACTACTGTATACATTACTGAGGTTGATATCCCCAACCCTGATCGTCCCCTCCGTAGGTTGATAAAAGTTGAGCAATAATTTCAACACAGTGGTTTTACCGCTACCGCTGGCCCCGACAATTGCGGTTGTTTCTCCTTTAGGAATGGTAAAATCGACATTATTGAGGACCATTTGCGATTGAGGCCCATTATATTGGAAGGAAACATTTTCGAATTTGAGGTCGCCTGTTTCCGGCAAAATGGTAATTTTTTCCTCTATTTTTTCTTCATCCTCTTTGGTATGGATTTCATTCATGCGCTCGAGGCTGATTTTAGCCTCCTGGAGCGTTCCAATGAAAACGACAAATTGGTTGAGGGGAGTGTTCAACTGGGCAATGATATATTGAATGGCCACCAACATTCCAAGGGACATGTTCCCTTTCAACACCCCTAAAACGACAATAAAGGTGATCAGAATATTTTTAGTCTCGTTGATAAACCGGGCGCCGGTCTGCTGCCATTGTTCAATGGTTAAGGAAGCAATTCCGGTTCGGAACAACCTTGCCTGATTGCGTTCCCAGGCCCATCGTTTTTGTTTTTCTGCATTATGCAATTTCACCTCCTGCATCCCATTGATCAATTCGATCAGTTGTCCTTGTGATTCAGAGGATTGGTCAAATCGCTTATAATCCAGTTCCCTTCGCCTTTGTTGTGAAATAATCACCCAGGCGAGGTTCATAAGGGTACCCAGGAGGAAAACGCCAAAAACGACGGTATCCCAGACAAAAAGCACAATGAGGAAGGTTAAAAAATTGAACAAGGAAAAGACAGAAACCAGGCTGGTGGAAGTCAGAAATCGCTGTACCCGCTCGTGGTCGGCAATTCGTTGCATCAGGTCGCCGGTCATCTTGGAATCGAAAAAACGAATGGGAAGTTTGGTGAGTTTGATCAAAAAATCACTGATCAGGCTCATATTCACCCGGACACCGATATGCAGTAATATCCACCGTCGAAAAGATTCCACGCCCAATTGGGTGATGAATAAAAGAAACTGCGCCAGGATGACCAGGGACACAAATGAAAAGTCTACTTTGAAAATCCCTACATCTACAAGGGATTTGATGAGGAAGGGAAATATGAGCTGAACTACGCTGCCCACAAGCAATCCGGCCGCCAACTGTATGATCAGCGCCCTGTATTTTCCCAGGTAAGAGGCCAGGTAACCAAATCCTGATTTATTGATCTCTTCACCGTCTCGCCGGTAAAACTCAGGAGTG